>JAHCIP010000122.1 GCA_026129165.1 Anaerolineae bacterium
CAACAGCTTGTGCCAGGCATGAGCGGACTGACGGGGCAGGCCCTATTCGAGTATCTGCAAGGGGCCAGCTACGCCAGCCGGCCCCTGTCCCAGTGGGGGTTCTGGAATCTCCTCTCGCGCGGCTTGAGCGCCGAGGCCTTTAGTTTCGCCCGCGATAGCGGCGGCTTTGACTTTTACCTGCTCAACCTGAACGCCATCAACTTCATCCGCGAGACGCAGGATATTCAAGCCGGCACGGTCTTTAGCCGCGTGGTCAACGGCTATGACCAGGTGCCCCTGACCCTGTGCGAACAGTTTAAGCGCGCTGGCGGCCACGTCTGGCTGCGGCATCGCCTCCAGGCCCTGGATACCACCACGCTGGCGGATGGCAGCCCAGGCGTCACCTTGACGTTCCAGGCGGATAGTCGGGGCTGGGGGCCGTTCGCGGCGGGCAGGCCCAGGCGGGTCACGGCGCGGTCCGTCATCCTGGCTCTGCCGCGCCGCGCCCTGGAGTTACTCGACCCGACCGGCCACATCCTGACCCGCCACGTTAATAGCCTGATTCAGTCAGTCACCCCTGTGCCCATGCTGAAAACGTGGCTGTGCTACGACAACCCGTGGTGGGAGACGACGGGTATCACGCAGGGGCACGCCATCACTGACCTGCCGATTCGCCAGTGTTGGTACTGGGGGGTCGAGGGCAATCAGCCCGGCGCCGACCCGGCCAATCGGAATGCCCTGCTCCTCGCCGCGTTTGATGATACCCTCACCGCCCACTATTGGACCGGGCTACGCGATGTCAATTCTCTGCCGCCCTTCCAGGCGCGCGGGCGGCGCAAAGGACAGCCGGCGGATGACGCCCTCGCGTGGTCTACCTACCGCCAGCGCGCCACCGGCCCGCTGGTTGAGGAAGTCCACCGCCAGGTGATGCTGGTCCACGGCGTGACCGACGCGCCGGAGCCGTATGATGCGGCCTTTATTGATTGGGGCGAAGACCCGTATGGCGGCGCGATGCACGCCTGGAATATCAACACGCATAGCTGGGAACTGGCCCCCAAGGTGGCCCAGCCGGCGCCGGACGCGCCGGTCTACATTTGCGGTGAGGCCTACTCCCAGACGCAGGGGTGGGTAGAGGGCGCGCTGGAGTCGGCCGAGTTTGTCCTACAAAACCACTTTCACCTGGCGCCGCCTGAGTGGGCGCGGGCGGGGTAAGAGCGTGCGGTCGGCGCGCACCCTGGCTCCCTCGCGGAGCGGTCGGCGTACTCGCTATGCTGTGGTCCCGAAGGGGTTCCAGCAAGGCGCCCACCGCCTGATTCCCCCGGCCGAGACGGTCGCGCGGGTGCGGCGGGTGATGGCCGTCATGGGTATTACCCGGATCGCCAACATCACCGGGCTCGACCACATTGGGCTGCCGGTGGTGATGGTCTGCCGCCCCAACTCCCGCTCGCTGTCGGTGGCACAGGGCAAGGGCGTGGACCTGGCCTCGGCCCAGGCGTCCGGGGTGATGGAGGCGGTAGAGTCGTTTCACGCCGAACGCATCACCCTGCCGCTCAAACTCGCCAGCTACGAAGAGTTGCGGTATACCCATCGGGTCGTCGAGGTGAGCGGCCTGCCCGCGGATGCCGCCGGGGCTTTCCATCCTGAGACGCCTATCCACTGGATTGAGGGCTACGACCTGCTCCACGATGAGCCAGTCTGGGTACCCGATGAGTTGGCGCACCTGAACTTCACGGTGGGGATGCCGGCGAGTGGCGAGGGCTTCCTGGCCTCGTCCAACGGGCTGGCGTCGGGCAACCACCACCTCGAAGCCCTCAGTCATGGCATCTGCGAGGTGATTGAACGCGACGCGGCAACTCTATGGCGGCTCCGTCCGGCCGAGGCCCGCGCCCGTACCCGTGTTGATCTGGCGACCGTCACCGAGCCGCTATGTCGGGCCGTGCTGGACAAGTATGAACGCGCCAGCGTGGGCGTGGCTGTCTGGGACATGACCTCGGATGTGGGGGCGCCGACGTTCCTGTGTCGCCTCTACGATGAGTCGGGGGATGTGGTGCGCCGCCTGCCCGTGGCCGAAGGCCAGGGCTGCCACCCCCAACGCGAGATTGCGCTGCTACGCGCCTTGACCGAGGCGGCGCAAGGCCGGCTCACCTATATCGCCGGCTCGCGCGATGACTGTCTGCCGGTGGAGTACGAGCGGCTGCGGGACGCCGACCTGTGGGAGCAGCACCGCGCCGAGTGGCTGGCCGTCAGGCCTACCCGTCCCTTTACCGCCAGCCCCACCTGGCACGCCGAAACGTTTAATGAAGATGCGGCCTGGGAGTTGGACTGCCTCCAGGCGGCGGGCATCCAGCGGGTGATTGTGGTGGACCTGACCCGCCCGGAGTTTGGCTTGCCGGTGGTGCGGGTCATCATTCCCGGCTTAGAAGCCTTATCGGGCGGCTCGAGTTATGTGCCCGGCCGCCGGGCGCGAGCGCGGGCGGCGCGCCCATGAGCGTGTATATCTTTACCGGGCCGACGCTGGCGGCCACCGAAGGGAGCGAGGTTCTGGAGGCCGTCTATCGGCCGCCTGCCGCCCAGGGCGATGTGTACCGCGCCGCTCTGCGCCGCCCCCAGGCCATTGGGGTGATTGATGGCTATTTTGACTGCGTGCCCTCGGTCTGGCACAAGGAAATCTTGTGGGCGATGCGGGAGGGCATCCATGTCTTTGGCAGCGCCAGTATGGGCGCGTTACGCGCGGCGGAGTTGGCGCCGTTTGGCATGGTTGGGGTGGGCGCGGTCTTTGAGGCGTATGCCAGCGGCGACTTAGAGGACGACGACGAGGTGGCGGTGGCGCATGGCCCGGCCGAGGTTCACTATCGGCCCCTTTCCGTGGCGCTGGTCAATATCCGGGCGACGCTCGCTGCTGCCGAAGCCGAGGCCATCCTGAGCGCCGCGACCCGCGCCGCCCTGCTCCACATGGCTAAGGACTTGTTCTACCCCGAGCGGTCGTATCCCCGCCTCCTCGCCGCAGGCATGGCGGCCGGACTGCCGCCGGCTGAACTGGCGGCGTTGCGGGCCTGGCTACCACGGGGGCACGTGGACCAGAAACGGCTGGATGCTCTGGCTATGCTTCAGGCGATACGGCGGCAGCTCGAAACCGATGGGCAGCCGAAACAGGTCTGCTACCATTTCGAGACGACGGTGTTCTGGGAACGGGCTTGTCACAGCGTGACAATCAATCGGGAGGAAGTTGAGCATGGACGAGAAACCGAAAACGACACGGCGGAAGTCCACCGCCAAGCCTAAGACGGTCCCCGCGACCCTCATGCGGGGGCCTGACGGCCACCTGTACGCCATCCCGCATAGCGAGCTAGAAGCCTATCGCGTGCCGGAGGCGGGAGCGCCGCAGGTCGAGGCCTTGATGAAGCCAGGGGCCGATGTCACCCATGTCCAGGATGCGTCAACTTTGGCCACGGCCAATTACATGGTCGCCGCTGTCCGACGGTAAATTCCTGCGTTAGGGGCGAGCGCCAGGCCGGGGAACGCTAACATCAGGCGAAATGTCAAGGTCTATCGTCCAGGGCGTAGCTGATAGCGTCCGGCCAGGTCATCGCGTGTCCAGCGTCCCAGGCGGCCTGCACCTCAGCCGCGCTGAGGTACAACGCGCTCTCAGCGCGGACTTGGTCGCTCAAGGCGCCCTGGATGGGGAGGGGCTGGCTGCCCAGGGTTTCGAAGAGGTTCGCGGCGGCCCCGCACAGCCGCAGGGCGTAGCGGCTGGCATCGGCCGTCGGATCGGCCGCCTGGGACGCCCGCGCTAAGCCTATGAGACTCCCGGCCACATGCTGGAGCGAGCCAAGATCACGGAAGAGGGCCAGGGTTTCGATGAAGATCGCACCGGCCTCGCCCGCCTGATGCTGGGCAATCCGAACGAGCGCGAGCGCGCTGCGGGCGAGACCGTAATCCTGTCGCGCCCCTAGCTCCTGATACTGAGCGATGCTGGCCTGTAACAGCGTGCGCGCTTCGTCGTACTGCCCCTGGCCGATGGCAAGCATACCCAGGTTCGTGATGGCAGCGGCCACGCCGGGCTTGTCATCTAGCTGGCGGCGCAAGGCCAGGCTCTGCTGGTAATACTGCCGGGCGGCCGCGTAGTCCGACTTGACCGAGGCTAGATTGCCCCGCACAAAGTAGGCGCTGGCGAGTTGCCGCACGTCGTTATCCGCTTCGGCCAGGGCCACGCACTCGGCCAGGAGCGTTTCCCCCTGCTCGACTTGATAGCGCCAGAGATAGACAATCGCCAGTTCGTTCAACACGAAGCGGAGGCCCTGGCGGTCCCCTAACTGAACGAAGCCTTGCCTGGCCTGCTCTAGCCACTGGAGCGCCGCGTCGTAGCGCGCCCGCGAGCGTTCGACGACGCCCAGCCCAAACTGGGCTTGCGCCCGCAGGGGGAGGGCGGCTATCTCATCCGCCAGCGCGAGCGCCTGCTGATACCGTGTCTCCGCCGCTTCCCACTCATTGAGCTTCTCCAGAATCCTCCCCAGTGTTATGAGGGCCTGGCCCTGTTCAGGTGGGGCCAGCAACGGCAGCAGCCGCTCATAGTATTGCGCGGCGGGAGCGTTGGCATAGCGCGCGGCAGCGGCGTCGCCCGCCTTGTGGAAATACTCGCGCTGCTTGGCGGTGTGGGCGCTCCGGCCATAGTGGTAGGCCAGCAGGTCCAGGTCAGACGCAACCTCGGGCTGCGTCTCCAGCCACCCAGCCAGATGACCATGTAACTGTGCTCGCTGACTGAAGGGGAGGCTGTCGTAAGCGACTTCGTGGGTCAGCGCGTGTTTGAACAGGTAATGCAGGTCGGGGTCAGGGGTATCGAGGGGCGTCAGGTCCAGCCGGGCCAGGCTCGCCAGGTCCTCGCGCACCCGCGCCGGCGGGCCAAGCGCGGGATAGACCCCCCACAGCCAGCCGACGCGAAACACGCGGCCGATGATACTGGCGACCTTGAGGGTGGTTTGCTGCTCGACGGTGAGTTGGTCAATGCGGCTCAACAGGAGGCTGGCAAGGCTGCCAGGCAATGCCAGGCGTTCCAGCGCTTCAGGCGTATCGGGGACGATGCCTCGGTCGTGGAGGTAGTTGAGCAGTTCTTCGATGTAGAGGGGGTTGCCTTCGGCCCGGCCGGCAATCGCGTCCATGACGGAGACGGGGGGGGTCAGGTCAGGACCATACGTCGCCCGCAGCTTGTGGAGGATGAGCTGAGTGGCCTCCTGGGGCAAAAGTTCAGTCAGTTGGACGGTGGTGACGTGGGGCAGCGCCAGGACCGGAAAGGATGCCCCACGCCACGTCTCGAGAGGCCGATACGCCAGGACGACGAGCACCGGCCAGTCGGGGATGGCCCGCCCAATGGCGCTGGCGAGATCCACTGATAGGCTATCGAGCCAATGCACGTCTTCCAAAACCAGCAGCAAGGGCGTGGTGGCGGCGCGGGCGCGGAGACAGTCGATCAACAGACCCTCGCGCGCTTCCTTCCGCAGCCGTCCGTCCATCTGACGGGTCAACTCGTTGTCGGGGAGGGGCAGGCCAAGCGCCTCGGCCAGCAGGGGCAGCCGAGGGAGTAGGGTGGGGTCAAGGCGGACGAGTTCGCGTTCCAGCGCGGTCGTTTGTTCAGCGAGCGTGGCCTGGGGGTCCAGGTTGAAGAAAGCCCGCCAGATGGGCTGCCAGGCCAGATAGGGGGTCTGGGTGGCGGTGGCTTGGGCTTCGCCGCCATAGCCTACGCAACCCGCCGCCAGCGCCCGACGAATGATCTCGGCCACCAGCCGCGACTTGCCCATGCCAGCCTCGCCGGTCACGCCGATAATCTGACCGTGACCCTGGCGCGCCAGGGCCAGCTGCGTCTCGATGAGGGCCAGTTCGGCGCTCCGTCCCACCAGCGGTGTGGTATACTGCGGCTCGGACAGGCGAATGTCGGACGCCGGTTTTAGCCCGGTGATGGTGATGATGGGGATTGGCTCGGATTTACCTTTGACATACATATCAGCCAGGGGGTTGACGGTGTAGTGGCGGCTGACAGTGGGGGCCAGGTTGGCGCTCAGCAGCACCTGGCCGGGCGCGGCGGCTTGCATGAGCCGGGCGGCTAGATTGGTGGCGTCACTGATGACGCTGTAGGTGCGCGTACTGCCGCCATAGGAGCCGGCCCGGCCCTGACCGGCGCTCATGCCAATATGGATGGGGCCAGCATAGGCCAGGTCAGGCGGGAGGCGCCCCAGGTCCAGGGCAGCAGCAGCGGCGCGGCGCGGGTCGTCGCTGTGAGCGATGGGCGCGCCGAAGGTGATATAGAGGGTGCTACCCTTGTCACCGATAGTAACCGTCAGCAACCAGCCATCGTAGCGGGCGAGGACGGCCTGGACCCAGCGCACAAAAGCATCGAGTTTGTCGCCAGCCGCATCATCCGTGTCATAATCGAGGTCGCCAAAGCGGACAAACATGGCGACCGTGGTACGCAGGTCGGCCAGGAAGTCGCCCAGTCCCGCCTGCAATCGAGCGTAGACCGGCGGCAGCAGCCAGGGGCGGAGTTGCTCAGCGGGCAGGGCGTCGGGGGGGAGGGGCGGCCAGGGTGTCGGCTGGATGGGCGCGCGCAACCCGCTGATGACGGCACAGGCTGGCGCGTCTGGTGGCCCAGGCCGGTGGGTCTGGATCTGCAAAGCATCGGCCAGGTGGGCGCTTGTCGCCTCATCCACCACGACCTCGCCCTGTTTGGTCAGGCTAGCCGCCTGGGCCAGCCGCACCATCGTCGCCCCGGCCAACACTTCAATTCGCTGGATGGACGGGTCGCCCACCAGAAAGCGGCGGATGGGGCCGGCCGCGACCGTTGTCTTTAGTCCCAAGGCGATCAGGGGACTCCCTGGGACTGGCATCCCCTCGAAGGCGCGCATGGCGCGCTGCATCGCCAGCGCGCAGGCAGTGGCAGTTTCGCCCGTGTCGCCATCGAACCAGGCGGTCAGGGCATCGCCACCAAAGACGACGACGCTGCCGCCGTACTGGTCAACCGCTTCAATGAGCGTGTCATACACGCGGTCGAGGGCGGCGGTTAGCTCTTCCGCGCCGCGCTGGGGACCGAGGGCCTGGACGAGGGCGGCGGTCAGCGCGGTAAAGCCGGCCAGGTCGGCAAAGAGGACCGCCCCGCTGGCTCGGTCGGGCAGTGGGGCGCCATGGGCCAGCGCGTGGCGGCGGTCCACAGGTAGATAACTTACCAGCATGCTGATAATTCTATACCCTAACGTCCGTTGTCCCAATCCCACTGCCAGACCCGCGCCAGGTAGTCGTAGATGGGCGAGCTGTGAAACTGAAGGGCTAGCTCGCGGTTGATCTTGTGGCTCGTCTCGCTGCCGTTGAGACTGCCGACGTGGACCCAGCCCTCGCCCCCTAGCCGGACGAGGGCCATTTTGTTGTGGATGCCCAGGCCGGTCGGGTTAGCAGTGCGGCACTGGATGTCCAACCCTTCCAGCACGGCCAGGCTGTTGACGTAGACACAGGTGGCGCGGTTGGCGCGCGGCTCGCCCACGTCGTCGAAGAATTTGTCCAGCAGCAGGCGGACGGCGGCGCCTCGGCGGGCGGCGGCCAGGTAGGCGTCCAGGCGGGGGTTGGGGTCCTGGGTTGGGTTAGAGGTGCTCGCCCCCCACCACGTTTGCTCGGTCAGGCTTTCGGTTAAGATGACATCGCCCCGACCAGCTCGGCGTAGCAAGCCGATGAGGCCATCGGACTGGCGCAGGCTGTTTTCGGGCGACTGGATCAGCTCGAACTGGTCCGCCCAGGCGGTGAGCGGGGTCGGGGCCTGGACGGGGTACTCCGCGCCGCCCGTCTCATACGTTGGGACATAGCCGGGCGGCGGCGGGCCGAAGACAGTGTCGAAGGAGTTCCAGGCGACCAGGTCGCGCCAGCGGCGGTCAGTATCGCGGGCGAAGAGCCGCCCGGCATAGTCTACCAGGGCCGGCTGGTCGGTCAGCAGGACCACCCCGCGCCGCCCCAGCGTGCCGTCGCGCTTGTCGTCGCCCGGCAGGGCTTCGGGCGTCAGGTTCTCGGAACTGAGCAGCAGGGTGCGGCCGTCGAGGATGCCGAACTTGGCGTGCTGAGAGCGAAAGCGCGGGTGGCCGCCCGCCGCGTTGGTCATGTAGAATACCTGGCCGCCGGTCTGGGCGACGCGCGACGCGGCGTAGCGGTCAGCATCCTTGAGGCCGCCGGAGGGCGCGCCCTCCAAGAGTACCGTCGTCACCACGCCCGCCTGGCCCCGCTCGGCCAGCAGGTTGGCCAGGGCCGGGTGGTCGAAGCTATAGAGTTCCAGTTGGAGCCGCGTGGTAACACCCGCGAGCGCGGCGCGGACCAAGTCGTAGCCCGCGTCGGGGGTCAGGGCGATGGTCACGAGCGCGGGGGCATCGGCGCGGAAGGGTCGCCAGGCGGTCATGTCCCAGGCCGGGTAACGCACCTTGCGGCCCAGCAGCGGGTCGCCAGCGTGGTTGGCCCAGTCCTCGGCGCGGTCCGTGTCGGACAACTGGGCGTTTGTCGTCTCATCGCGCTTGCGGTAGAGAATCTGGCCTTCCTCGGCAAACCCGATGGGATGCCAGGGCTGGAGGCCCGGCCCCTGCCAGCCCCAGGTCGCCGCGCCCGCCTTGTATACCAAGGCGTCTATGGTGTCCCCCTGCCAGTTCTGGAGTAGCAGGCGGCCGCCGGTATTGGTGAACCGCAGCGGCTGGCCGTTCATGTGAAGGATAGACGGGTCGGTGGCCGGGCCGTACTCGCAGGCGGCGGTCAGGCCGAAGCTGGCCTGGAAGGCTACGGCGCTGTAGGCGCACCAGAGCGATTGGCTGGGGGGGATGACGAGACTGGGGAAGATGACCCGGCGCGTGCCGTCGCTGGCGGCCCAGCCCTGGAGGTCGAGCGGGTCGGGGCCGGGGTTCCAGAGTTCAAACGACTCGTCGGGTTCGCCTGCTACCAGTGTGTCATAGTAGAGGGCCGTGAGGCGCACGGGCGGTGGCCGCAGGTCGCGGCGTATGGTGATGGCCGGGAGGTAGAGGGCATGGATGAGCGGGAGGGACGGGTGTAGGTCATGGTTCAGGGTGATGGCTGGGAAGTAGAGGGGGTAGTCGTCGACCGGGCGCGAGACGGCGCTGCGCACCGTTAATAGGAGCAGCAGGACAATCAATAGAGGGTAGGGGCAGGTCTTGTACCTGCCCTGGTCAGGGCAACCACGAGGGTTACCCCTACCCCAGTGCAGACGAGGAGGTGGCATAAGGTCTGTCTCGGAAGGGCGTTAGCTGATTATAAAGCCGAGTCCAGACCAGTCAAGTCTACTCCTGGTGACTTTGACACCTGAACGGGCCTGGTGTATACTCCTGCTCCGTCGCCACGTCGCGCCGCTCTGAGTCCCCCCCACGCTATACCATTTCTGATGATGTGGAGTGCGCCCACGCTGGTGTACGCGCCACTCCATCTACCCGTTCCCCCCTACCGTTGGTGTATCCACCGGTGGGTGTTCGTCGTACCCACCGGACTCCTCATTCACACCGGAGGAAATGAGAATGCGACGTCAACCTGTGCTGCCTGCTGCCCTAGTGAGGCTCGCGCTGGCCGCCTTCGCCCTGGCCTGGCTCATCGCCGCCGGGGCCGGCCCGACGCAAGCCGACGAGCCGCCCTCAGGCGGGTATCGCCCCGAGCGGGTGCCCGCCCCGATTGATGGTGAAGTGACCGCTTTACCTTCCCAACTGGCGAAGCGGGGTCTGGACCCCAACCGTGTGAGTGTGATTTTGGAACTGCAAGGCGAACCGGCGGTGGAGACGTACCGCGTCGCCAAGCAAGCGGGTCAGAGCGAGGCCAGCGCGGCCAAGGCGCAGACCCAGCGCGACGCGCAACTCAAGGCCCAGCAAGCGCCGCTGGTGACCGCTGCCAAAGCCGCTGGCGCCACCGTCATCGGCCAGTACACCCTGCTCTACAACGGTGTCCAGGTCCACACCACAACGGATCGCCTCGACGCCCTGGCGCAGCTGCCCGGCGTGGTCGCCATCCATGCCGCGCCCGCGTATGAGCCGATGCTAAGCCACTCGGTGCCGTTTATCGGGGCGGACCAGGTCCGTACCCAACTCGGCCTGGACGGCACAGGCGTCTCCATCGCCATCGTGGATACAGGCATTGACTACACCCACCGCGACTTTGGCGGTCCTGGGACGGAGGACGCCTATAACGCCGCCATCACTGACACCAAGGCGCTGACCGAGACCTACCAGGGCCGGCCCCTGTTCCCCACCCTCAAGGTGGTGGGCGGCTACGACTTCGTGGGCGATGTCTACAACCCCTACGCGCCCTGCTCCGACGCCGACCACGCCGCCGGTCTCTGCTCCCAGACGCCGGAGCCGGACCCCGACCCCATTGACGTGGGCGGCCACGGCACCCACGTCGCGGGTATCGCGGCCGGCTTCGGCGTGCCCAATGACTCGGTCAACGGCTCGCGTCCCTCGACCTTCGACGGCACGACGATCTACCACGGCGTCGCCCCGGCCGCCGTCCTGTACGCCTACAAGATCTTTGGGGCGGGCGGCGCGCTCTCAGATGCGATTGCCCTGGCTGTCGAGCGGGCGATGGACCCGAACCAGGACGGCAATACCAGCGATCACGTCAACGTCGTCAACATGTCGCTGGGCGCATCCTTCGCCGGCGCTGACGTGCTGAGCCAGATGTCGAGGCGGGCCGCGCAGGTCGGGGTCCTCGTCACAGCGGCGGCTGGCAACTCAGGCGATATTCCCTATATCTCGGGCGCCAGCGCGGCGGGCGACTTTGGTCTCTCGGTCGCCTCCTCCTACGCCAGCGGCCAGTTCGCCAACGCGGTCCAGGTCAACAGTCCCGCCGCGCTGGCTGGCCGGCTCTTGCAGGCAACACAGCAGTCCTGGGCGCCCCAACTGGCGGACACTGGTCCCGTGACAGGTGATGTCGTCTACGTGGGACGCGGCTGCCCGGCGGCCGGTAGTACCCCCGAAGACCCTTACCTGGCCGACCCGCGCGGCAAGATTGCCCTGATTATCCGTGGCACCTGCGCGGTGTCGCTCAAGGCAGCGCGGGCCTCGGCGGCCGGGGCCATCGCCGTCTTGGTCTATGATAACGTCGCTGGTCTCCTGCCGCCGAGCTTCAGCAATGGCGGTGGGACTATCACTGTTCCGACACTGACCCTGACCAACGAGAGTGGCGTCCTCCTGCGCAATGCCTTGACCCAGGGGACTGTCAACGTCACGATGAGCAACGACGTGCAAATCGCTCTCACCGATGTGGTATCCTCGTTTAGCTCGCGTGGGCCGGATGTGGACCTCACCGGCCTCCGCCCCGACATTACGGCCCCCGGCTCGAACATCGTCTCGGCCGCGATGGGGACGGGCACTCAAGGGGTGGCCTTTAGTGGCACCTCGATGGCGACGCCGCACATCGCCGGCGCGCTGGCCCTGATGCGCCAGCAGCACCCCGACTGGTCGGCTCAAGAGATCTCGGCGCTGCTGGCTAACACGGCCAGCCCCGAACTCTACCTGAACCCGACCCGCACGGCGGCGGTACGCGCCCCCGTCTCGCGCATCGGCAGCGGCCGCGTGGATCTGGTCCACGCCGCCAGCACCGAGACCGTCGCCTACAGCCCGAACTACCTGGGCAACGTCTCATTTGGCTTCCAGGCCGTGGTGGACCGCTTCAATGGCAGCCGCCCCATTCGCATCACCAACAAGTCGTCCGAGACGCGGACCTACGACCTGTCGTGGACCTGGGCGACCACGCCGACCACAGCCTCGCTTATCAGCGTGAGCCTGGGCCAGAACTCGGTCACGCTCGCGGCGGGCGCCTCGGTCGAGGTTCCGCTGACCCTAAGCCTGCCGGCCGAGGCCCTCTCGCCGTTCGGGCTGCGCAACCAGAACGCGGGCGTTATTGCCCAGTTGAACCGCAGCGAGATGTCAGGCTTTGTCCAGGTCACCCAGCGCGGTGGGACCTCGCCGGACAGCATCCACGTGCCGTTCTACTTCCTGGGCCGGCGCGCCTCGGACGTGAACGCCAACGCCACTAGCCTGTCGCTATCGGGCTTCGGCCAGGCGGCGTCGCGCAATATCCAGCTTACCAACACCTCGCGCTACACCGGTACCACCGAGGTCTTTGCCCTCGTGGCGACAGACCCGGATGAGCCGAGCGAGTCGCAGAACGTGGACATCAAGAACGTGGGCGTGCGCATGGACCAGGGCGTGCTGCAATTCGGCATCAACGCCATGGGGCCGCGCGCGGTTGCCCTTGGCGCGGTCTATGTGATCCACCTGGATACCAACCGCGATGGCACGACCGACTGGCAGTTGCTCAACTTCGACCTGGGCGCGGCCGGCGGCGCGGCCATTAGCGGGCAGAACGTGAGCGTCCTGTGTCCCGCCAGCGTCAATGTAGGCATTGTGTTCCTCAACAGCGGCGCCTTCCCGGATGACTGTATCCCCGAGTACTTCACCGGCTTTACCATGAACAGCGCCAACACCATCCTGTCCATGGACGCCGCCGACGCGGGGATCACGGGCAACGCCCCCCTCAACTTCTACATCACGTCTCTGGACTACATCCGCGATTACGACCGCTTCTCGGACCGCGTGCCCGATAGCGGCTGGATCACCTTCAACCCGGCCCAGGTGCGCTTCCGCACCGACGCGACGACGTACACGGTGCGTCCGAACGGCACGACTAACATCAATGTCCAGGCCAACCTGCGCGGCTTCCTTGGCGGCGACCAGGCGGGGCTCGCCTACGAGCGCGGCATCCTGCTGCTGCACAGCGACAACACGCCCGGGGCACGGGATGCCGACATCGTCAGCCTGAGCTTCCCGTTCCAGTTCAGCGCCTTCGAGCAGGTCTTTAACCTGGAAGCGGAGACGAGCGGCTATGTCTCGAACCGCCAGCTCCTGAGGCAGAATTTTGGCCGCTTCTTTGGGTCCCCCGACCTCTGGACGGGCGAGGATACGCGCAGCGGTCTGGTGAACCTGGGGGTCGTCACCTTCCGGCTGCCGGCGCCCAATACGACGCTAACGACCGCCGACCTGGACCTGACCCTGGCCGACACCAGTTACCTCGACGCGGGCCAGGTAGAGGCGATGTTCGGCGTGCGCGGGGTGGAAAGCGCCAACCTCGTCAACCTGACCTACCCCAGCCTGATCGCGCTCCCCGTCGGCGGCCAATTCCAGCCGCAGTTGGACGACGACGCCATTAAGGGCAAGGAGGGCACGACGTATACCTTCTCTCTGCGCGAGCCGATGACCGTGCGCGGCAGCCGGGCGACATTCCTGACTTATGGCGAGGCGCAGGGCGGCTTCGGGCGCGCCTTTGTCAACTGGTATGGCGCGGGCAGCGCGCACCCGCCGCGCCTGCGCGCCCTCGGCTTCACCTGCACGGGCGGTACGTGTCCGTGACCTTCGTAGAGTAGAGACGTGACCTGTCCTGTCTCTGCACAGTGGAAGATGTAACCCTCCCCCCACCGCGTGTACGCGGTGGGGGGAGGCTATTTCTGAGCCTGCAAGTCCATTCGGTTTCTTATCGTCCTCTTAGTCCGGTCTTGGCTTTCTCTTACATAGGTAGGGTATCCTATGGACAGGCAAGACCTCCAGGGGGTAGAGACCTGGAGCCACATGACATGGTACGAAAGAGGATGAGACGTATGAATCGCACGACGAAGTTTCTGATCGCTGGCCTGACGGCGGTGGTCATCATTGTGGGTCTGGTGGCGCTCAACCTGTCGGGCGGCGCGGCCTTCGCCCAGTCGCCGACGGCGACGCCCACCACGCCCGGTGGTCCGGGCCACGGCGGACCCGGTCGCGGCCCGGCCTTTGGCGGCCCGGCCTTTGGTCGCCCTGGCGGGGCGGACGTGCTGGGCGCGGCGGCGCAGGCGCTGGGCATGACGACCCAGGATGTGATGACCCAGTTGCAGGCCGGCAAAACCCTGGCCGACCTGGCCCAGTCGAAGGGCGTGAGCCAGGACGCGGTGAAGCAGGCCATCGCCACTGCTCAGAAGGCGGCGGTGGACGCGGCGGTCACGGCGGGGCGGCTTACGGCGGACCAGGCGACCCAGGCCAAGCAGCGCATTGACCAGGAAGTCGCCGCCATGGACCTGACCAAGCCCGGCTTCGGCTTCGGGTTCGGGCGCGGCCCGCAGCCGGGTGGCGCGCCGCAGCCCAACCAGGGCGCTCCTCGCCCCGACTTTGGCGGCCGCGGCCCTGGCTTCGGTGGCGCGGATGTCCCGAACGCCATCGCCAAGGCGCTGGGCATGACCGCGCAAGACCTGATGACGGAACTGAAGGCCGGCAAGACGCTGGCCGACGTGGCCCAGGCCAAGGGCGTGAGCCAGGACGCTCTGAAGCAGGCCATCGCCAACGCTCAGAAGGCGGCAGTGGACGCGGCGGTGACGGCGGGTCGGTTGACCGCCGATCAGGCGACGCAGGCCAAGCAGCAAATTGACCAGCGCGTGGCCGCCCTGGACCTGACCAAGCCCGGCTTTGGCTTCGGCCCTGGCCCAATGGGTCCTGGCCCCCTGGGCGGCGGTCCCATGGGTGGTAAGGGCGGCCCTGGTGCGCCAGCGTTTGGTCGCCCTGGCGGGGCGGACGTGCTGGGCGCAGTGGCGCAAGCGCTGGGCATGACGACGCAGGATGTGATGACCCAGTTGCAGGCGGGCAAAACGCTGGCCGACCTGGCGCAGTCGAAGGGTGTGAGCCAGGACGCGGTCAAGCAGGCGATTGCCAACGCTCAGAAGGCGGCGATAGACGCGGCGGTGACGGCGGGGCGGCTGACAGCCGACCAGGCGACCCAGGCCAAGCAGCGCATTGACCAGGCAGTCGCCTCCCTCGACCTCACCAAGCCTGGCTTCGGGCATGGGCCTGACTTCCGAGGTCCCAAGCCGACGACGCCCAACCCCAACGGGACGACGCCGACCACCCCGAACGGCCGGCCGACGACGCCTTTCCGAGGGCGGCCCGGCCCGAACGCCCCGGCCGTCCCCACGACGCCGAGCGGCACGTCGCTCTAAGCTTTCACCCGGGGACTCCTTCCCTGTCCAGACCTCCGACGTCTTCCCGACCTCGGAGGTCTGGCGATATTTTATGTCGGTCTAGGATGACTCTTTGCGTCTTTCGGATTAGAATTAGAGAGAGTATCGTATGGACGGAGGCTTGAGCGTGGCGACTGTCTTGATTGCCGACGACGACCGCAAGATTATTGATATGCTGCGGCGCACCCTGAGCTATGAAGGCTACCACGTGGTGACGGCCAGCAGCGGGCAAGAAGCCCTCCAGCAGGCGCTGACTCAGCGGCCCGATGTCATCGTCCTCGACTGGATGATGCCGGGTCTGGACGGCCTGGAGGTCGCGCGGCGCGTGCGAGCCGCCGACGAGACGCCTATTCTCATGCTGACGGCCAAAGATGCTGTAGACGACCGCGTGGAGGGGCTGGACAGCGGCGCTGACGATTACCTGGTCAAGCCCTTCGCGCCGGCCGAACTCCTGGCTCGCATCCGCGCTCTCCTGCGGCGCGCCGAAGCCAGCAGCAAGGAGAAGCCGCTGATCTTCAGCGACCTGCGGCTGGACCAGACGGCGCGCGAGGGCTGGCGGGGCGGCCGCAAGTTCGCCCTGACGCCCAAGGAGTTCGACCTGCTGGCCTACCTGCTGCGCCACGCCGGCCAGGTGGTGTCGCGAGAGATGCTGGCGCGCGACATCTGGCAGCAGCTCGAGCGCGGGACGATGATCGACAACGTGATTGACGTGCACCTGGTGCGCCTGCGGCGCAAGGTGGACCAGGGGGCATCGACCAAGCTGATTCACACCATCCGCGGTCTGGGGTTCGTCGCCAGCGAAACGCCCGACGGCCATGCCCGGCGCCACGCCTGACTACAGCGCACCGGCACGCGCGGCGTGGCAGTCGTCGCTGCGCACGCGGCTGGTGATGTGGTTCGTGGCCGTGCTCACGGCCACGCTGCTGGCCTTTGCGCTGGGCCTGTTCCTGTCGGTGCGTCACGGACTGTGGCGTGAGTTCGACCTCCGTCTCCAGCACGAAGTGGACGCCGCGCGCTCACTGCTGGCGCCGTACTGGACCATCGACGGCATCAGCGCGCCCGATTACATCAATCCGCTGCCCGAGAACGATCCGCGCTGGCTGGAGGTGTGGGGCGTTGACGGTCAGC
>JAHCIP010000123.1 GCA_026129165.1 Anaerolineae bacterium
CGCAGCCACATCACGATGAAGATGACGAGCAGAGGGACCAGGGCATACGACAGTAGGCGTAGGTCCCGTGTCCGCGTGGGGTTGGTCAGTGTCAGACTGAGCGCGGCCAGCCCGAAGAGGGCAGCGGCTATCAGGGCTAACGTCTCGAACAGGGGCAGGCCGCCGAGCAGAATCAGCGGCCCGCCGAGGTAGGACAGCCAGACCTGGGCCAGATAGGGCAGGAAGTCCAGGGGCGTCGCGTTGGGCGGGACGTAGCCCTGGACCTGGCCGAGCGCCCACGGCAGGACAGGCAGGATGAGCAGGGCGGCCAGAACTTGCGCCAGGGTCCAGCGGCGCAGCGTCGGCCAGTCGCGCCGCCACAGCAAGGCGGCGTAGGCGACCAGGTTGACATAGGCAACGACGACAGCCGCCAGGTACTGGGTGTAGAGGGCGGCAAATTCGAGCAGGCTGAGGCCCACCCACATGGGCCAGGCGGCGGGCGCGGGCCGGGCCAGGACGCGCTCCAGGAGAATGAGCAGCAGGAGGATTTCGCACGCAATCAGTGTGTACATCCGCACTTCTTGCGAATACCACCACTGAATGCCGCATAGGCTCACCAGGCCGGCCGCGATCAGCCCGGCCCGTCGGTCGGCCACGCGCTGGCCGAGGTGATAGGCCAGCGCCACGGCCAGCACGCCGAAGGCTACGGAGAGGAAACGAGCCGCGAACTCGCTTGGCCCAGCGAGCCAGACCCAGGGCTTGAGCACGAAATAGTCATACAGCGGCGGGTGGCCGGCGTCGGCGGGTCGCCACTCGATGCCGGAGGCCAGGGCCAGTTTGAGGCTGAGCGCCTCGTCCCACCACAGGCTCTGGGCATCGAGACGGTAGAGGCGCAGGGCGAAGGCGGCCGCCAGGACGACCAGCGCGGCCACGTCGAGGCGCGCTGGTCGCCGGGGGCCGGGATTAGACGGGGTCATACACGAGCATTCTTCTCCAGGCGGCCGACGATACGCATGGCAGCCTCGACGGATTGGGTCAACGACAGGTCATGGCCCTGAACCCAACCCGCCTCAAAGTCGGGATCGCCAAGCCAGGCGCGAACGGTATCGGCCGAGTGGTCGAATACCATACCATCAGCCGGGTCCAGTTCATACCCCCGCGCCTTGAGCTGCCCGCCAACGGCTCCGAGCAGCCGCGCCGCTTCAACGGCCGCCTCGCGGTCGCCGCTGGCCGTCGAGACGCAGCCAGCCAGACCGGCGATGGCCGCCAGCACCAGGCACGTCTCGTCCGACTCGCCGCGCCGCCGAAAATGAGTCAGGGCCTCACGAAACAGATGGGCGGCGGGCTGAATATCACCGTCGTGGAGGGCGACATAGCCCAGGTTGATACGCACGATATCCAGACCCCAGTCGGCGCCTAACTCCTGGTAGAGGGCCAGGGCGCGGCGATAACTCTGCTCGGCCTGCCGATAGTCGCCTTCACACCGCGCCAGCTCGCCCTGCATATTGAAAATGCTGGCGAGATTGGACCGCGCGCCCGCCTCACGGAAGATGGCGAGCGCCTGCTCATAGGCGGCGCGAGCGCCAGCGAAGTCATGCCGCCGGTAACGGTGATGGGCGACGGCGCGCAACACCCAGCCGACTGCCAACCGATCCCCCAGCTTGTCGAACAAGCGCTGGCTCTCCTCGAACAACTCCGTCGCCTGTTCATGGTCCCCGGCCTCGGCGGCCGTCGCCGCCAGTCCCAGCAGCGCATCCGCCAGCCCCCACTCATCACCTGCCTCCAGGTACAACTGACGGCTCTCTTTGAGCAGCCGCTGGCGTTCAGCCTGGCTCAAGGAGCCATAGACATTGGCCTGATAGCGCAGGGCCTGGGCCATGCCGCGTTTGTCGCCCAGCGCGCGCCAGAGCGCCAGGCTTTCGTCAATGCGTGTGCGCGCGGCCTGGAGTTTGGACTTGGTCGAGGCGAGCCGCGCCGCGCCCTCCAACGCGCGCGCGCGCGCCGCCTGGAGGGTCGCCGGCCAGCCGCCCTCCGGCGCGGGCGTGTGGTCCATCAGGGTCAAGGCCGCTTCGAGGCGCTGGCGGCCTTCACTGGTGTAGCCTCGGAGCAGCCAGAACCAGAACAGGGCGGCCACCAGGCGTACGGCCAGCGCGGTCTCGCCCTGGGTTAGGCAGCCATCCACTGCGGCGCGTAAATTATCATGCTCCGCCTCGAGGCGTTCCAGCCAGGCAATCTGGCGCGGCCCCCGCAGTCCCGGCTCGGCTGTTTCGGCCAGGGCGAGGTAGTACAGCGCATGGCGCTGGCGCACGGCTTCCAGGTCACCGCTGTCCACCAGGCGTTCCTGCGCGTACTCGCGGACCGTCTCCAGCATGGCAAAGCGCGGCTGGGGGCTTGGCGCGCGGCGAATCAGGCTCTTGTCTACCAGCGAGTCGAGGCTGTCTAGCACAGAATGGCTGACGGTGAGGGCGCCCGGCGTCAGGGGACACACACTTTCCGCCGCTTCCAGCGTCCAACCGCCGCTGAACACGGCCAGACGGCGGAATAGGGCCTTCTCCGCTTCGGACAGGAGTTCATAGCTCCAGGCCATCGTATTGCGGAGCGTCTGCTGGCGGGGTGGCAGGTCACGCGGGCCGCCGGTGAGCAGGGGCAGGCGGCCGACGACGCTGACGAGCCGCTGGAGCAGGTCCGCCGGCGGGAGCAAGCGCGTGCGCGCCGCCGCCAGTTCAATCGCCAGGGGCAGGCCGTCCAGCCGTCGGCAAATCTCGACAATCGCTGCCAGCGTCTCATCGGTCAAGGTCAGGTAGGGATCGGCGTCCTGCGCCCGTTCGAGAAAAAGTTGAATGGCGGGGTAGTGGGTGACATGTGAGGCGTAATCGGGAGTGCGTACTGCGTAGTCCGTATTGCGTAATCCGTATTCCCTATTCCCTGTTCCGTTGTCCGTCAGTGGCGGCAGCGCGAGCGGCGGCACCTGGTAGACATATTCCACGCGCAGCCGGAGCACGGTGCGGCTCGTCACCAGGAATTTGACAGTAGGCGCGACGCGTATCAGGTCGGCCAGGAGAGGGCCAGCCTCTAGCACCTGCTCGAAGTTGTCCAGCACTACCAACATGTGTCGGTCACGCAACGTCTCACGCAGCATAGCCTCGGGTGCCTGGCTAGCTTCGCGCACGTCCAGCGCCTGCGCGATGGCCGAGGCGACCAGGGCCGGGTCGGTTACAGGGGCCAGGTTGACGGCGCGCAGACCGTGGGTGAATCGAGGGGCCATCTCGGCGGCGAGGTGGAGAGCCAGCCGCGTCTTGCCCGTGCCACCGGGACCGACCAGTGTCACCAGGCGTACCTCGTCGCGGTCCAATAGCTCATGCAGGGCCGCCAGGTCGCCTTCCCGGCCAAAGAGGGGCGTCGTCGCTAGCGGCAGGCTGGCCGGCCGGCCATAGCCGTTGCGGCTGGGGAGGTCGGCCACGGGCGCGGGGACGGGCAGGGCCGAGTCACTCGCCTCATTCCGCGCGAATTGGACAAAAGAGGCGCGTTCCTCGCTGGTCAAGTCAAGGTGATCGGCCAGGCTCTCGGCCAGTTGCCGCGAGGGCCGCAGGTCGTCTGCTTCGATGCGGCGTAACGTAGACACAGAATAGCCGACACGCCGCGCCAGTTCGTCGCGTGTCAGGTCCAGCGCGCGCCGGCGTTGGCGCAGCCAGGCGCCCAATGAAATCCTCTCAGCCATGCGCCCATCCCTCTAAGCTCAGCCAACTGTTACTTAACTGCTGCACCACTGTCAGGACACTTTTGTGACACTAATTGTAGCACAAAAAGCATTACGCCGATATAGGCTGTGTGGTTTAATAGGGGTACGCCAGTTGGATGATGAACGATGGGCCAGTAATACAACCAGGAAAGGGGCAGACCATGTTGAGCATCGAAATGCAGGCCCGGCTACAGCAAGAGCGATGGCAGGACATGATTCGTGAGGCCGAGGCGGATCGGCGCCGGCGCGCCCTGCTTGGCAGTCTGGAAGAACCAGCGACGGAACGGCCGAGGCGAGGCTGGCTCCGCCTCGCCTGGCCGTTATTCTCCCGTGCGCGGGTGCGCCCAACGTAGGGCCACGCCCGCCTCTGAGGGGATTGTTTAGATACACTCACCGAGGTCACAGCGGCCATTGCGGTTCGCGTCGGTGTACTTGCGGCACTGGCCGGGGTAAGAGCAGCCTTTGCTGCACCGAACGACACACGGCGCCACCGCCGCGACCGCCCCCGGCGTGGCCGCCGCGATGGTCGAGGTCGGAATGACCGTTGAAGTCAGGGGGATGGTGGCCGCGGGGTTGACCGTCATCGCGGTGGCGGGTGATGGCGGCAAGAGGGCTCCTTCGGTGGTCGGGGTGGTGTTGGCCGGGGTGGCGGTGGGCAGGACGGCAATCTGGGAAACCGAGCTGGCCCCCACCGTCATCTCGGCTGGCGGCGTTGGGGTTAGGGGTTCAGTCAGCGCCACCGCCAGTGATGGCTCAGGTTCGACCCCTGAGGGACCGAGTTCGATCCCTAACGCGGTTTCGACAACCCGATAAGAGACGAGGAATGCAGACGCCCCGACGACACCTATCAAGCGCAGGAAATCGCGCCGACTGGCTAGCGTCCCACTCGCCGCTAGCTTCCCGGCGGAGGTGGCGACAGGGACACGTGACTTGAAGAGCGAGCGCTTGGCGACGCAGATGATCCATTTCCAGTGGAAGCCGATTTTGATGACGGCCAGGAGCAGAGTGGCGAGAGAGGAGAGAATATGCGCATCCCGCCAGACAAGGTAGTTCTGAAGCGGAAGGTCGAGCCAGGTGGAGATGACGAGTCCGCTGACTAGGATCGTCAGGAACCCGACCGTCAGACCGACATCCATCGCGTAGAACCAACGGGCTTCGCCCGACGTCCGCCCCAAGAAGCGGCGCGTGACGGCCTTGACCCACTGCCAGTGGATAAGTAGATGGTACACGGCGAGGATGCCGACCGCCACACCTAACCACTCGTGTAGGGCGAGGCCGGTGACATCGAGAAGATAGGATACGAGGAAACCGAGAAATAGCACCGCATCAATTAACCAGTGATGGTGCTGAGGAACGGTTTTCATAAAGACCTCTGGGATTTGACCGGCGAATAGTACACTCAATTAGCTTTACGCTTTAGTTTGAGTCTAACACAGAGTTATTGAGAAATTGTGCAGATTGGATGGATAGATTATTGGCGTTTTCAGCATTGCACTCCCTATCGTTTTGAGTATAATCAGCCCATCCCCCCATCACCCGCGCGCCCTTTGTGCGCCCCACAACCTATCAAGGAGAGGCTATGATGTTTGGGCGAACTGCGCTGTTCGCGGCTCGTCGACATGCGCCGCGCCGTCTCTCGGCGCTGCTGCTCGTCCTGTGTCTCGTCTTCGTTGGTTGCCTGGTCACATCAGGCCAGGCCCAGGCCCAGAGCGCCGTCACGACCTATACCGGTACGCTGAACGGCGCTGACTACAAGATCGAGGTGCCGGCCAACTGGAACCGCGTCTTGCTGCTCTACAGCCACGGCTATGTCGCGCCTGGCTCGGCTAATCCCGCCCGCGATGTGGGCGACCCGGCCACTGGCGCGGCGCTGCTGGCGCAGGGCTATGCTTTAGCCGGTTCCTCGTACAGCACGACGGGCTGGGCGCTGGAGCAGGCATTCCAGGACCAGACCGCCCTGCTGGACTATTTCGAGGCCAACGTCGGCCACCCGACCCGCACCATCGCCTGGGGCCACTCACTCGGTGGTATCATCACGGCGGGTTTGGTCCAGCGTAACCCGGAGCGCTTCGCCGGCGCGCTGCCCATGTGTGGCGTTCTGGGGGGCGGCGTCGGTACCTGGAACAGCGCTCTGGACAGTGCGTTTGTCTTCAAGACCCTGGCCGCGCCCAACGCGGGCTTGGAGGTAGTCAATATCACTAACCCGACGGCTAACCTCCAGGCTGCGCTCCAGGCCCTAATCGCCGCCCAGGCCACGGGCGAGGGCCGCGCTCGTATCGGGCTGTCGGCGGCCCTGGCCGGCGCGCCCGGCTGGTTTACAGCGGCCACGCCCGAACCAGCCGCCACCGACTACGCGGCCCGCGAGCAGAACCAGTACCTGTGGGCGCGGAACGTGACCTTCCCCTTCGCCTTTATGCTGCGCGCCGAGCTAGAGCAGCGCGCCGGGGGCAATCCCTCCTGGAACACGGGCGTCAACTATCGCCTGCTACTGGAGCGGTCGGGCCAGAAGGCCATGGTCGAGGCGCTCTACCAGCAGGCCGGGCTGAGCCTGGAGACCGACCTCCAGGCGTTGGACAACGCCGCGCGCATCGCCGCCAACCCGCAGGCGGTGAACTACCTCACCAAGTATATCGCGTTTAACGGCCATATCGGCATCCCCGTGCTCACGCTGCACACGACGGATGACGGCCTTGTACCTGTCCAGGGCGAGCAAGCCTATGCCAGTGTTGTCAACGCGGCGGGAAACGGTGAGTGGCTGCGGCAACTGTTTGTGCACCGCGCCGGCCACTGCACCTTTACCCCAGCCGAGACCTTGACCGCGTTCCAGGTCTTGATGCGGCGCATCACCACGGGCCAATGGGATAATACTTCCAATATCGCGGCCCTCAATGCCGGCGCGGCGGCTCTCGGCGCGCAGCTCAACATCCTGGCCCAGGGTAACACGATTGTGCCGACGGCCCCAGCCTTTACGGCCTTCCAGCCCGCGCCCTTCCTGCGCCCTTACGACCTGGCGATCCCGCCACTGGCCCCCCTGTACAAGGCGGCGATCCAGCCGCCCCAGGCGGGCGGTCCGTCGGGCTACCTGACGGTCATGCGCTCGGTCAACGGTGACTACCAGGTTCGCGTGAGCGTGACAGGTCTGGCGCCCGGCTCGGCTCACGCCATGCACTTCCATCGCGGGACGTGTGAGCTGCAGGGCGCGGTGATCCAGGGTCTACCCAGTATGGTGGCGGGGCGGGATGGCTCGGCCACGGTCACGGCGTGGCTCTCGCGCGCGCAGTGGGCGGCGGTCGTGGCGGACTCGACCTATATCAACATTCACCAGCAGGCCAGCGCGCCTATTGGCGGCGGCATTACCTGCGGCAATGTCCGCTAGTGTGACTACCCAGACCTGGCAGGTTTTCAAAACCTGTCAGGTCTGCTTCAACCAGACCCTAAAGGTTTTTGGAAACCTTTAGGGTCTAGGAGATGAAGACGCTCCCCGGCGCGCCATCCGTGAAGTCTACCAGGGTATGGGAGAGGCAGGCCTCGCCCCCTTTTAGCACACGCAGGGCGACTTGACGGTCAAAGTCGAAGCTGGGTTCCTGGAGCGCGGTCAGCGTCGCCCGGTCGAACCACCGCCGATCGGCCAACCCTTCCGGTAACTCGTGATGCATCTCACCGCCGACGGGGACGACGGCTAGGACCGCCACCTGGTGGTCGGCGCGGTCACGCAGCGCCACCAACCCTGCCACCTCAACCACCGGCCCCACTTCCTCCTGAAACTTGCGGCCCATGCCCTCGACCAGGCTTTCCTCGGGCCGCACATGGCCGCCGGGCAGCATCCATGCATACTGTCCGTAGTCCTGCTTGACGAACAGGATGCGGTCCGCCTGTCGGAGCAGCCCTAGCACAATCGCCGTTTTCATGCTCACCTTCCCCGCCTGCCCCTGAAGGAGCAGGCTATGAGTGGAAGCCCCCCTTCGGGGGCTGGTCCGTAGCCTCTCAGGCCTCCAGGGTGTAGCTAGGGGCTTCTAGCCCCTGGCGGACTGGCGCTAACTGGGCAATGGGCCGCAACTGTAGTGCCGCTTGAGCCAGGCCGACAGGCCATCCAGGCCGGGGAACAGAACACGCTCGTTGATGTTCGCCCCGTCCAGCTTGTCGCGCACCTCCCACTTGAGGTCGGCCGGGATAATGATGCGGCGGTAGAGCGGTTCCTGGTCGGGCTGGCGGTCCTCACTGCGGGCGGTGAGCCACTCGTCGAGGCGAGCCTGCGGGCTATTCATCAGCGAGAAGAGGGCGTACTGGTTGATAATGCGCTCGTCCAGGGCGGGCGGCTCGAAAAAGACGACAAACTCCTCGTCCGAGAGGTGGTCAAACGCCTCCAGGTCCTGGGCCAGTTGGCTCATCATCTCGGCATAGAAGCCCTTAGTGACGGCATTATTGAGGATGTCCAGCGGCCGGGGCGGCAAGTAGCGGTGGCACTCCGCGATGTTGATACACCAGATGACGCCGTCCGTCTCCTGTCGCCCATTGGCAAGGTCGGCGGTAGCGAAGTGCATGGCGACATAGGGCGACCAGGTCCAATCCATGAGCCGCGTCGGCAGGCCGTGGTGCTGAGCGACCGAGAGCCAGTACCACATGGAAGCGCCTGGATTGGTTTGCTGCTGGCCGTACATTTGGAACGAGAAGAGGAGTTCCTTCTCAATCAGCGGCAGGTTGGTCTCGACGGTGGGGCAGCGGCTGAGCCGTAGCAGGCTGGTGAGCAGCGGGCGTTCGGCGTTGGCCATGCCGCGATAAACATAATGCGAGCGAAAACGGCCTAGATTCTTGTGCGGGGCGTGCGGAAATAACTCGCGGTTTAACTCTTCCCAACTATTGACGGTTACTTCCATCCTTATACTCCTGCCTCTTAACTTGACACCAGCGCTTTGAGAACCTCCACCGCGCCCCGAAGGTCGTTCAGGTCTACCATCTGCGTCGGGGTGTGGATGTGGCGGGCGGGCAGGCTCAGCGTGCCAACGGGAACGCCCGTCCGGCTTGTTTGGATTGCCATAGCATCCGTCGTGCCTATAAAGCTGACCTGGAGTTGAAAGGCTACCCCCGCGCGCTCGGCGGCGGCGATGAGCGCCTGCTTGACCTGCGGGTGGCCGATGACGGCCACGTCCTTGAGGGTAATGGCTGGTCCGGCGCCCAGGCAGGCGTCACGCGGCTTGATCTTGGGGGTGTCGCCGGCCGGGGTGACGTCAATGGCGATGGCGAAGTCGGGTTCGAGGCCAAAGGCCGCTGCCGCCGCGCCGAGCAGGCTGAACTCCTCCTGCACGGTGAAGGCGGCCAGGACGGTGTGCGGGCTGTCGCCCAACTCGCGTAACGCCTGGATCAGCACGGCGACGCCGGCGCGGTCGTCAAAGTTGTGGCCCAGAACGCGCGTCTCGCCGTGGGCGCGGACGACGCTGTGGCGGAACACGCCCAGGTCGCCTACCTTGAGCGGGCAGTCGGCGCGGCTGGTGGCTCCCACGTCCAGAAACATGCTCGGCAGTGTCAGGGCTTCGCGGGGCAGGGCAGCTCCTTCAACGCCGAAGGTTCCCTCGACGCCATTCTCGAACACGACGCGCGCGCCGGGCAGGGTATTGGGGTTGACAAAGCCGACTGGCGCGACGCGGGCGAAGCCGTAGTCGTCAATGCTGGCGACCATGACGGCGATTTCGTCCATGTGCGCCGCCCACAAGACCTTCTGGCTGGCCGCGCCGCCACTACCGCGCGGCCGGCGAATCGCCAGCAGGTTGCCCAGGCGGTCGGTGCGGACCTCGTCCACCACGCCTTCGACCTCGGCGCGGATGACGTCACGCACCCGTGCTTCGTATCCCGACGGCCCATACGCATCACACACTTTTTGGAGAAGGTCAAGCATCGTAGGTTCCTTATCCCGGTCACCAAGGACACAAAGGGCACGAAGGCACGAAGAAAATAATTACTTTGTGTTCTTGGTGTCCTTGGTGCGCTTTGTGATCAACTGATAACTTATCCCGGCTGACTCAAAGCTGCTTGCAGAAGTCGGAAGGCGGCCTCTAAATCGTCGGGGTGGGCGAGGGAGACGGGCAGGTGTGGGTAGCGGATGGGCAGGCCTACCAGGGCTGTTGGAATGCCTGCCCCCGCCGCCTGGACCCCTCTGGCATCGCTGGTCTCGCCACGTGTCGCCAAGACCTGATAAGGGATGCCGTGGGCCTCGGCCAGGGCCTGGAGCCGCAGGGACAGACCACGGTCCAGCAGGGTACGTGTGTCGCTCAGCACCAGAACCGGCCCCTCGCCCAGCCGCACATCGGGCGGCGGCTCGTCCTCGTCGGGTAGCTCGTCCACGCCCACGCCATCCACCACCAGGGCCAGGTCCGGCTCGACGGCATAGGCGGCGACACGCGCCCCGCGCGCCCCCACCCCTTCCTGCGCGGTAAAGGCGATATACAGGTCACATGGATAGTCGCCTTCAAGCAGGGCCAGGGCGACGACCAGACCGGCCCGGTTGTCCAACGCCTTGCCCTTGACCAGCGGCCCCAGGCGGCCAAACGCTGCCGCGGGGACGGCATAGTCTCCGCGCTTGACCACGCCCGCCGCCTCGTCCTTGCTATCCACGCCGATGTCAACCGTCAGGTCGCCCAAGTCGGGTAGGTCCTGGCGGCGCTCGTGGGGCGTCAGGTGGACCGGCTGCACGCCGATGACACCGGGCGTGCGTGACGGGCCGAGGTGGACGACCTGGCCGAGTAGCCCGCGCGCCTCTGTTTTGCCCGCCGCTCGCACGCTCAGCAGTCCATCGCCCCCAACCTGCATGACCATGAGAGCGGCTTCGTCCATATGCGCGGTGACGAGGACGCGGCCCCTACTCTCACCCTTCGCCCGCTTGAGCGCGAACAGGTTGCCGACCACATCGGTCCACACCTCGTCGGTAAGGGGCGCCAGGCGGCCGCGCAGCAGGTCGCGCACCTGGCTCTCGTCGCCCGGCGGGCCAAACGCCTCCGATAGCGCGTGGAGTATCTCAAGGTCAATGGTCATCGGCCCTCACAGTGGCTAGTGGGTGGTGATTAGTGGTCAGTCCAAAGTAGTCAGTAGTCGGTAATCCTTTAGAACTCGGCCAGCGAGCCGTTGGTGCGGACATAGGTCTCGGCCCAGCGATAGACCAGGAAGCCGAGCGTGGGCATGAGCAGGCCCCACAGCGTCACGATAATCAGTTCCGTGGAGACGGGCAGGAGTTCGGGGTAGCCGGGCGGGAAGCCCATCAACGCCGAACGGAACAGGTCTACGCCGTAGGAGAGGGGGACCGCATAGCTGACGGCGCGGACGAGGGCGGGCAGGACGGCGAACGGGAAGAACATGGCGCAGACGGCCATGAGCGCGAACTGAAGCATATTGGCGACGGTCTGAGCCGACTCCTTGACGATGAGGGTGTAGGCGGCGAAGCAGAAGCCAAACCCGAACACCCCCGCCAGGGTCAAGGCCAGGGTCAGCAGCGCCAGGCCCGGATTCGCCAGGGGCAGCGGGCCGAAGATGAAGCGCATGAAGGCGAGGCTGGCCGTCGCGTTCAGCCCCGTCCAGACGATGGGGAAGAACAGGCGCGAGACGAGGTGCAGGAAGCGGTTGGCCGGCGTCAGGTAGAGCGACTCCAGCGTCCCCTCGTACTGCTCCCACCGAATATTATAGCCCACGCTCCACAGCGTATCGGACACAAACAGGAACAGGATCAGGCCATAGATGGCGACGCTGCTGAACGTGCGGCCCACCTGCGAGAGCAGCGCGTTCTGGACGCCGCCCGGAATAAAGGACAATGACGCGAAGAGCATAATCAGGATGATGATCAAGACCTGGGCGAAGCTGCTGATAAAGTTGACTGGGTAGCGCAGCATAATCAGCAGGTTCTTGCGCAGCATCGCGCCGAAGGAGTCGAGCGTCTGAGACAGCATCGTAGATAATATCCTCGTGAACCGACAGGGGGCCGCTAAAATGACCCTATGCCCTCGCCCCGCTGCGCGCCGCGCTCTATCAGGCGGAAGACCCGATACCCCAGCACAGGCAGAACGACGGCGAACACGCCGAGGACAGCCAGGTCGGCGTACCACGTCTCAAAGAACCAGCCCACACCGAGCAGCGCCGCCCGCGCCCCATTGGTCATCCAGGTCGGCGGGAAGAGCAGGGCCACGGCCCGCAGGAAGGGCGGGAAGACGGTAATCGGGAAGTACATGCCCATGAGGAGGCTGACCAGCCATTGAGCGAGTTGAATCAGCGCATTGGCCTCCTTGAGCCGTAGGACCAGCGCGCCATAGAGCAGGCTAATGCCGTAGACGGGAACCAGGCCCAGCAGCAAGAAGCCAAGGGCCAGCAGGATGTCGCCCTGGAAGGGGTTGACGCGGAACACCAGGCAGCCGAGGCTGAAGGAAATGGCGAAGCTCAGCAGGTTGCGGAGCGTCCCATAGATCGAGACACCGAGGAGCAGCCAGAAGCGCGATGGCGGGGTGAGGTACAGCGCTTCGAGCGTGCCCGTTTGCTGCTCGCGGCGCATCCAAAAGCCGAACTCCCACAGCGAGTTGGTGACGATCATAAAGATGCTGCTGCCGATGAGCATGTAGGCGACATAATTGGTCGTGCCCGCGTTCTGCTCAAAGGCGGAGATACCGCCAGGCCCCGTGAGCGAGCGGCCCATGAGGATGGGAATGGCGGCGATGGCGATGGGCATGACGATGTCCACGAACAGCGCGCCGGGGTAGCGGCTCATCAGCTTGAGCCGCGCCACTGCGACGGCCATCACGACCTGCCACACGTCGCCCCACGACGGACGCTCGGCCGGCTGGATCATGCGCGACTCCGCTGGAGAGCGGCCACCAGCCGGTCCATCTCCTCGTCCGTGTTGAAGACGTGGGTGGACACGCGGACGCTGGGCGAGGTGGGGGAGAGTGGCGAAACGAGGATGCCGTCCTCCTCCAGCAGGCGGGCGGTCAGGGCGTAGGCGTCCAGGCCGGGCCAGTGGAACGTGACGATGCCTGACGATTGGGCATAGGGCAGTGGCGTTTCCAGGACCAGGCCGGGGATGGTCTTCAGGGCGGCTTTGAGCCGGTCGGTATACGCTTCGAGGTACGCGAAGACATGGTCCCAGCCAATCTCGGCCCACAGGTCCAACGCCTTGCCCAGCCCCGCCTGGTCGGCCAGATTGCGCGTCCCAAACTCGAAGCGGTTCGCGCCGTCCTGGAACGCCAGGTAGCCCTGGTCGTCCATATCCTTCTGCGAGTGCGAGCCAATCCAGCTTGGCTTGAGCCAGTCCAGTCGGTCGCGCCGGACGTAGAGCGCCCCGGTCCCCTGCGGCCCCATGATGTACTTGTGGCCGCTGACGGTGTAGAAGTCGCAGCCGAGGGCCTGCACGTCTACAGGGATCGCGCCATAGGCCTGCGCCGCGTCCAGCAGCACGGGCACGGCATGGCGGTGAGCGACCTCGACCATCTCCCGCGCCGGCAGGCGGCGGCCCGTGCGGCGCGAGACATGGCTCAGGCTCACCAGCCGCGTCTGGCTGTCCAGCGCCCGGTCGAGTTCGCTCAGGAAGTCGGCGTCAGGCAGGGTTGCGTCCAGGAAGACGAGCCGCACGCCGTAGCGCCGCGCCAGGTTGTACCACGTGACGCGGTTGCCGGGATGTTCATGGGTACTCAGGATGACCCTATCGCCCGGCCGCCAGTCTATACCATGCGCCACGACGTTGATACCCACCGTGGCGTTCTCGTTTAACATGATCTCGTCGGGGTGGGCATTCAGACTGGCGGCCACTTTCTGGCGGACCTGAGTCTGCATGGCGGCCAGGCGCTGGTGGATGTCGGCGCGGGCTGGCCCCTGGCTCTGGAAGATGGCCCAGCGGATCGTTGTCTGGACGACCGGGTCCGGCTTGGGCGAGAAGCCGCTAGTCTGAAAATAAGCGAGGTGCTGGACGGCGGGCGTGAGACGGCGGATGTCGGAGATGTGCATGCTGATACCTGACGCCTGGCCTTTCGATGAACGAGCTGAGGGAATGTGAAGTATAGCCCTGTTTTGACCCGGCGACGAGTTTACGCCGCCTCCCCCTTCATCCCCAGGTAGTCCTTGATCACATCCACGGCTTCCTCCCAGCCGTAGCAGACGACGGCCAGGTAGCCCTGCTCAATGAGGCGTTCGAGCCAGCTCAACTGATACTCCGTCGGGGTGTTGCGGCCATACTTCAACTCGATGAACAGGCCGTGCCAGCCCTGGCGTGGCACGGGCAGGCAGATATCGGGCACGCCGGGCTTGACCCCCTCGCGCTGCATCTGGAGGGCGATGATCTTGTCACGTTTGCCGCCGTTGGGGACGGCAAAGAGCAGGTCCAACTCCGGGTGGTGGAGAGCCATGTGGGCCGCCCACTTAAACAGGGCGACCTGCTCATCGTGTTCGCTGCTGTGCATGCGTCTCGGCTCTAGAATGCTTAGAACAAAGGTGCGAGAGGGTAATTATACTCAATTCGGCTGTCATTCCGAATGAAGTGAGGGATCTGCTCCGACGCCCCTTGCAGAGCAGATGCTGAGCGAAGCGAAGCATGACAGCCGAAGGAATAGGACTTTACTGAAACTTAACAGTGGCCTTAAACGGGGCTGATAATCCTCCCGTATCATGAGCCTGGCTACCCTTCGCACGGCCACGCCGCCTGGGCTGGCCGTCCTATCATCCAGGAGGTATCTGCATGGCAACGCGCGCCCCTGCTCGTCCCGCCGCCACAGAAGAGGTGGACCCCAATATTGGTCGCATTATCTTCGCCTCCGCCGCTGGCACCATGATCGAATGGTACGACTTCTACATCTTCGGTAGTCTGGCCGCCACCATCTCCAGCAAATTCTATCATACCGGGACGCCGCTGGGCGACCTCATCGCCTGGCTGGCCGCGTTTGCAGTCGGCTTCCTCGTCCGCCCCTTCGGCGCCATCGTCTTCGGCACCATCGGCGACTTTATCGGCCGCAAAAACACCTTCCTGCTCACCATGACCCTGATGGGTCTGTGTACCTTCGCCGTCGGCATCCTGCCCACCGTGGACCAGATTGGCACAGCGGCTGGCATCATCCTCATCGTTCTTCGTATTCTCCAGGGTTTGGCCCTCGGTGGCGAGTATGGCGGCGCGGCGACCTACATCGCCGAACACGCGCCCCACGGCCGCCGAGGCTTCTTCACCAGCTTCATCCAGATCACCGCGACCGCTGGCCTCTTCTTCTCGCTGGGTGTCATCCTCCTCACCCGCCTGATCGTGGGCAATGATGCGTTCAACGCCTGGGGTTGGCGCCTCCCCTTCCTGATCTCCATCGTCCTCGTCGCCGTTTCGCTCTATATCCGCATGTCGCTCCAGGAGTCGCCGCTGTTCGCGCGGCTCAAGAAGTCGGGCGGCGTGGCGAAGAAGGCCTGGACGCCTCTGGTGGAGAGCTTTACCAACTGGTTCAACCTGAAGTTCGTCCTCCTCGCGCTCCTCGGCGCGACGATGGGCCAGGGTGTCGTCTGGTACACCGGGCAGTTCTACGCCCTGTACTACCTCCAGACCATCTTTAAGGTGCCGTTGGTCGACGCCAACCTCATCATCGCTATCCCGCTGCTCATCGCGTCGCCGCTGTTCGTCGTCTTCGGCAGCCTGTCAGACCGCATCGGCCGCAAGCCAATTATGCTGGCAGGCATGGCCCTCGCCGTGCTGACCTACATCCCGATCTACAGCGCCATGGCGGCCTACGCCCCCGGCCCGAACTACAGCCCCTTCATGCTCGGCGTCCTGATCTTCATCCAGGTGGTCTACGTGACGATGGTCTACGGCCCCATCGCCGCCTTCCTGGTGGAACTGTTCCCCACCCGCATCCGCTACACCTCCATGTCACTGCCCTACCACATCGGCAACGGCGTGTTCGGTGGTCTGGTGCCGATTATCGGTCTGACTATGTTTAGCAGCGCCAAGAACGGCTTCGCGGACCTGACGGGCTGGCTCGGCTGGCTGCGGCCCATCGCCTCGTTCCTGGTCTCGATCACCGGCGCGCGCGCTGACATCATCGCCGGCCTCGTCTATCCGATGACCATCGCGACGGTCTGCTTCATCGTCGGGCTGATCTTTATCCGTGAAACGAAGGACGTTGACATCACCGCTGCCGTTCGACCGGGCGAAGCCGAGGCCAGGGCTCGTTCCGCTGCCGCCGCCGGCGACTAACCGCCACATGCACCCTCCCGAAGGATTCAAACCTTCGGGAGGGTAACATGACGCCATCCGCACAAGGAGGACCCATGTTCCGTTCCATTCTTGTCGCCGTTGATAGTTCCGAAGGCTCGAACCGAGCGGTGGATGTCGACGCCGACCTCGCGCGTGGCACAGGCGCGAAAGTGATGATTGTCCACGCCGTCGCCGGCCCCGGCGCGATGGTCTTTGAAGAC
>JAHCIP010000124.1 GCA_026129165.1 Anaerolineae bacterium
AGGAGGGGAGGGTAAAGACGGACATCACCATGCCCTTGGTCCCCTGGGCCTCCTCGAAGAGGTCGTTGGACTGGGCCAGGTGCTGGACCAGGTCGCGGTACAGTTCGGTCTTGCCGTGCTTGTTATAGCCGATGGAGGTGTAGAGTTCGGCGATGTGCTTGCGCGGCATGATGGACTTGAGGAAGGCGATGAGTTCGGAGGGCCGCTCGGCCTCAACGTGGAAGTAGGAACGGGTGACGCCGAAGACCAGCAGCGCGTCGTCTTCCGTCAGCAGGACGGTGTCTACGAACACGCCACGGTCGGTATGCAGCAGGGGGAGGATGATGGGCACAATGCGCCCCGCGCTGATGATGCGGCCCACCAGGTACGCGCCCTTGTTGCGGTAGAAGACGGCGCGAATCATCTCCAGCGTGTCTATCCGCGCTACGCCGCACTCGGCCAGCAGGTGCGCCTCGATGGCCGAGGCGATATGCTGGGTGTCATAGTCCAGCGCCTCGTAGCCGCACAAGAAGGGGTGGTTCTGGAGGACAGCGCGGATCAGGTCGCGGATGCTGCCGCCCCAATAGGTGTCATAGACCGGCGTGCCGGCCTGGAGAGGCAGGCGCGGGCCAGAGGCGACAAACTCGACATCTGGGTCCACGCCGACGGTGGTAAAGATACGGCGCGTGACGGAGTTGAAGAACGTTTCCGCCAGTTCGATGTCATCGCGGCGGGCGATCAGGTCGGTATAGCGCCGCTTCATGGCCCGCCACACGGCGTGGTCCTGCGCCTGGTCCTGGAGGATGGCCCGCAGGATGGCGAGGGTCATGTCAATGGTTTGTTTGTAGAGGTCCAGCCGTTCGACCGAGTCTTGCTGGGCGCCGAGCCAGTCCCGTGCCTCGAAACGCGCCTGGGCGCGACGGGCAAATGTCTTAAAGCCCGTATGGTAGGCGATAAACCCATCGCCGATGGCGGTGGCGGCGCGCTGCGCCAGGTCAGTGGGTGTGCTTCTTAACTGTATCATCCTGCCTCCCTCATTTCAGCCCCGCTCATTATAGCACAAGACAACACCAGACCCCGTCTCAAGCCGAGACGGGGTCTACATGGAATGGTGATGGGTGTCGGCAGCTTAAGCCCCTGCCAGAACCTTCGACTGTCACCCTGAACGAAGTGAAGGGTCTCGGTTTGTGCTACGAGAGGCTTCGCTTCGCTGCTCAGAAACTTCGCCTTAAGGGGTGGCCGGGGCGGAGGCCATCAAAGTGAAACCGAGCTTGCTGGCGCGCTTCTGCAACCGCGCGATCTCGCGCTCCGTGGCGCGCTTATCGTACTCGTCGGCGCCGATGTCCTGGAAGGGTACGCGATGCTTGAGCAGGTGGTAGAAGGTGCGGGCAATCTTGTGGGCCGTGGCGACCATGGCTTGCTTAGGTCCCAGCCGCGCCTTCATGCGACGATAGAAGGCGCCGTACACGCTATCCCGACACCGCGCGGCCGACTGGGCGGCCAGACGGAAGGCTTGACCCGCCCGCTGACGGGTCTTGAGCGTCTTGCTCCGCAGCACCTTGCCGCCCGAGATGTCGTTATGCGGCGCCAACCCCAGCCACGAGCAGAAGTGCTTCTCGCTGGGGAAGCGGCGCATGTCCGTGCCGACTTCGGAGACAATCGTTTGGACCGTCGAGGCGTTCAAGCCACTGATGGCGACCAGGTCCACGCCGACGAGGCGGTAGAGGGCCGTACGCGCATCGTAGCGGGGCGCGTTCTTGCTGTGACTATCGCGCTTGTCGGACGGGTCCAAGGGCGGCAGGTCATCGTCGTGACAGGGCTTCATCGCCGCGAACTGCTGCTCGATCTGTTCGTCGCACTCGCGCATCTGCTGGGTGTAGACGTCGTACAAGGCCAGCGCTTGCTTGAGGGCAAAGACGTGCTCGGCGCGATAGTGGCCCGTCAAGGCCTGGGCGAGGGTGTCGGTGCTGTGGTTACACCGCTTGTCTCGAAACTGGGCCAGCTTGACGGCATCCCGTTCCCCACCCACAATGGCGCGCAGGATGGCCAGCCCTGTCACGCCGGTGATGTCGCTGAGCACGTGCGTCAGTTGGAGGTTCATCTGCGCCAACGCCTTCTGCATGTGCTGGATGTGGGCCGCCCGATGCTCGACCAACGTCGCGCGCTGGCGCAAGTACGCCCGCAAGACGCATATCTCGGCCTCCGGGCGAAACGAGCCCGTCAGCAAGCCAAAGCTGTGCAGGCGCTGGAGCCATTGACAGTCGCGCCAATCACTCTTGCGCCCTGGCACGCTCTTCAGATGCCGGGCGTTGACCACACACACCGCCACCCCCCGCTCTTCCAGCAGTTCGAAGATCGGGATCCAGTAGACGCCCGTCGACTCCAGCGCCACCGTCTCGATGTGGCAGGCCACCAGCCAGTCGGCCAGGGCGTGCAGGTCGGGCGTGAAGGTGCCAAACACCCGCACCGCCTCGGCCGCGCGGTTCGGCGGCACCGCCGCCCAGATCTCTTCGCTCCCGATGTCCAGACCTGCCGCGTGCGGGTTGATCAGGGGCAGGCTCTCCCAACTCGGTGTCGCTATCGGCGGGCGGCTCATCTCACACCTCCATGCTTCCGACCGACCTCGTGGCCCAGACCCGATCAGGGCGTCTCTTGTCAGGCTGCTCAACGGGGTCTTCGCCCAGCCCGAGCGAAGCCACCACTCATCACATCGTGCCTGATCGGAACCAGTCTCAGCCTCGGGCTGTCGCGCTCCACTGAAGCGACGGTCTTAGCTGTCTGGACCAAGCCAAGTATGAACCGTTCGCTGACCGCAGACAAGTTTCTTGCGTCGCGCATACCACCCAGTGGTATGGTGTTCTCAGCATGACATTAACGACAACTGTAGTCTCAGGCGGGCACGGGTTCGAGCATCTTGAGGGCAGCCCGAATCTTAGCCTGGGTGGCCTCATCAGGCGACATCAGCGGCGCGCGCGGGTAGCCGCCCTGGTAGCCCAACAGGTTGAGGGCGTGCTTGTAGCCGCCGATGCCATAGGGCCGGCTGACGGCGGCTTCTACGGCAGTCAGAGTCGCCTGCAGGCGGCGGGCTTCGTCGTGGCGGCCGGCGAGGGCGGCGTCGTAGATAGCGACGCACAACTCAGGCGCGATATTGGCGACGGCCAGGTTCGCCCCGATGCAGCCGACGACCATTGCCGCCTGGAGAACCCGCGCCCCACCCGTGAAGATGGCGAAGCCGTCGGCGGAGGCTTCCACCTCGGCGGCCAGTTGGCCGACATCGCCGAAGCTGTCCTTCATCCCCACGATGTTAGGATGGCGCGACAGCGCGGCGACGGTCTGGACTTCGATGTTGAGGCCGGTGAACGGCGGCACGTTGTAGATGAGGACCGGGATGGGTGAGGCGTCGGCGACGGCGGTATAGTGCGCCACCAGCGCGGCGTGGGTCATGGCCGGCTTGTAGAAGAATGGCGTCACGACCAGGGCCACGTCCGCACCCAACTCGGCGGCGCGTTTGGTCTGCCGAATGGTCTGCGCCGTCCCCAGGTGGCCGACGCCCACCGACAGCACGCGGTCCGAGGGGACCGTCTCGCGGGCGGCGGTGATTAACTCGTCGCGTTCGTGCTCGTCCAGGTGGACAAACTCGCCTGTCGAGCCGAGGACGAGGACGCCGTGGCAGCCCGCCGCCAGCCACTTCTTGATGTTATGTCGCATCGCCGCCGCGTCCAGCGCGCCGTCCTGAGTAAAAGGCGTGACACAGGCCGGGTAGACCCCTTTGAGTTGAGGCATGAGCTTCCTCCAGCGTGAAGATTAGTTTTGGAGTATAATACAGGGTGTGAGAATCGCAAAGCAGGAGGCGGTATGCAGTTAGAGGACTATTTCGACTTTCTCGCGCCCGACGACATCCGCATCAAGGGCAGCCGCATCGGCATCGAGACGGTGTTGTACGACTATATCCATAAAGCCATGACGGCTGAGGAAATCGCCAACCAGTATGACACGCTCAGTCTGGAACAGGTCTACGCCACCATCCTCTACTACCTTCATAACAAAGAGGCCATAGACAAGTACCTGACCGACTGGCTTGAGTATGGCGACCGAATGCGACGCGAGCAAGAGCTGAATCCGCCCCCTTTTGTGACGCGCCTGCGGGCGTACCGCGCGGAGTTAGAGAAGACCAAGGCAGCTACCTGACGGGGATACGCTATCTCCTGGACGAACATGTCGCGCACTTCTACCGCGTTGAGTTACTCCGCCGCGAACCGACGATGGTAGTATGGCGCGTCGGATTGCCCGGTGCGCCACCATTGGGAACTCTTGACCCCGACATCTTGAGCTGGTGCGAGGCGAAAGGCTTCATCCTCGTCACCAACAATCGCCGCTCGTTGCCTGTTCACCTGACGGACCACCTGGCGGAGGGCCGTCACGTCCCCGGCGTCTTCGTAATGAATAGCAAGATGAGCATTGGCGACACCTTGAAGGAATTGCGCATGATTTGGGGCGCTGGCGACCCTACCGACTACGCCGATCTTATCACCTACCTGCCCGTGACACGGTAACGACGGCGTAGCCTACAGCCCATCCTGGTAGACCCACTCGCCGCCCAGCATCGTCGCATCCACCCTGGTATGCAGGATGTCGGCGGGCGGGATGGTGAAGATGTCCTGGTCCAGCACGACCAAGTCGGCCAGCTTGCCGGGTGTCAGCGACCCCTTGACCGCCTCCTCCCCCGACGCATACGCCGCCCCCTGCGTGTAGCCGTGGACCGCTTCATACACCCCCAGCCGTTCCTGCGGCTGCCAGCCCCCTTCGGGATAGCCGTTGGCCCGCTGCCGTGTCACCGCCGCGTGGATGCCGACCATCACGTCGGGCGTCTCGACCGGCGCGTCTGAGCCAAAGGCCAGGCGCGTGCCACGGCTGAGCAGCGAGCAAAAGGCGTAGGCGTAGCGCGACCGCTCGCCCCAGTACTTGTCGGCAATGAACATATCCGAGGTGCAGTGGATGGGCTGGACCGAGGCCAGCACGCCAAGCTCGGCCAGGCGGCCCAGGTCGTCCGGGTGGAGCACCTGGACATGCTCGATGCGCTGGCGCAGCGGCGAGCCATTGCCGATGCCCGCCCGCCACTCTGAGAACACGTCCAGGCATTTGCGGTTGGCCGCGTCGCCGATGGCGTGGATGGCGACGCTGATGCCTGCCTCCGCGCCTCGGATGACCAGGTCGCGCAACTCCTCGAACTCGGTGGTGACTATCCCTCGGTTGCCTGGCTGCCCCTCGAAGTCGTCCAGCATGTCGGCCGTCTGCGAGCCGAGGGTGCCGTCCATGAAGATTTTCAGCCCGCCCAGGCGCAGCCGGTGGTCCCCGTCCCACGAGCGCAACCCGCGCTCGATCAGGGCATCCAGTTGGTGCTTGTGGATGTAGTGGGTGATGCGCCAGGGCAGCTTGCCCTCGGCCTTGAGGTGGCTGAAGTCATCCCACAAGGCCAGCGGGTCGGCGAAGCCCATCTCGTGGCCCCCAACCAGCCCCATCTGGTGAAACAGGGGCCAGGCATCTGCGAGGGCTTGGCGGCGCTGCTCGGCGGTTGGCTCCGGGATGACGGCGCGCACCAGGGAGTTAGCGTTCTCGGCAAACAGGCCGTTGGGTTCACCCCCCTCGTCGTGGCGAATCTCACCGCCCGGCGGGTGGGGCGTGTCGCGAGTGATACCGGCCAACTCTAGCGCTCGCGTGTTGGCCCAGGTCATGTGGCCGTCTTTGCGGGTGAGCAGCACCGGGTGGTCGGGCGCGACGCGGTCGAGGTCGTGGCGAGTCGGGAAGCCTTCCAGCCAGTCGTTGTGGTTCCAGCCCCAGCCAGTCAGCCACTGGCCGGGCGGCGTCTGGGCGACGCGGGCGGCGATGCGCCCCAGTGCCTCGTCCAGGCTGCGTGCGCCATCCAGGGCGACGGCCTGCTGGTTGAGCGCCCAGCTCATGATGTGCAGGTGGGAGTCGGTGAAGCCCGGCAGGACCAACCGCCCGCCCAGGTCCATCCGGCGGCCCTCCGGCATCTCGCTCGCCTTGCCCACCGCCACAATCCGCTCGCCCTGGACCGCGATAGAGTCGGCAAGGGGTCTGGTCGGGTCTAGCGTGCGAATAAGCGCATTGGCCAAAACCAGCGTTTCAGGCATTAATGATTTTCTCCATCTCCATGCCGTCCCGATGCATACCGTAGTAGCCTCGGCGCAGGCCGACATCCTGATAGCCCATGCTGCGGTACAGGTGGCGCGCCGGGTCGTTGTCTACGCGCACGGTCAGGCGGAAACGCGGGGTGCCGGCCGTGCTTTCCACGGCCTCCATCAGCCGCCGGCCGATGCCCTGGTTCCTCACCTCCGAGTCAACCGCCACGTTGGCGACCCAGGTGACGCCCTGGCGGCGGTTGGGCTGGGCCAGGACAAAGCCAACGAGCTTCCCGTCGGCACTGGCCTTTAGAAAAAGGTGGCCTGGGGCCAGACCCATGAGAAAATCGGGCCAGCCCCAGGCCTCGCTGCCAAAACAGCGCCGTTCCAGGTGGACCACAGCGTTGAGGTCACGCAGATGGACACGGGCAACTTCAATCAGTGTCGGTGTCCCAGTCGCCGTCGTGGGTGTCATCGTCTTCGAAGTCATCTTCGGCGTCCCAACTGTCCAGATGGACACGAATTTCGTCGCATGCCTGGAGCACTAGGCCAGCCTGCCACTCCTGACCGGCCTTGTCACGCCAGCCGGGCTGGGCCGGATAGCGTTCGACAAAGTCGCGGGTGCGGGCCTCGAAGCGATCCAGCGCGTCACGCACATCGGTTTCCTGCAGCAGCCGTTCGATAAGGCGTTGCTTGGTGGTCCAGCGTTGGGCCAGGGTCGCGGTCAGGTTGGCAGGGCCGCCCTGCATCCCTGCCGGGGTCTTTAGACCTGCCAGGGCCAGTGGTCTCACGGTTTTGAGCAGTTCGTTGAGAGCGTCTCGATCAGACATAGTCGCTAACTAGATGTTTGGTTACGGGTGAGCCGTGCCATTGGTGGCCGGCTGCACAGACTTGTCCGGTGGGTCGGCGGGCGGGTCAGCCGGCTGAGCCAGGAGCTTGTTCAGGAATGCCGCTGTCCGCTCCTTCTGGGCCATATCCCCCAGTACGGTGGGTAACTGCTTGAGCAAGGTACGGATGGGCGTCAGGGTGACATGGCTCAAGCGAGCCAGCAAATCCTCCAAAGCCCGGCCCACAGCCGGGTTGGGATGGTTGTGGAGTTGGAAGGCCAGTTGCGACGGGGAGGCATTGGGCTGCGCCTGGAACGTCGGCTCGAAGCGGCGGGCCGCGATGGCAAAATAGTACGACAGCATAGGCCGCATCAAGCCGCGCACCCTTTCCTGCACCGTATCGTCAGAGTAGGCCAGGTAGAAGAAGCTCAGGTAGTACGGGATCGAGCGTTCGTACTCGCGCTCCACGAAGCGGTGGCCCGCCTGGACGGAGCAATAGCCGGCCAGATACCATTTCAGCTCTTCCAGCGTCGCTCCGGTCTCGCCCATCTCCAGGGCCATCTGCTGCGTCTTGGTCGCCAACAGATACTTGCTCGCGCTGGCGGCGAAGTCGCGGGCGCGCAGGCGCGTGCCTTCGTCAAACTGACGCCTGGCCTCCTGCGAACTGATGACAGCCTCCGGCGGCGGCTCGATGCCTTCCAGATCGGGTAGGACAGGCATGAGCGCCGGATGGAGGGCCAGCGGGCTGCTCGACGCCGGCGGCGGCGCGCTGTAGGCCCCATTGCGCTGCTCGATGACACCCGTGGAGAGCAGGTCGCCCAATAGGGTTTCGACATAGTCGGCGTAGTCAGGCGCGCCAAACAGGGCGGAGGCCAGTTCTAGCAAGTCCACCTGCAAGCCGCCTTCGACAATCTTCCGCACATACGCGCCTTCCGCGTTACGGGTAAATTCGTCCAGGCCGACGTTGTGGTGGAGTTCGGCGGCGGCGGCGAGTGAGGGCGGGTGGTCGAACTCCAGACAGCCGCTGCGATACGCCAGCCGCAGCACGTCGCGCACCTGTGTTTGCGGTCGCAGGATGTTCTCGCCGTCGTACCGCTCGCGCAAGATAGCGGCCGCCTGGTCCAGGCTTAGCGGTTGGATCGTCGTGCGGAACAGGTCAAACAAATCGCTCAGGACGGCGCGACGCGTGCTCAATTCGACCAGCGGCAGCCCGACGCGGCGCAGATAGCGTTTGTAGGTCTCGGCCAGCGGTCGCAACTCGCCCTGCGTCGCCGCCTGCGCCATCTCGCGCGAGTTCAGCGGCGTGACATACATCTGGTCATCGCGGATTTCGAGCCGCACAATGTCCGTGCTGTCTTCAAGGAATGTCTTGAACTGGTCGTAACCGTAGTACGTCTCGTTGAAGGCCGGGTCGAAGGCGACCATGCGCTGCTTGAGTTTACCCGCAAAGACGGGCAACTCATCCTGCTGCTCGAACGAGCGTAGCGAGCGCAAGAGCAGGGCATGGGCCTCGCTGACATCAAACTCCTGGGTCAGGTCCAGCGTGCCCACCAGGGCCTCGTAGAACACGAACTCGTCCATGCTCTTGATGAGGATCTCGCTAGTCGAACGCCGCAGCCCGATACCCAGCGTGTACTTGCCGTACTCGCGGAGCTTGCTGATAAGCGACGAGTAGTCCGAATCGCCGGAGACGATGACGTAGGTCTGGATGTTAGGATGGGTGAACAGCGTCTCGATGGCCTCGATGCACAGGCGGATGTCGGCCCCGTTCTTATGGGCCATGCCGTAGCTGTACAACTGCACCAGATTGACCGCATTTTCGAGCAACTCGCTCCGATGGCGGCTGTAACGCCGCCAATCCCCATAGGCGCGTTTGATCGTCACGCGGCCACGGGACTTGAGGAAGTCGAACAGGCGGGTCAATTCGAGATCGCGGTGATCGTCTTCGGCGGCGGCGGCAATGTTCTCAAAATCCACAAAAACTGCAATATTGTTTTGCGACTCCATAACCGTCTCTTAGGCTTGATCATTCGAGGGGCAAAGATACGTGCCCATTGGAATTAGTACTATCTTACTCCCAATGGCCCAGCCTGACAAATCATTAACAGGCCGCCCTGTCCCCCAGTCGGCTTCCCTACCTCGCCCATTTGTGCTAAAATTGGGACGGGTCGGCGCAGGAGGATGTATGCCCATTGTCGTTCTGGCGGAGGATGTCGCCGCAAAAATCGCGGCGGGTGAGGTCATCGAACGCCCGGTCTCAGTGGTCAAGGAGTTGGTCGAGAACGCGCTGGATGCCGAGGCGACGGATATCCGCGTCGAGATTCGGGAAGGCGGCCAGCGGCTGATCCGCGTGGCCGACAACGGGGTCGGTATTCCCGCTGTCGAGGTCGAGACGGCCTTCCAGCGCCACGCGACCAGCAAGGTCCGCGAGGCCGAGGACCTGTTCCACATCCGTACCCTCGGCTTTCGCGGTGAGGCGCTGCCCAGTATCGCCGCCGTCAGCCGCGTCACCCTAGTCACACGCACGCGCGACGAAACGGTGGGCAGCCGGTTGCGGCTGGAGGGCGGCCGCCTGGTCGAACGGGCCAGCGTCGGCGCGCCGGCCGGGACCGTCCTGACCGTCGAAAACCTGTTCTTCAACACCCCGGCTCGCCTGAAGTTTCTCAAGTCGGCCACGGCCGAGGCCGGCCAGGTTCACACCCTGCTCCAGCACCTCGCCCTCGCCTACCCCGACGTGCGGCTGTCCCTGGTCAGCGATGGCCGCACCATTTTCCAGCACACGGGGGGCGACCTACGCGACAGTCTGACCACCATCTATGGCGTGGAGGTCGGGCGGCAGATGATTGGGGTGGAAGGTGAAGCGGGTGGCGAGGACGACCTGGATACCCTGGAGGTAGCCGTCACGCCGCGCCTCACTGTCCAGGGCTTTGTCAGCCCACCGGCCGTCAGCCGCGCCAACCGCGCCCACATGACCTTCATCGTCAACGGCCGCTGGGTCCAGGACCGTTCCCTCAACGTGGCCGTCACCGAAGCCTACCACACGCTGCTCATGGTCGGCCGCTTCCCGATTAGCGTCCTGCACATCACCCTGGCGCCGGAGGAGGTAGATGTCAACGTCCACCCGGCCAAGGCCGAGATCCGCTTCCGCGACGGCCGCGCCGTGTTCAGCCTCGTCCAGCAGGCTGTGCGTAGCGCGCTCCTGCGCCACGCCCCCGTCCCCCAGTTTGGCGGCAGCCCCGTGTGGGACGATGCCGAGACGGTGGACCGGGGACAATGGTTCATGCCAGGCGCGGCGGCTACGCCCCCCCTGGCCTGGACCCAGAACGACCAGACGGACGAGCAGACGGGCTGGACGGGGAGGATGGCGTTTGACACCACCGCCAGCCCAGCGGCTGCCCCGGCCGCCGGTCAGGCGGTCGAACCCTCTCTACCGCTGACGACGGCCGGCGGCGGCAAGTTGCCCATGTTGCGCGTCCTCGGCCAGGTCGGCCAGGCGTACATCATCGCCGAAGGGCCAGACGGGTTGTACCTCATTGATCAGCACGCGGCTCACGAGCGCGTCTTGTATGAGGAGTTTCTCCAGGCCCACGCCCGGTCCGAAGTCGGGCGGCAGGCGCTCCTCTCCCCGCTGCCCCTCGATCTGACGCCGGGCGAGGCCGCGCTGCTAGGCGAGCAGGCCGAGCGGCTGGACCACCTGGGCTTCAGCCTCGAACCGTTTGGACCGCAGACGGTGCTGGTGCGGGCCGTCCCGACCATCCTCCGCCAGGCCGACCCGCGCCAGGCCATTCGGGATATTCTGGCTCAGATGGGCGAGGGGCGGCGCAACCCGCTGGAAGCCGACATCGAGGCGGCGCTGCTGCGAGCCGTATGCAAGACCGCCGCCACCAAGGCCGGGCAAACCCTCTCCATGACCGAGATGCAGGCCCTCATCCGCCAACTGGAGGCCTCCTCGTCGCCGCGCACCTGCCCGCATGGCCGCCCGACCATGATCCACCTAAGCGCCGGCTTTCTCGCCCGCGAGTTTGGCCGCCTGGGTTAGGACGCCGCCGACTGGAAGTCGAGGCTAGGGGGCCGGTGGCCGAGCGTCCACGGACGTGGACGCCAATTTTCTCCTCGTCCGCGTAGGCGGACGATCAGCCGTAGGCTCCGTAGCCCCGACTTCCAGTCGGTGGCTATCTGGACGTCCTACCGGAGGGGTGTTGGTGTGGGTTCGACATAGTTGCGCATCAGGTGCGGGACATACTGGCGGGTCGTGATACGGTAGCCCTGGAGAATGGCCCCATAGCCGCCCACCGACCAATACATGCCATCGGGCGCGCGCGTCACGGCCAGTAGAGGCTGTTCATTCACCGAGGGCAACTTCCGCCACTGCCCTTCGCTGTACTCCAGTTGCACCCCGTTTTGCCCCACGGCCCAGGCCAGCCCTGGCGACTCGGCGTAGACATCAAACAGGCTTTCGGTGGTCGGGCTGGTCACATCGCGCCAGACCCCGTCACTGAGTTGCAGGATGGTGCCGCGCTCGCCGACAGCCCAGCCTGTGTTCCCCACCAGGCTCACCGCCTGCAAAGGCTGCCCAGGGCCGTTGGTCACCACCGACCATTCGCCGCCTTGAAGGCGCAGCACAGCCCGTCGCCCTCCCGCCTCGTCGCCGCCCACCGCCCAGCCATCGGCGCCTGTCAAGGCGACATCAAACAGCGTCGTGTCTACCAGCGCGGTGGTGGTAATCCAGGCGCCGGCTTCGAGACGCAACACCGTCCCCCCACCGCCGACAGCCCAGCCTGTCTGGGCATCCGTCAGGGCCACCGCCTGGAGATTGTAGGTCGTGGGGCTGGCGCTCTGCACCCACTCACCGCGCGAGAGGCGCAGAATCGTACCCAGGCCGCCGACGGCCCAGCCCGAGTCGTCGGTCAAGGCCAATTCGTTGATGCCCCGCCGCGTCGGGCTGGTAACGAGCGCCCACGAGTTTCCGGAGTAGCGGAGAATGACGCCGTTGGTGCCGGCCGCCCAGCCACCCTGGTCGTTGAACGCCACCGTATTGAGGTAATTGCTGGTCTGAAGACCGGCCGCCGACCACTGACCGCCCTGGAGCTTGAGCAAGGCGCCGTTGTTTCCCACCGCCCACCCCGCCCCACCCGGCAAGACGTCCAGGTCCACCGGTCCAAAGGCCTCTGGCCCTGCGACCTGCTCCCAGCGACCGAATTGACGCTGGTAGTAGGCCGCCACCGGCCCGGAGATCCCATAGCGCCAGCCGACCGCCCACGCCTGGCTGTCACTCAACGCCGACACCCCATACACGGAGGTGTTGACCGTCGTCTCGATCTGCCATTCCGCCGACGGGGTGTAACGGGCAAAGACACCGCGATAGTCGCGGACAGCCGGCGTCGGGTCATAGTATTCGCCGACGGCCCAGCCCAGGGACGGACTGACAAAGTCCAGCGCGTTGTAGTTCACGGCTTCGCCGTTCACCGAGGGCATGTTATACGGCTGCCATTGACCAGCGACCAGACGCGACGCGGACGAGGCGACGGAGGTACCGTCGCGCTTGCCTCCCACCGCCCACCCGGCGTCGGGCGCGACCAGGGCGAGGGCGTTGAGTTCCAGGTCATGCCCGGCTACCCTCCCCTCCAGCTCCCAGCGTCCATTCTTGAACTGCCACGCCGTGCCGCGCTCGCCCACCATCCACCCGCGCCCGCCAAACTCCGACACGGCGCGCGGGGCGTTCTGCAGCGCCAGTTGGTCTGGCGCGATGGGTGAGAAGCGCGCCGGCAGCCACTCCGTGCCATTCCACTCAAACGCCACGCGGATTTCGTTGCTGCCTCCCACCGCCCACCCTCGGTCTGGGGCGACCATCATCACGTCATACAGATCCTGGGTCGTCGGACTGGGCCATGGCCGCCAGACACCGTTCTGCAACCGCACGACCGTGCCCTTCAGCCCCACGGCCCAACCGTCTGTCGGCGACGTCAGCGATACAGCCCGCAGGTCGCGACAGGTCGGGTAGAAACACCGCCAAAACACGGATACTGACTCAGTCTGCGCGTCGCTGGCGGGGGGAGAAGTAACGAGTGCCAGAGCGACGAGGCAGAGCAGAGTCAGCCCAACGAACAATCGAGGCATATCCGAATCCTCCATGCGGAGTGTAAGCATCTCTCAGAAGTATAAACGGATTCAATATCGGAATGTAACGCGGTAAGGCGAATATTGCCGAGTAGCGACACTTGTGGTAGAGTCGGAAGCTCGACCGACCCTCAAGGACCTGGCGACGGGATGGACGCTCAAGGGGCTGAAGATAAAGCGGGTTGATGCATGCTTCACTGGCAAGAATGGCTCTATCCAGCCACCTGCGCGGGCTGCGGCCAGTCTGGCGACCTGATCTGTGCCGACTGCCAGCGCACCGTGCCGCGTCTGCCGGCCCTGGCCTGTCCGACCTGTCAGCATGAAGTGCCGCCGGGTGAGGGGTGCGCTCATTGCCGGCACTCACCTAATAGTCTAGACGGGTTGCGGGCGGTAGGCCGTTATGTGCCCAGTCAGGAGGGGGAGACGCGGTCGCGTTTCACCGACATCATCCACGCCTTCAAGTATCAGGGCCTCCACGCCCTGGCAACTCCCCTGGGCGATTGGCTGGCCGACAGCCTGCGTGATGATCCCCTGCCGGAGACAGTTATCCTTCCGCTGCCCAGCCACCCGCGCCGTATCGCCGAACGCGGCTACGACCATACCGCCCTGCTGAGCCAACGTGTCGCCCATCAACTTGGGCTACCTTATGTGGATCACTGGCTCTACCGCGTCCGCTACACCGCCTCGCAGGCGGGCAGCGGCCTCTCCGCCGACGAACGCCGCGCCAACGTGTCGGGGGCCTTCGTCGCGCGGCCCATGCCTCCCCACAGCCATATCCTCCTCATTGACGATATCTACACGACCGGTGCAACGATGGCCGAATGCGCCCGCACCTTGCGCGCGGCGGGCGCGGCCAGGGTGTGGGGCGCCGTGCTGGGGTGCGTCGCGCATTGACAGCCCGCCCCAACGCTCGTATAATCATGGCAATCCCATCCTGTTGACGAACGAGCCACTCGCCCAGGACACTGCAGGGACGTGGGCTGCTAGTTTTCCCCACGCCCAGCCCCCTGCCCTCCTCGACATGCTTCGTCCGCGTCATCCACCGCCCAAGGAGGTCGTATGGAGTTGCGGATTATCAACCGCCATGCTGAAGTCTCTGATACACTGCGCAACTATATCGAAAAAAAGATGGTCAAGTTCGACCGTCAACTCCCCAATCTGCAGGATATCACCGTCGAAGTATCCACCCAGACCTCACGCTCGCAGGGTGAAATGCACGTGGCCCAGGTGACGATGCACATTGGGCGCGAAGTTTTGCGCGCCGAAGTGCAGGACACGGACGCCTTTGAAGCCATTGACGCCATGCTCGCCAAGTTGCAGCGCCAGGTCGAACGCTATCGCGGCAAGCGGCAGGACCGCTGGCATGGTCGCGGCAACGCGGGGGCTGTGCCGGCCACCGTCGAACTAGAGACGGAGGAGATGGACGTCGAAGAGGAGGCGGGATCAGAACCGGTGGTCCGCCGCAAGCGGTTCGCCGTCTACCCGATGGGTGAGGCCGAAGCCATCGAGCAAATGGAATTACTCGGCCACGATTTCTTCCTCTATCGAAATCCGGCCTCCGGTCAAGTGAACCTGATCTACCGCCGGCGTGGGGGGGGCTACGGCATTCTCGAACCCGAAATGGCCTAGCCGATGGCGTTAGATTTTGGATCATGTCCGCGTCGAACGGCCAGGCTCTGACAGCCCGCAACCCGAATTGGGGTTGTGACCACTGTGTTGTGAAGGCCCGGTGCGCCTCGTCGGACGCAGTTCTGACGAGGCGCTTGCTTGTCGAGGCATGCCTGTGTCAACGCTTAGCCCCTCCCCTAGCCCGTCGCCTGATGGCCCCGTTGTGGTAGGCGAGCCAGCCTGGCCGCCTGAGAAGGAAGAGGCGCATGTCGCCTTGAAGACGCTGGACCATGCGCTGGCGACGCTGCATGGCGCGCCGGCCCTGCCGTCTGACCTGGCGCTGACGCTCCAGAAGGCCCTGGACGCGGCGGCCCACCTGCGCCACCTGCTGGGCCTCGTCCCTCCCTCCCGTGGCCGCATCCTACTGGCCGACGAGACGGCTCACCGGGCGAGCGAGTGGACGGCCGCGTTGCAGCAAGCCGGCTTTAGCGTGGCCTCGGCCGACAGCGCCGAGGCGGCCCGCCTACAGGTCCAGGAGTGCGCGCCTCACCTGATTCTGTTGAGCCTGGGGCTGGTCCAGCAGGACGGGGCGCTGTTTGCTGCCCTGCGGCGAGCCACCGAGAGCGCCATTGTCGTCTTGATGGGACGCGCCAACCTGCGGACCGCGACGAGCCATATTCAGGACGCCGACGACTACGTCTCCGATCTGGTGCCTCTGGACCTGGCTGTGGAACGCGCCCAGGCCCTCCTCCAACGCCCGCCGGCTGACGAGACGCGGCTGGTCGTTGGCCCGCTCCGCATCGACCTGACGACGCGCTCTGTCTCGATAGACGACAAGCCGGTCCACCTGACGCCCATTGAGTACAACCTGCTCTATCACCTGGCGAGCCAGCCGGGCAAGATTCTCACCCACGAGCAGTTGCTCCAGCGCGTTTGGGGACCGGCCTATACCGACTCCAGCGACTATATCTGGGTCCACCTGAGCCGTCTGCGGCGCAAGCTGGCGCTGCCGGGCCGACCCTCGCTCATCATCACCGAGCGCGGCGTCGGTTACCGCTTGCGCCCCGTCGGCCACCAGCCTGCCCCCTAGCCTGACAGCCGCTTCATCAGCCGCCCTATGGTCGGCACCCTATCCACCAGCAGCCGCCTCAATCTGCGCTCGCACCCGATCATTCCCCACCAGCCGTTCAAAGGGCGCATTGCCCTCGGGGAAATAGCGCGCCCAGCCGAAGTCGTCGGGGTGCAGGCGGCGGGCCTGGGTGAT
>JAHCIP010000125.1 GCA_026129165.1 Anaerolineae bacterium
CTGCGGGTCATTCAACCTGTATTGGACCTCTTCGCCCGCGTGCTGTATCTAGTGTTTGTCGCCATTGTCTACATCCTCTTCCTCGTGCTAGAACCCTTGATCAACTTCATCCGCAACCTGCCCCGCGACACGAACCAACTGCCCCAGCCAATAGAAATGCCCGATTTGCAGCGGCAATTGGAGGAGGCTTCACGCGGCCAGGCGGCCATACCGGCCTGGGTCAGCAGCTTGAGTCATGCCTTGCTGATCCTGGGCGCCCTCATGATAGTTATCCTGCTGTTTGCGCTGGCCTTCCGCCAGTTCTATGGATATAAGGAAGACGGCATCGAAGAAGACCGTGAATTCATCGGGTCGTGGGATTTACTGCGCGCGCAACTGGCCGATCTGCTCGCCCGTCTGCAACCCAAGCCTGGTAGAGCGGCAGGGCAGCCCTTCTTGCCGCTCGAAGGCGAGGACGGCCGTCGGATCATACGCCAAATGTACCAAACCTTGCTCGCCGCCGCGTCCCGGGCTGGCTATAAACGCGCGCCCGAACAAACACCCATCGAGTATCTAGACACGCTAGCGCAATGGAAGCCCGACTGTAACCTGCCCCTCCATATCCTGACCGACGCCTATGACGAGGCGCGCTACAGCCAGGCGCCTATTTCGGGCGTGCAATTGAACGTAGCGCAGCAGGCCTGGCGAACGTTACAGAGGCTATTGACCGGCGCTCGCCTATACGATGAGACAACTAATGGCCATGCACCCCAAGAGATGTGTATAGTGGACCCCAATGTCAAGACCACGAAACGACGAAAATAAGGTGAAGGACACAAATACACAGTAGGCCATTCAGACTAGGTGGACCTCGGCCGGCGTGCGATAGCCCAGGCTTTGGTGCGGCCGCTCATGATTGTAGAACCGAAAGTAGGTCTCTAGCCCAGTATCTAGGTCGGGCACCGAGGCGTAGTCCTTGAGGTAGACGTCCTCGTACTTGACACTCCGCCACAGCCGTTCGATGAAGATGTTGTCCAGCGCCCGCCCTCGCCCATCCATGCTGATGCGTACCCCCGCCTGTTCCAGGCAGGTCGTGAAGGGCAAGGCGGTGAACTGCACGCCCTGATCCGTGTTGATGATCTCGGGCCGAGCCGCCTCAAGTGCTTCCTGCAGCGCCTCCAGACAGAACCGACCATCGAGCGTGTTGGATAGCTGCCAGTTGACCACGTAGCGGCTGAACCAGTCGATGATCGCCACCAGGTACATGAAGCCGCTCAGCAAAGGCACATACGTGATGTCGGCGCTCCAGACCTGATTGGGTCGGGTGATCGCCAGGTCGCGCAGCAAGTACGGATAGACCTTGTGGTCGGGGCTGGCGACGGTCGTCTTGGGCTTCGGATAGACGGCCTGCACGCCCATGAGCTGCATCAGTCGCTGGACCCGCTTGTGATTGACCGAGTGCCCCTCCCGCCGCAAGTATTCGGTCATCCGCCGCCAGCCGTAGAATGGCGTCTTGAGGTACTGCGCGTCGATCAGGCGCATCAAGGCCAAGTTCTCGGCGCTCTCGCGGGCTGGCTCGTAGTAGTAGGTTGAGCGGTGCAAGCCGAGCAAGTCGCACTGGTGACGTAGGCTCATCGAGCCATGTGGCGGCTCGATCAACGCGCGCTTGGCCGCGACCTCAGGAGGCAACTTTCCTTTTGAGCCACTCCAAGTCCATTTTCAGCCGCCCGATCTGCTCGTACAGTTCAGCTTCGCGCTGCGCCAGTTGGCGCTCTGTCGCCTCGCCGCTGCGCTCAAAGAGCCTGGCGCCCTCGTCGAGCAACAGCGCTTTCCACTGGCTGATCTGGTTGGGGTGCACCCCCAGTTCGCTGGCCAGCTGAGCCAGCGTCTTGGTCCCCTTGGCCGCTTCCAGGGCAACCTTGAACTTGTAGTCGGCGGTGAACTGGCGTCGTTTCTTCGGCATCGACTGGACCCTCCAGAGGTGATTATACTCCACCTTTCACCTTAGCTCGTGGTCCAGTTTCTGGGGTCCATTATAACCCTCAGGCGAGCTAAAGGTTTCCGGGAGAGGATATTCGGTGATAATACCAGCGGTAGTAATCCTACCAATCTTATCATCTCTGGACGCAGTAAACCATAGCGCGCCATCTGGACCAACCGTAATACCACCGGGGTAACTCATGGAATGTTGAAGAGGATACTCCCTCATAGGTAGCTCCACCAATTAGCGTGGAGGTTCGGCAAACAGTGAACGCGCGGCGGCGCTGGCTTTGGCCGGTCGGCCGCGTCGTTTCGGCGGTTGGGAAGGCGGCGGCGCCAGCTTGAAGCTGAGCAACTCGCGGACGCTCCAGCCATGGTCGGTCAGGCCAGCCGCAATCGCAGGCGTGCGCTGGAGCCAACGCCGACCGTGCGGCAAGACGAGTTCGACGGCCAGGCTATCATGAGAGCGACAGAAGTTGTAAACACAGCCGACCAGATACATGCCCGCCGTCAGCGTCTCGGTCAAGCGTGCGGTGGCGCGGCTGCGGCGCACCAGCGGGGCGAACGAGGCGCGGAACGTCCCATTCAGCCGCTCGATGTAGGCGGTGTTGAGGACACCGCCGCCTTGGGTCGCCGCCAGCAGGCGCTCCACCAAGTCGGGGGTGCCTTGCACGACCCGTCGCTCGACACCCGTCACCCGACGTTGGACAGTGTGCTTGACCACCTGCCCCAGCGCCATGTCAGGCCAAGCCACCCAAGGTGGGCGACCGCGTTGGCCGGTCGGCAGGGGCGAGCGAAAAGAGGCCTGGAAGGCCGCGACGTAGGCGACGAAGCCATCAAAGACGACCAGCAGTGGGCGACAGAGCGCACAGGCGCGGATTTGCTGAGCCAGAGCCGTCACCAAGTCGGTGTCCCGCCGCTGGCGGACCGCGCCACCGAGCCACAAGCGGGTCGGGACAGCGATGGCACTGGCGAGCCAAACGATCCCACGTTGCCGACGCACCCGCAGTTCGTCGGCTTGCACCTGTCCCAGGTCCTGCGGCGTACCGAGCACCAGGCGCTCATGGACCTGCTGACAATGGTCGCCCGCCCGCTGTTGCCAGCGCGCCACCGTCCGCGCATCCAAGCCGAACGCCGCGACAATGGCCTGGAGCGGGCAGCCATAGGCCAGCAAGGTTACCACCTGCACCACCACCTCAGTCGAGGTGTGCAAGCCGTGCAGCGGCGTGCCCGCTGTGGCTGTGAAGCGCTGGTGGCAGACGGTGCAGTAGTAGCGCTGGTCGGCGCGACAGTGGATGCGGATGTTGTCGGCGCCTACCTTGCCCCTTGCTCTACAGGCCAAGTTGGGGCAGAATTGTGCGTGTGGGTCCATGAGCGTCACTTTCTAAGCATGACTGGCCGGTCTGCTTCAGAAAGTCTGTCTCATGACCCACGTTTGTCAAAGTGCGATCGTCCTTCCACGCTATATTGTGGAGCTACCCTGACTTCACCCCACTTGAATTATTCAGCCCGTTCTATGAGATCGGAGCGCCCGTCCATCTCGCGGCGACCTATACCGTCGGGCTGGTCATCACGCTGTATAATCGTCCCGCGTATCTGGCGCGTACCCTGCGCTCCCTGGAGCGGAGCGACCTGGGCGATACGGTGGTCATGCTGGTGGACGATGCGAGTGACGACCCTGAGACCCTGCGGTTGGTGGAGGCCTTCAATCATCCTCAGGCGCCCGTCATCAAGGCCAGACGGGTGGCGTTCAGCCCCGACTACCCACGCCCCCATACCATCAGTCAAAACCTGCTCTTTGGCTGGTCCTATCTGGCGGGTCGGTGCCGGCCGACGTATTTGAGCAATCTAGACGCGGACATGGTCGTGAAACGGGACTGGCTGCGTCGGCTGGTGACAACGCATAGGTTGATCGCCGCCCAGGACACGCGCTTCATGCTGACTGGCTTCAATACTCTGGATCATTATGTCGTCAGAGCCTATCCCAGCTTTTACGAAAAGCTGAGCCTGGGCGGGGCCAATCTGTTTTTCCGTGTCGAGGACCTGGTCTCGGTGGTACAGATCAGCCGGGTCTACAGCGACGACCTGACTCTTATGACCTGGGACTGGAGCCTCGTGCGCCGCCTCGCGGGGGAGAGCTATCGGTTCTACGCGGCTCGCCCGTCGGTCGCCCAGCATATCGGCGGCCGGGGTGTGAACTCCGACGAGTTCCGCTATGATTTCGCGCTGGACTACTACATTCCCTATCAGCGCCTCAATACCAAGCTGTGGCGAATCATTCGGGCCTACCGGTCCGTGAAACTGGCTCTGGCCCGCGCCCGTCACACCGCGAAACAGGTTATCATCCACCGTCTAGGGCGGCAAGCTCAGCATCAGCCGCTCTGTGGTCCGCCGGAAAGATAGTCGTCCGGCGGCGCATCGCGTGCCAGGGCGCCTTCCAACCAGCCGCGCCCTTCGCTGTACAGTACCGCCAGTTCCCCGAACCAGTCCAATGCCGCCACCAGGCGTAAGCTCAGCGCCGTCTCACCCGTTTCAGCCGCCCAGCGCAGCGCGGCGCGCAAATTGTCCTGCTCCTGCCCGAGCCGCTGCAGCCAAAAGTTCGGCAACCCGTTTCCGAGTTGAGGTTGAGCCGCCTCGGCGAGTTGCAAGAAGAATTCGGCATGGCGGCGCGCCAGCCCCTCTCCTTCCCCACTCTCCGCCAGCCGCTCCAATGCATATTCCTGGATTGTGTCTAGCATCACAAAGCGGGCCCCGTCCCCTTCACCACCCTCGGTCCGCCGCAGCAGACTCTTGCTTACCAGGGAGGCTACCACATCCAGGATAGGCGACGCCACATCCCTCTCCGCGTCGCATACAGCCTCAATCGCTTCAAGCGTCCCTCCCCCAACAAACACGGCCACACGCCGGAAGAGGATCTGCTCGTCAGGCCCCAGCAGATCATAATTCCTGCGGATGGCGTTATGGAGCATCTGCTGGCTGGTTGAGAGGTCGCGCGGGCCATCGGCTGACACCTGCAGGCGGTGCAGCAGCGCCTCGGGTGAGACCAGCTTGATCCATGCGGCCGCCAATTCGATGGCCAGGGGTAGGCCGTTGAGGCGATAGCAAATCTCCGCGACGGCCGGCGCAGTCTCATTCGTCACGACGAAGTCGGGCTTGACTTCAAGCGCCCGCGCGATGAAGAGGTGGACGGCTTCATATTGAGACAACCCCTCGGTCGGGGGGCGAAGCGCGGGGGCGGATCGCGCCGACGCGGGAACGGGGAAGTTGTGTTGGTCGTGCCGCGGCGGGGGGGCAGGGAGATGGGGCTGGGGGTCGGAGGCAGGCGATGGAGCCGTAGGCTCCCACGGGTCTGAGGGTAAGGCCTGTGGCTCGTCGCCGCCCAGGTCGCGGGCAAAGCGGACGAAGGCCACCTGCTCTTCGGGCGCAATCGCCAGCTCGTGCGCCAGCCGCTGCGCCATCTGTTTGGACGGACGCAGTTCGTCCGCCTCCATCTTGCGGATCGTTACCTCGGAGCAGCCCGCTCGCTGAGCCAGCTCGGCCTGCGTCAGGTCGAAGGCTCGGCGCCGCCGCTTCAGCCACTGCCCAAACGAGGTTGGTGTGTTCATGAGCTCGCCCTCTTACCCGCGTAGCTCGTACCTCTATATCGGATTTTGTATCGCTTGCTGTATCGCCTACCGAGTCCATTTGGCTCCCCGTCTCTGCTACGATAGAGCCATTCACTCAGCGCGGCCCGCTGAGGGGCGGCGGCGGCGCCCCGCCAGCGGCTAAACGGGCATTATATACCCAAATATCTCTACAGGAGGAACAAGCACAAGAAACTGTTGCGATCCGCCCCCGAGATCCCTATGCAGTCTATCGTTAGCCTGGGTCCACTGAGACTATGAAGGAGTGTCAGGATGATGCACCGAGGATTACGTAGTGGCGTCGTTATGATGGTGTTGGGTCTGCTCCTCACCTGGGCTGTTGCCGGTAGTACAGTCGCCGCGTCGCTGGCGTCCTCGGCCCAACCGGGGCCGGATCCGTCAGCGCCAGCGGCCACATCGGGCGGACCAACCGCCCCCATTCAGCATCCCAACATCGTGTTCATCCTCACTGACGACCTGGACCAGAACCTGGGAGGACTGGACGCCAGGTACTTGCCTCGCATCAAGGCGCTGCTGACCGACCAGGGGACAACTTTCGCTAACCACTTTGTCAGCCTGTCGCTGTGCTGCCCGTCACGCTCAACCACGTTGCGCGGCCAGTATGCCCACAACACCCAGATCTTTACCAATGATGCCTCGACGCATGGCGGGTTTGAGACGTTCCACGCCAATGGCGAAGAAAACTCCACCATCGCTACCTGGCTCCAGGCGGCGGGCTACCGCACCGTCCTCATGGGTAAGTACCTCAACGGTTACCCAGATGGCGTCGCGCACACCTATATTCCACCCGGTTGGAGCGAGTGGTACAGCCCGGCGGCGGGCGATCCCTACGGGGAGTATAACTATACCCTCAACGAGAACGGCCACTTAGTTCCGTACGACAGCGTGTACATGGTGGATGTCCTGTCGAGCAAGGCCCAGGGGTTTATCCAGCGTGCCTCTCGCAACCACACGCCCTTCTTTATGTACGTCGCGCCCTATGCCCCGCACCAGCCAGCCACGCCGGCCGGGCGTTACATGAACGACTTTCAGAACGTGCCCTTGCCGCAGCCACCGTCCTTCAACGAGGCCAACGTAAGCGACAAGCCGGCCTGGATGAGCCAGCGGCCACTGTTGGGGCGCACTCAGATTGACGACCTGACCCGCCTCTATCGTAACCGGCTCCGCTCTATGGAAGCGGTCGAGGATTTGGTTCAGACCGTCATCAATACCCTCCGCGCTACAGGCGAACTGGACCATACCTACATCTTCTTCGCGTCGGACAACGGCTTCCACCTGGGCGAACACCGTCTGCCAGCTGGCAAAAATACGGTGTACGAGGAAGACCTGAAGGTTCCCCTCATCGTGAGGGGTCCGGGCGTGGCGGCCAGGCGTACCATCCAGGCCTTCACCGCCAACGTGGACTACGCCCCAACTTTCGCCGCCCTCGCTGGCGTCCAGCCACCTGCCTTTGTAGACGGCCGCTCGTTGGTCCCACTGCTCCTGGACCAGTCGCCCCCCGATTGGCGGGCTGGCCTCCTCCTCGAACACGCCGCGCCGGTCACGGCCCCTGTGGCGACGACGGGTGAAACAGGTATGGATAGCGCTCTGCTGGAGCCACCCGACCCGATGGACCTCAGCATCCAGGCCGCTAACGGCAAATTCGACATTCCGCCCTATGTCGGTGTTCGAACCGCCGACCTGGCGTTTGCCCAGTACGAGACCGGGGACAGGGAACTGTACTGCCTGGGTAGTGATCCGTATGAACTGAGCAACGTCGCCGCCACGCCCGCGAATGCCGCGCTGGTCAGCGCGCTGGCGACGTGGTCGCGCGATCTCGCCCAGTGCGCCGGGGCGACCTGCCGCACGCTGGAGGCGCAGCTACCGGCCCATCTGCCCGCCTGCCACCCCTAACCTCAGTTCGACCCGCACAGGTCGCCTTAACCAGGAAAGAGGATGTATGCGTGGCCGACACCTGCTCCCTGTTGCCCTGACTGTGCTCCTCCTCATCTGCGGGCTGGCATCTCTGTCGCTCGCCGCCCCACCCGCCACCGTATTCGATGAGCCATCCCCGGCGCCTGTGGGACGGTCGGACCGAGGCTCGCTCGAGCGTCACTTCCTGCCCCACCCCGAGCCTGGCGGCTCGACGTCGGCTCTGCCAGACACGACCCTTTCGACCTCGACGGGTACAATCTTTGGCCGCCTCACCGCTAACAGCGCCCCCGTCGCAGGCCAGACGCTCTCTCTGATGCGCTACAGCCCCGACGCGCTGGAAGAGTTGGTGATCACCACGACCACAACCATCACGGGCTACTACCAGTTCAACGCCGTCCCCGGCGACGGCCAAACCTACTTTGTTATGTTCGGCCCCAATACCGCCAACCCGGCCTATGTCTATACCTGGTCTGGACCGCTGGTGACCGACTACACCGGCGGGACGCAGAACGGGGGGGAGCTGAACATCGCCAATACACCGTTACAAACACCGCCAGACGGCGCCACTGTCTACCTCCCCGCCCCCTTTAGCTGGTCCGTACGCTCGACCAGCAATGACTTCTACTGGGTGTATATCTTCGATCTCGATTCAGGCAGTACGCTGTGGAGTCTACCGGTGGGCTATGAGGGCTCACTCACCGTGGAGCCCTCAGACCTGGATGGGGTGGAGTTCGGCAAGGCGTATGGCTGGTTCGTGTATACCGAACCGGCGAGCGGCAACGCGGGTGATGGGTTTAGCTTTGAGAAGCGCCGCGTGACCTTCAGCCAGCCTGCGCCACCCGCAACCACCACACCGAGCGCCACGGAGCCGCCCCCCACTCCATCGCCCACGCCGACCTCTAACAGCCGTCTCCTTTTCCTGCCCTACCTGTTGCGCGGCGGCCCGCCATCGGTGCGCTAGGCAATAGGCAGCATAAGCTTCCGAAGGTTTCTGAACCTTCGGAAGCTTATGCTGCCAGGCTCATGCGTCGTCGCGCCAGGTATGCTGGGGGGAGTAGCCGAGCAGCCGCCGGGCCTTGTCAATGGACCAGGCCGTCGTGTTGCCGGGCATGGGCTGGCGGATTTCGACCTGGGGTAGGTAGGTCCGCACCAGGTCCTCGGTCGGCTCCTCGCGCAGCGTGTCCGCCGCCAGGACGTTGAACGCTTCGAAGCCCAGCCCCTCGACTTCCAGCGCCAGCCGGCACGCCTGCGCCACGTCCCGCGCGTCCACATAGCCCCACAGATTGGTCATATGCTGCTGGACATCGTCGCGGATGCGCTCGACCATCTTGGCCGCCTCCCCTGGCGCCGACACCCAGTGGAAGCGCATAGCCGCGACGGTCATACCCGTCTGGCGGTGGAACATGGCCGCCGTGCTCTCGTCCACCTCTTTCGACAAGGCATACGGGTCCTGGCCCAGGAAGGGGTGCGCCTCGTCCACGGGCGCGTAGAGCGGCGCGAAGTCGTGACGGGCGTAGGCCATGCCGATGGCCGACACACTCGACGCGATGACGGCCCGCTGGATGCCGAGGTCCGCCGCCGCCTGGAGGACGCAGAACGTCGCCTGCGTGTTGTGGCTGAACGTCTCTTCGGGCGGGCGGTACAGGGGCGCGTTGAACGCGGCCAGGTGAATCACTCTGTCGCAGCCGTCCATCACGCTACTAATCGCTCGGACATTGTGCAGATTGGCGTTGAAGGTGCGCGCCGCCCGCATCGCCTCGGCCCCCTCGGCGTCGTCTTGGACCGTCAGCGGCACGCGGTCCACGTTGACGACCTCGTAACCGTGCTCCACCAGTTCCCGAACGACCCAGCGGCCCACCCGTCCGCTCCCACCTGTCACCAGAATCCGCATAGCGGCCCTCCCTGGAAAGATGTGGCGTTAGTTTAGCCCGAATCGCCAGAAGTGAGTAGAATCAGCCTATAGGCACTAAGGGAGACGATCTTGAACAACCTGGATTCTCTGGCCGACAAGATTCTAGCTGGGCTAGACCACAAGAACACTGCCCGCGAGGAGGCGCTCAAACTGTCGCGCCTGCTGGTGCAGCACGCCTCTAAGACCATCCGCGCCGTCCATCGCGAGGAGTGGGACCAGGCCGACGAGTTGCTAGGCGAGGCCGGGCAGATCGCCCAACGCTTGAAGGCGGCGACGCACGCTCAGCCGGAACTCTACTCAGCGGGCTACGCGCAGGACGCCCTCAAGGAGTACGCCGAGGCGCATATCACGCGCGCCCTGGCCCGCGAGGAGGACCTGCCCGACCCGGACACCCTCGGCGTCGAGTACGCCGCCTACCTCAACGGCCTGGGCGAGGCAATTGGCGAGATGCGCCGCCACGCCCTGGACCTGATTCGGCGCGGCGAGATTGAGCGCGCCGAACGGCTGGTCGAGGCGATGGACGAGGTCTATGGCTTCCTGACGACGGTGGACTACCCGGACGCAGTCACCAACGGCCTGCGCCGCACCACGGATATGGTGCGCGGCGTGACGGAGCGCACGCGCGGCGACCTGACCACCGCCGCCCGCCAGGAACGGCTCCAGGCCGCCCTGCGCGACTTCGAGCGCAAGTTCGGAGACAGTATTTCGTAGTGCGTATTTCGTATTTCTGGATACGGAATACGCACTACGCATCACGCACCACGCATCACGCACCACGAGCACCATGCCTGATTCGAATGTCCCCCGCCCCTTCATCCGCGCCAGTGACGTAGGCCGCTACGCCTACTGCGCCCGCGCCTGGTGGCTGTCCACGGTCAAGCGCGTGCCGACCGAGCCGACCCGGTTGGCCGCTGGCACGGAGGCGCACCTGCGCCACCACCGCCGGGTACGCCTGGGCGTGTGGCAGCGCTACGCCGGCCTGGCGCTGTTCTTCATAGCGGCGCTCCTGGCACTCTATATGCTGCTGCGTTGATGCTGACTCGACACGATAGTAACAAAGGAGATAGTCATGACAACTCAGGCTGACTTTACCCCCGAAGAATGGCAGACCATTCTAACCTCCCCCACCGTCGTGGGTACGACCGTGATGCTGGCGGCGACCAGCGGCCCGATTGGGACGGTCAAAGAGATGATTGCCGTAGGCAAGGCGGTGGCCGAGGTCATCGAGAAGGGTAGCTCGAATAGTCTCGTCCAGGCCCTCGCCCAGGATGCCAAGGCCCGCATTGACGCCCAGAAGGCCAAGCAGCCCGACCAGGAGGTCAAGCTGGACCCGGAAGTAGAGCAGAAGATCAAGGGTGCAAAGAGCGCCGAAGCGGCGCGGGCCGTGCTGATGCAGGAGGTGAGCGAGGTAGCGGCCCTGGTCACATCCAAGGCGTCGGCCGACGAGGCGCAGGGCTTCAAGCAGTGGTTGATGGACATCGCGGTGCAGGTGGCGCAGGCGGCCAAGGAAGGCGGTTTCCTGGGCTTCGGCGGTACACTCGTCAGCGACACTGAGAAGGCTGCCCTCAACGAATTAAGCGGCGTCCTCGGCGTCCCCGCGCCAGCCGCTTAAGTACGTTGCGTATTTGGGCGACACGTTTTAGAATTGGGCCTACTCTAAAGGAACGGGAGACCACGTTATATGACCGTCACCACCCGCCAGTTGCCCCACTGGGACATGACCCCCTTCTTCCCCAGCCTCGAAGCGCCGGCGTATCAGGCCGCCTTCCAGGGTGTGATTCAAGGCATTGCCGATCTTGTACAGGACTTCGAGAGCCACGGGATTGACAAGCGCGAGGCGACGCCGGTGGATGCCGCCCTGGTTGGCCAGTTTGAAACTATCATGGATCGGCTAGGGGCACTGACCGAGAGCGTCCGCACCGTCTTCTCCTATACCCAGAGCTTCATCGCCACCAACTCCCGCGACAACCTGGCCCAGGCCAAGCTGAGCGAACTGCAACAACACGCCGTCAAGCTGGCGCAGTTGAACACGCGCTTTACAGCGTGGCTCGGCTCGCTCGATGTCGAGGCGCTGATCCAGCAGTCAGCGGTCGCCGCCGACCACGCCTTCCTGCTCCGCAAGGCGAAGGAGGAGGCCGGCCACCTGATGTCGCCTGCCGAGGAGTCGCTGGCGGCGGAGTTGGGTGTCTCCAGCGGGACGGCCTGGGCCAAGCTGCACGGCAATGTGACATCGCAACTGAGCGTGCCGCTGGAGGCCGAAGGGGAGACGCGCAAGCTGCCCATGAGCCTGATTCGCGCCCTGGCGACGGACCGCGACCGCGAGACGCGCCGCCGCGCCTACGAGGCCGAGCTGGCCGCGTGGCCGACGGTCGCCGTGCCCCTGGCCGCCGCCCTCAACAGCATCAAGGGCGAGGTCATCACCCTGGCCCGCCGCCGCCGCTGGCCGTCGCCGCTGGACGAGGCGCTGTTCGACAACAATGTGGACCGCCCGACGCTGGACGCTATGATGGGTGCGGCCCGCGACGCCTTCCCCCACTTCCGCCGCTACCTGAGGGCCAAGGCCCGCCTGTTGGGGGCGAGCCAGTTGCCCTGGTATGACCTCTTTGCGCCTGTGGGCGTCAGCCAGCAGGTCTGGGAGTACAGCGACGCGACGCAGTTTATCGCCGAGCAGTTCGGCACGTACTCTCCGCGTCTGCGCGACTTCGCCCGCCAGGCGTTCGCGGAGAACTGGGTGGACGCCGAGCCGCGCGACGGCAAGCGCGACGGGGCCTTCTGCATGGGCGTGACGCCGGGCGTGTCGCGCATCTTCATGAACTACAAGCCCGCCTTCAACAGTGTCTCGACGCTGGCCCACGAGCTCGGCCACGCCTACCACAACCTCAACCTGGCCCAGCGGCCGCCCCTCCAGCGCAGCAGCCCGATGGTCCTGGCCGAGACGGCCAGCACGTTCTGCGAGACCATTGTGTTCCAGGCGGTGCTGAGCCAGGCCAGCCCCCAAGAGAGCCTGGCGCTGCTGGACAGTTCGCTCCAGGACGCGACCCAGGTGGTGGTGGACATTACAAGCCGCTTCCTGTTCGAGCAGGGCGTGTTCGAGCGCCGGGCGCAGCGCGAGCTGTCCATCGAGGAATTCAACGCGCTGATGCTGGACACCCAGCGCCAAACCTATGGCGACGGGCTGGACCCGAACGTCCTGCACCCGTATATGTGGGCGGTCAAGGGTCACTACTACAGCTCGGCTCGCTCGTTCTACAACTACCCCTACATGTTCGGCCTGCTGTTCGGCCTGGGTCTCTACGCCCTGTACCAGCAGGACGCCGACGCCTTCCGCGCCAGCTATGATGAATTGCTGGCCTCCACCGGCATGGCCGACGCCGCGACGCTGGCTCAGCGCTTCGGCATTGACATTCGCTCGCAGGCGTTCTGGCAGGGGAGCCTGGACATCGTCCGCCACGACATTGACCGCTTCGAGGCGTTGGTGAACGAGAGCGGGAACTGATTGCTGATAATCGTCGTCCTGGCGCTGGCTGGGCTGGGCCTGCTCCTGCTGTGGCTGAGTTGGCGGAGCCAGCAGGCGGTCGGGTTGCCCGTCGAGAGGGTGGTGTACAGCGACACGGGGCAGACGCGGCGAGTCGAGGACACGCTGGTGTCGCGGCGCTACGGGCTGGTCGGCAAGCCCGACTATGTGGTGGAGGAGCGCGATGGCCCGGTCCCGGTCGAGGTCAAGCCTACCCGCCGCGCCGAAACGCCCTACCTGTCCGACGTGCTCCAACTCGTCGCCTACTGCCTGCTGATTGAGGATGCCTGGGGGCGGCGTCCCAAGCGGGGACTGCTGCGCTACGCGGAGCATACCTTCGCCGTGGACTATACGCCGGAGATGCGCCAGGTGTTGCTGGAAACGCTGGACGAGATGCGCGGCCAGATGCGGGCCGCCGACGTGGCGCGTGACCACGAGGAAGCCGGCCGCTGCCGCGCCTGCGGCGTGCGGGCGGCGTGCGACCAGAGATTACAGTAGTCAGTAGTCAGTAGCCAGTAATCAGTACTGACCGACGACTACCGACGACTACCGACGACTGCCGACTGCTATGCCTTTACTCATTGACGGCCACAACCTCATCGGCCAGATGAGCGATATCCGCCTGTCGGACCCCGACGACGAGGCTAAGCTCGTCGCGCGCCTGCAAAGTTACTACCGCCTGACGCGCGAGCCGATCACGGTTGTCTTCGATTCAGGGGGTGTCCAGGGCATTGGGCGGCCAGCGGCCGGCCAGGGCGTGAGCGTGATTTACGCGGCGACGAGCGAGGACGCCGACTCGGTTATCCGTCGGCGGGTCGAGCGCGACCGGGCCCCTCGCCAACTGACTGTCGTGTCGTCAGACCGACGGGTGACAGACCTGGCGCTGGCGTGTGGGGCGCAGGTGGTCAAGTCACGTGACTTCGCGCGGCAGATGGACGAACGGCTGAACCCGGCCGGTAAGTCGGCGGTGGAGGAAGACAAGCCCAAAACGACCGGCGCGGATGTAGATTACTGGCTGGGCATCTTCAAGGAGCCGGAGCCGAAGCCGAAAGCCCCCAAGCGGCCCAAGGGCAAACGACATTGAGCAGAGGGCAGGCGACAGGTAGGTGCTGACGCACCGACGAGAAAGAGGCCACTATGAACACGGTGTCTGTCGAGACGGCACGGAGCGCATCCGTGATGAGCGCCGACTCCGGGTGGCGCGACTTCTACCGGGTCGGGGCTATCTCGGCCTTCCTCTTCGTTATTCTCAACATCGTGGCTATTGGGCTTGACCTTGCCGCTCCGCCCCCGGTCTCGGGTGGTGCGGCCACTCTGGAGTTCATCGCCTCCAACAGGCAAGCTATATGATCGAGCAAGAGCTGTGGCTCGCGCCGGGTGTTTTTGCCCTAGTCGTCTTCGTGGCGCTGTTTCTGGCGCTCCACCAGATCAACCGAAGCTATACCACCCTCGGCGCCCTTGTCGGTGGCACCGCCTGGGCGCTGACGCTCGCCATCCCGACAACCAGCCGGGGCGCACCCGCCCTGGTCTATCTCAGCGATCAGTATGCGGCTGCCAACGGCGACGCGCAACGAGCCGCGCTGGCGAGCGCCGCCGAGTCTCTCATCGCTCAGAACAACACGCCGACACTCGTCGGTGTGTTGACTACAGTTGGTATGCTCATCATCTCCCTCGCGATGTTGAAGGGCATCTTCCCGAAGGGCATTGCCTATCTCGGCGTCATTGCGGGGGTTGTGGGCGTTCTGAGCGAGACCTTTCGGTTTATTCTTCCTAATCTCTATGCCGTCTACGGCCTTCTCCTCCTGCTATGGTTCATCACGGTCGGCTGGGGGCTCTACCAACTGGCCCGGGTCAAGAGAACGGGCTAGTCGCCCGTGGACGCGAGACTTGGTAAGCCCACGCCAGGGTCAACACGTCTAACTCCCACCCTAACTCGAGTTCCCTGGAGGACGTATGCGGTTCCAAAGCCCACGCGGCATGGTGGATGTGCTGCCCGAAGACCAGCCCTATTGGCGGCAGGTCGTCACGTCGAGCGAAAAAATCGCCGCCGCCTTCGGCTATGAACGGGTGGACCCGCCCCTGGTCGAAGACACGCGGCTTTTTCTGCGCAGCATCGGCGAGGGGACAGACATCCACGATAAGGAAATGTACGTCGTCGGTGTGCTGGGCAAGGCCGAGGAGAAGATGGGCGACCTGGCCCTAAGGCCCGAGTTCACGGCCGGCGTGATGCGCGCCTACCTGGAACACGGCCTGAGCAGCCGTCCCACGCCCCTGCGCCTCTACTCGCTGGGCCACGTCTTCCGCCACGAAGCGCCGCAATTGGGCCGCTACCGCCAGATTACCCAGTTCAACGCCGAGGCCATCGGCTCGCTGGACCCGGCCCTGGACCTGGAGATCATGCTCATCGCCTGGCGCTTCTTTGAGGTCAACGGCGTCCCCGACCTGTCGTTCCAGGTCAACAGCACCGGCTGCCCCCAGTGCCGCCCTGGCTATGTGGCCGCCCTCCGCGCCTACTATGCTCCGTCTCTGGATCGGCTGAACGGCGACGACCGCCGCCGCCTGGAGGTGAACCCGCTGCGCGTCCTCGACAGCAAGGATGAGACGGTCCAGGACTTGATGGCCGACGCCCCCAAGATTGGGGACTATCTCTGCGAGGAGTGCGCGACGCACTTCGCCGAACTCAGGCGCGGGCTGGACGCGCTGGATCGGCCTTATACCGTCAACCACCGCCTGGTGCGCGGCCTGGACTACTACACCAAGACGGTATTCGAGGTGTGGG
>JAHCIP010000126.1 GCA_026129165.1 Anaerolineae bacterium
ACTCGATGTTAGATACCAACTGGACGCGGCTCAACTACTACCACGTCCACAATGCGGCGGTGGACGCCACCTCGCCCACGATTGTTCGCGCGACTGATGTTGGCGTGGGTCGCCCCAATACCTTTGTCCTCGACCCGGCCACCCTCGACATGCTCGAAGCCCGGCTGCGTACCACGCGGCGAGCCTCGTTCCGGCTGGACCTGGACGTGGTCTTCGGCGTCGGCCGCGCCATCTTCGGTTGGGACGCCCAGCCCACGTTGCGGATCACGTACACGCGGCCGTAGGCCGTCCCCGACCTAGCAGGGTTTCGAAACCTGTCGGGTCTTTCTCGCAAGAAAAGACAGGCCCCTCGATGAGCGAGGGGCCTGTTTATTCGTTTCTCATTTGACAGTCCGCCAGACCCTGAAGGGGTCTGGCTAAGTATGGCAGCCTAAGAGGCTGGTCTTCGGCCTCCGCGGGCAGCGGGTCACTTGAGCGTGGTCCGATACACCGACCGGGCGGACCAGCGCCGCCGCCACCGTTGCACCAGCCACCACACCCCCACAAAGGCGAGCGCGACGAGAACGGCAAAGACCAGCGGCAGGAAAATCGCGCCGAGGGACACGGTGGCGGCAGTCACATCCTCAATGGTGCTCACCACCGGGTTGCCCAAGCCCATGGTGCTGGCTGTCACGACGGGCCGGACGGCCGCCTTGGTCGCATGGACCGAGCCAGCCACAATCAGACCAGCGATGACGGCGACGGCGGGGTTCATATCGCGGACCGCGCCTGTCGTAGCAGCGAACAGGACGGCGCCAGCGGCCGGGCGGACCACCGTGCCGACCACATCGTTCATGTGGTCCACCAAGGGTATCTTATCCGCGAAAAACTCGATGGCCAGGAGTACGCCCAGGGCGGCGATGACCCAGCCATTGGTCAGCACATTGTACGGCTCGCCCAACTTGATCCAATCGGTATAGCGAGCAACTACCGCCACGATAAACAGCGGCACATAGGCATTCAGTCCCGCCGACGCGGATAACCCAAAGGCCGTCGCCAGATTCGCCAGCACATCCATAGCGTCCTCCCTCCCCATGTCTGATAGGGCTACTAGCTGTACGTAACTTCTTCTATCAAGTTGCGTACCACAAGCGCAAATAACAACCCTCCCGTAGGTTATAAACCTACGGGAGGGTTAATAGGGGGGAGGAATTATTCGTCCTGGTTGGGGGGACAGAAGCCAGGGAAGATACAGCCCTCGCTTTTAGTCTTGGGTTTCCAGCGCGGGCAATCGAGGAAGCCGGCGCCCTCTTCCGTGAGCGTCAGGCTAGAAATCTTGCCCAGATACGGGATGCCGAGGGTCGGAGTGATATCGAGGTTAGCCCTCACGGTGAAGCGGAGGGTCTCGCGGTCGAGCGCCGTCCCGGGCGCGGCCAACTCGCACGGGGTGCGGCGGCCATTGGAGCGCGGCCGCTGGACCGTGACTTCGACCGTGCTGCCATCCGAGCCGCCGGGGATATACTGCGCCAGGAAGTTGCCCTGGGGCAGGCGGGTGCGGATGATTTCCTTCGACTCCGCCCCGAACTTGCTCGGCCACTGCTCGTAAGGCGTATCGCCGCCGACATAGGCGATATTCTGCACGGCGTCGTAGACGCCACTGCTGAGCATAATCTTTAGCCAGAGGATTTGAATCAGCGCCGCTGAGCCAAACACCACAACCAGAACAATGGGAAAGACGACGGCGAAGCTGACAATGGTATTACCGCCCTCGTCGCGCTGAAACGCCCTCAGGCGCGCCACGAGCCGGTGAAGCGTCATTCTTTCAGCTCTCCCTGGCCGCACTCCAAAAACGAGGTGTGCCGCGTCACCATGCGAATGGGTTGTCCCCGGCCGAGCACTTGCTTGACCACCGGTATGTTGACGTCCGATAACTCCAGTCCGGCGTCCAGCGTAAAACTCACATCCTGGATCTGGAGCGCGCGGTCGCCCTGCGAGCCGCCCGCGCACTGGGGTTTCGGCGACGAGAGCCGGACGTTCAGCGTCGAAGCGCTAGCATATTTCAGCCAGACATTGTCGGATTGCTGCCTTTCGAACTCATCCACAATAAATCGTCGGGCCGCGTCCTGAGCCGCCCCTTCCCAACTGGGGAGGTACTCGCCTTCCACCGACAGGTAGCGGGCGGCACGGTAGGTACTCGTGTAAAGCGTGTTGTAGAGCGAGATCAGCGACAACATGTAGAACGCGCCGACGGCGACGAGGAGCAGGATCGGCGTCATGAGCACAAACTCGACCGCCGCATTGCCCTGGTCTTCGCCCCCGAACCGCCGCAGGCGTTCGGGCATCATCGCACGGGGCATATGGCCTCCCCATCGGCCGAGTCGCGCAGGGTCACTCCCACACTCAACCCGCCACCGGTCGGTAGGCCGGGCAGCAAGTTGACGCCCACGCTCACCTCGGCGCTGACGGTAAAGGGCAGCACCTGCCCCGGCTGCGAGCAGTTGGACCGCTTCGGCACCGGATTCACATCCACATTGACCAGGTTGAAATCGGGCCGCGTCTCCGGGGTGGAGCGCGACATGGTATTGAGACGAAACGCCGGTGTGGCGTTGAGTTCTTCTTCAATAAGGCGGCGGGCCGCCAGCCGCCACACGCCATCGTCCGAACGCTGTGGCTCGGCCGACAGGAAGCGCGCGGACTGGTAGACGCCAGCGCGCAGGGCTTGCTTGACCATCGCCACCTGCCACACGGCGTTCAGGCCAAACAGCGTCAGGAAGAACAGGGGGAGCATCAGCAGGATAAAGGTGCTTGTCGCGCCCTGCTCCTCGGCGTACCAGCGCCGTCCCAGCACCGCTAGCCGTCGCCAACGGAGAATCTTGGCGCATCCGTGGGATGTATCGCTCATCGTCGTGCCTTCTTGCCTGGCCCGCTGCCGTCCGCACCCGGTTTGGTCGGCCTAGGGCCGCCAGAACCACCACACATACACAATGGACGGGAGACAGAAGACCCAGGCTAGCCGCCGGCCCTCGCGCACCAGTTCGGCGCGCGTCGGGACCAGTTGGCCGTTCTGCACGCGCAGCGCGACGGAGGTGAGGGTCGTCGTCAGGGGTCGGCTGCGGTAGCGGAGAATCAGAAGCGGAATCAATTCGATCATGCCGCCCACCGCCAGGACCAGGGCATAGTCCAGGCTGGGGAAGAGGGCAAACAACCCCATGAGCAGCTTGGCGTCGCCGGCCATCATGAAGTTGAGTTCCCACAATACAAACAGCACCAGCCAGATGACGAGGACGAGCCACTGACGCGCCACGACGAGTTGATACAGGCCCACGACGGCCATGACCGACAGCGTCATCCAGTTGGGGATGCGCCCGGTACGGATATCACTCCACGCGGCGGCCAGCAGCCAGACGGTGATGGCAAGACGGACAACCAGGATCACGCCCGGCTGGAACTGGAGATCAAGCAGCGGCATCATGGTCTCAGGTACACGAATACTTGTCTACTGGGTCGGGCACTGGTCCGCGCTGCCCCCCAGCGAGGCTAACATGACACACATCAAGTCGCGGAGCTGCTGGCCCACAGCGATAACGACGGCGACGGTGAAACCCAGAATCACCAGGGCCACCACCGCCCACTCAATCGCTTCGGTGCCGTCCTCTTCCATGAGAAAACGCACTAGCTCACGCCATACCATAGGGACTCTCCCGCGCCGTGAGCCGAGGCGTCACGACGGTCTGGCAAGCACACAGGGTGCGCCGGCCGCGCCGCTGGAGTATGGAGGGGGAAAGACATCCACCTCCAGCGGTACGCGCCGAACTAGTATGCGCTTGTAAGGTCCATCCGACTCACACTCGACAGCGCGCCCCGCCCGGCTACGGGCGGGGGACGCTACCCAGAACCTTCGCCAGCCAGCCCTGGATCTGGTTCCACATATCGTTCGCCTGCTGGCCTACAGCCAGAATGATGGCGACGGTAAAGGCGAGGAGGATGAGCATGAAGACAGCCCACTCGATGATTTCACCTTCCTCCTCCAGGAAGAAACGGCGCAGTTCAGTCAACATAGTACCAGGACTCCTTTCTGAGCCTCTCAGGGCATTCACCGACACGTATGACTTCTAGAGTCAGTCTTGACGCGACCACATTATACTCAATTATCCCCCGAATGTCAGGGTCTTGAGCAGACCCTGCAGCAGCGGATAGGCTGCGAGGATAAGAGTAGCGAAGAAGACGCCGACGACCATGGGAATGGTCAGAATCACCGGCGAGCGCTGAATTTCCTTCTCCAACTCGTTCTGAATCTTGTGCTCGATTTCTTCCAAACTAACATTTAACGCTTCTACCGAGGTCAACCCGCTATCACGGGCCAGGTCCAGGCGTAAGACCACATCATCCAGCTCTTCCGACTTGAAGTCCTTCGCCAGCGCCTGGATGACGGCATCTGGCGCGATGGACAGACGGGAGCGCACATGCTTCATGAGCCGCACGCCAAACAGCCCCTTGGTCTGGAACTGTTCCGAGGTCTGGATGAGGGCGCCCGCCAGCGTATCTTCCAGCGACATGGCTAACTGCAAGTTGCCGATGAAGTCGCGGATGAGCGTCAGGTCCACGCGATAGTACGATGGGCGGAGCCGGCGGTCCAGCCACTGCCGCAGGCGCACATAGAGCGTCGGCTTAGGTGACGTCCCGCGTTTGTGGTGGAAACGCTTGTAGCGTTCCCAGCCATAGGCCAGGTCGTCGCCGACCAGCAGAAAGAGCGCGACGACCATCAGCATAATGCCCCAGCTCACAGCACCCGCTCCTTAATCGCCTGGGTACGCATGTCAATGTACCACGAGGTAGACAGCGCCACCAGGACCAGGACCATAAACAGCATCCGGGTGCCCATCGTCGCCACGTAGTACTCGCGCACGGTACCCCACAGACCAATGGCAATGATGATCAAGAGACTGATGATCTGGATAAACGTGGTCTGCCCGGTGATCGCCGCCAGGTTGACTTCAGACTTGGACCGCAGGTCTTCGTGCCGCCGCATCCGGGCCGCCAGGTTGTCTAATGCCTGATACACCACCTCGCGGTGCGCCGTCTCCGACCGTTCCAAGATAAAGACGAATTGGTCAAGGTAAGGGTTACGGATACGGCGACGTAATTCAGCATACGCCTTTTGCGGCGAGGATGTTACATAGAACGCCTGAACCGTCGCCGCGATGTGACCCTGAAGTGGTTCCGGGATCTTCTTGCGCGCCTCTTCCAGGGCCGCGAAAATGGCCGGGCGGACCTTGAAGATGCCTCGGAAGGCGATGACCAGTTCCAAGACCTGTGTGTCGTCCTTCAAGCGCTGCGCGATGTGCAGGCGCAGGCTCAGATACCAGGTAATCCCCACCCCAATGAGGATGAAGAACAGGCTGATGACGATGTCGTGGTAGATCACCCCGAGCAACACACCCAGCGCCGCCGGGAGGTAGATGCGCGGCGGATAGGTCATCCAGACGGGCGTGGTCTTCGCCCGCTGGCGCCTGCCCCGGCGCGCCCTGGTCTTATAATCGTCGTATAGCAGATACGCCAGAATCCCGAAACATGCCAGGATGGCGATAATCCCCATGCCTCACCTCTGATTACATCTTGCGCCAGAATTCGCTCACCCCTTCGAGGGGCGTAAAGCCGCTGCCCGTCCAACGCTTGAGCACCTTGGTGTGATACTGCCCGTTCTCCGCACCCAGCACCGCCATCATCTCCTGCATGTGGCGGCGGTAGCGGTTGGTGACAGGGTCGTAGCGCTTGGCAAGATAGACCACCAGCCCCAAACCGCTGCCGATGATGTCCCTCCGTTCGTTCAGCGGGATGCCGGAGCGCTCGGAGAGCGACTCCAGACGGGTCATCGCCAGGCGCGCGCTGTGGGCGTGAGTGGTCGAGTGGGCAATGATACCCAGGTTCAAGGCCAGGATATATTCCAGCGCCTCGGTGGACACAATCTCACCGATGACCAGCACGTCGGGGCGCATACGCAGGACGATGGTGTTGATGGCATCGGCCATGCCCGATGTGCCTTCTGACACTACCATGTGCAGCGGGCGCTCGACGCCCAACTGAAGCTCTTGGAAGGTCTCCACACACGACGCCTGGCAGGTGGTCGGCAGGTGTGACGAGAAGGCGTTGAGCCAGGTTGTCTTGCCAGCGCCTGGTCGGCCAGCGAAGAGGACCGAAACACGCATGGACTCGGCCACTTCGGTCAGGAAATCCACCGTCTCGCGGTCACACGCGCCGGCCTCGATGAGGTCATCGAAGGTAAGCTTGCGCAGGGAAAAACGGCGGATGTTGATGGACGTACCGCGCACGGACAGCGGCGGAATGGCCGCTGTGAGACGCGAGCCATCCGGCAACCCCAGCTTAATTTGCGGGTCTTCCGCGCCCAGTTCTTTGCCTTCCAGGTCCGCAATACGCCGCGACAACTGGTAGAAGTACTGGTCAGGCGCCATGTAGCCTTCGTCGTGGATCTGGCCGTTGCGCTCCAATTGGACGAAGCCATCGCGCACGATAATCTCTTCGATGCCTTCCATCTCCAGGTACGGCTGGAGGACGCCCATCCCGATGATGCGCTGGGCGACTTCGCTGGCGACATCCTGGCGGTGTTCTTCCGCCACCTGGAGGCCCAGGTTCTTCATCGCCCGCAGCACGTTGGCGTGGAAGGCCATGCGGTCTTCCGGCGTCGCGCCGCGCCAGCGTGGGACGTGGATCTCTTTCGAGACGCAGTAGTCCTGGACCTTAGTCACGAATACGTTGTAGTCGTAGCCCGTCGGCGCTACATGCTCCGCCGTGCTCAGCCGCATCAGTTGGTTAGTCGCGCGTCCATTGGTGGTGATCGCGGTAGCCACAGTCCTACTCCCTCTCAGCGTTCCGGCTTCTGGCCGCCCGTAATGGGAATCACCGGTGTGTTGGCGGGGCGCGCGCTCACACGGGGCGTGGGTGTCTCCGTCGGCGGGACCGAGGCGGTGCCCGTCGCCGCCGCTGAACGAGCCGCTTGCGTCGCCTGCGCCACCGAGGCCGTGCCGGTCGCCGCTGCCGCTTGCGCCGTCGCAGTCCGACTGAGCGCCGTCAGGGTTCCCTGGGCCGCCGCTGTCGCCGTCGCGGCGGCATCCGGCGTCCCCGTGGGGACTGGGGTCGGCGTCACCTGGATGGCGCGATTGCCCGCCAAGGAAACCCAGGCCTCGAACCCCTGCGCGCCCAGCACATCCACAATCAGCGCCGCCAATTCGGGTTCCACCGCCACGGTCACGACACTGCCAGGGTCACGACGGGCCGAGTCGCTTCCACCCCCGCCAAAGAGACCGCTGGACCGCGCCGCGCTACCCGTCGGAGTGGGCAGCAGCCGCGCCGACTCGTCACCCGTGCGGGTGCGGACGTCCACCACTGGCACATTGGAGGCTATCAGCTTCACTTCGGCCGGGCGGCGCGTCTCGCCGCTGGACAATTCGCCACGGAAGGCATACACGTTGACGCGGTGGCCCGGCTTGATCTGGCCGCCGACAATCTCATCAAAGCGGGCCGGGAAAGAGATAATTTCTTTGTTCAGGTCGGCCACATAGCGAACCTGCTCGACCGTGAGGGCGGACAGGTCGGTGACGACCGCGCCGCGGCTCACATCGCGCGTCGTCATGCGGTCAATGACATCCGAGTAAAGCACCGCATTGGTGGCCTGGTCCTTCGAGACTTCCTGGGCATCGCCACGCGCGACCTCATCGGTCAGGTCCTTCTCGGCCTTGACCTCGGCCAGCGTCTTGCGCCAGAAGTAGCGCGTGCGGCCGCGTGAATCGGTCCACTCGAAGAGCCAGCGCGACTCGACCATATCCTGGGTAATTTGGGTATAGGTCGGAATATTCCTCGTAGCAAGGGCGACCTGCTTCGGCTCTTTGGGCGGAACGGGACGCGGCCAGCTAGCGATGATTCCGATCACCCCTAAAAGCAGCGCCAATACGATCAACAAGGGACGTACGCTCATACTTCCTCCAGGTTTCGCGCCCGTATGTCTGGGCCAGAATAGCACGCCCGAGCTTGCCTTCGAAGCGGTCAGCCTGCTTGATGTTGGGCAAGTCCAGGTCGCGTTTGATGCCGTTGAGGGTCAGGCTGTCGAGGGTGCCGCCCTTGAGGTTAAGCACCAGTCGAGCTTTACGCTCGCCCAGCTCGTCGCGGAGCTTTAGCCCATTTTCAACCGCATCAGGGCGCGGCGCCGCCAGGATGAACCAATCGTCCACCTCGTCCCGCAGCGAGCCAGCCGTCCCCAGCAGCGCGTGGGGCCAGTGGCCGTCAATGACCGTCAGCACATGGTGATCCATCTGTTCCTTGAGCCAGCGGGTCAGGAGGCTCGCCGACAGATCGCGCACGTTCTCGTAGTCCATGGGCGCCAGGGTGATGCCGTTCCACTTGGCTGGCTGGACATCCACCTGGGTCACCAGGTCGAACAGATGAGGCGCGTCGGGGTTGGTTAGCGGGGCGATAGCCGATTCGCCGTAGACGAATTCAGTCAGTAAAACAGGAAGCTTCGTGCGTCGAGCAAAATAGAGGGCGGTATCAATCGCCAGGGTTGTCTTGCCTACCCCGCCCGAGTAGGAGACAAACGCAATCACCCGTTTCTTTGGCAGGTCCGTCGCCAGTCCCCCCGCGCGCCGCGCCTCATCCATCCAGTGCTGCGGCCGGGTCAAAAAATCCGCGCTATTGACGTAGAGCACATTCGACTCGGTCAACAGGCCGCGCAGCATGTCGGTGGAGTACGGATGCGGGACAAGGTCCTCGAAATCAACGACGACCAGGTTGGCTCCCTTGAGTGAGTCGTACACCTGGCCCGTAAACAAGGCTGACTGCGAATTGGCGCCGTTCATGCCCATTCGGTGCAATGCCTCGAAGACCTCCAGGGAGCGAGTGGCAACCACTACTTTCATAAGCGCCTCTCCCATGCAATAGACACAGACCCTCTCAATAGTCTGTGTGGTCTTTATTCTAGCACTAATTAACCGCCTTGCGACTAGTATTTCACTGCTCGACCTCTGACAGGAGTCTGACGAAAAACTAACTAGCAGACTTTACCCCCAGACGTATCTATGCTATAATACAAGCCAGTCCGTCAAGGTTAATTTTTGCTCCCCCTGAAACGAGCCGTGAAAGCTATGTCGGACCCGGTAACACGCTTTGTGCGCCGCCTCGACGATGTTGTCCAGGGCCTGTTGCGCGGCAAAACTGAGGCGGCTGCGTCTTCGGCAGGCGCAGCCCCTGCCAGTGCCGATCTTCTCCCCGAGATCATCGTCTCCGGTGGCTCCCCCCTGCCTGTGGACAAAGTCTTCCAATCCACGGCGCGGCTCCTGGTGGTCGAGCCCCATGGCGGCAATGCCTCGGCGCTGGTCGCCCATCTCGCGCAACGGGCGCCGTCCGCACCCCCCTTTGGCGTGTTGGTACCGCCCCAGCCTGGGACGCCCCCGCTCGCCCTGCTGAGCGACCATGTGGCCCAGCAGGGGCATAAAGTAAAGACGAATACGCTAGAGCATTGGTTACGGCACGGCCAGGTCGTCTGGCTGGCTGAGGCGGTCATCCCATCCACCGCGATGCTTGACTGGCTCGATGTGTGGCTGGCCGAATACCCCGCGACCGGAGCGCTGCTCGTCACGCCCCTCGTGCCGCGTCACACGGTGCGGGAACAATTCGCGACCGCCAGTGTAACCACGCCTGGCTGGCCGGCGACTCGGGCCTGGCTGATTAGCCAGACGCCCCAGGCCAGCCTGCTGGCGGCTCATCTCGGCGCCCAAAGTGAGGCGCGCGAGGCCGTCATGACGAGCGCGGCGCTCCGCACCGCTTCATGCACCTGGTCGCCCAGCGGGGACCGTCTGGCGAGTCTGTTCCAGGCCTGGGTGGAGGAGTTACTCAAGTCACCCGTCTCGTCCAGTCCGTCACGCTCGCCGGCGGCCCGCTTGCAGCGGGCCGCTAGTCTGGCCTGGCAAGTCCAGCTCAGCCGCGCCCCGTTGTCCGAGCCGCCCGACCCTGACCTGGCCGGCTTTATCTTCCAGTCCGCCGTCCGCCAGTGGACCTTCAATCACCCGGCGTTGCAACACTACCTGGCGGCCCAGGCTGCTGAGGCCACCATCGCCAGTCTGCGCCCCTACATCGGCGACCCGGCCTGGCGGGAGGTCATCGCTCTGTGGGCGGCGCGCTCAGCGGAGGCCGCGCCGATTCTCGAGGCCGTCATCAGTGAGTTGAGCGAGCGCTGGCTGCCGACCGCGCCGTCGGATGCTGGGTCCCCCAGCCCCGCGTTCCAAACACAACTCGCCCAGGCGCCCCATTTCGTGGCCCTGGGTCTGCGCATGGTTCAGGAGATGGGGAGCCGGGGGAAACCGTATGAAGCCCGGCTCCTGGCCCTCGCGCTAGGCCACCTACAGGCGCTCGATGGGGTGATAGGGGCACAGCGCGCCGTGGCGCTGATTGAAACCGCCCTGGCCGACCACCAGGGGATGGGCGAAACCACCGACACTGGCCGCAGCCTGATCGCCCTGGCCGGCCACGCTGACCCCTCGGTCCGTGAGGGCGCCGTGAGCCAGCTCCACCGGGTGCGCAGCGAGGCTGCCCTGCGTGAACTCCGCGCCCACCTGGCCGACGATCACCCCGCCGTCGGGATGGCTGCCGCCGAAGCCCTGGGCCGCAGCGGCTCGCGCGCCCTTGAGACGCTGATGCTAGGCTTGAGCGACCCCCGCGATACAGTATGGGAGCGGGCCATTATCGGTCTGAGCCGCATTGGTCAGGGCGCGGTGCCCCTACTGACCGAGTCCCTCACCAGCCGCGATGGCCGCGTCGTGGCGGGGGCGGCGCAGGCGCTGGGGCGTATGAATGGGTTAGGCATTCCAGCGCTCATCCAGGCCCTCGGCCTGGCTAATTCGGCGGCCCCCGCCCGCCGCGCCCTGATTGACCTGGGCCGCCGTACCCCGGACCGGTTGGTGGCCGGCCTAGGGCAAGCCAGCGCCAATACACGGGAGCGCCTCTTCGAGGCGCTGCGCCAAGTTGGGCCTGTCCTCCAGCCTGCCCTGTTGCGGGCATTACGTGACCCTACCCACTCGGTGAGCGATTTAGCCATTGATGTCCTGGCCGACACCGCGCCCTCGGACCCGGAGGTTATCGCCAGCTTCGCCAATGGCCTGAGCGACCCCCGCCTCCAGGTCCGCCGCCGCTGCGAACAAGCCCTGTTACGCCTGGGGCCGTCCGTCCTGCCCGTCGCACTCGACGCCGTCGCCGACCGTCCCGACCTCCAGGGGCGGCTCATCGAACTGGCCGACCAGATGCCCACCGTCACGCTGACGCCCCTTCTGGTTCAGGCGCTACTCCCCGTCTTGCGGGCTGCCCGTACGGATGTCCGCCTGGCGGCGGTGCGTATGTTGGCCCGCGCGCCCGAAGCCGAGATGCTCAGCCATCTCACCGGCGCGCTTCGCGACCCGGATCCGGGCATTCGGATTGAGGCGGCGCGCGGCCTGGCTCACGCCGACCCAGTACGAGCCACGCCGTCGCTCCAGGCGGCGCTGGAGGAGGAACCGGACGCCGAGACCCGCGCCGAACTGCTCAACACGCTGGGCCGGCTGAACCCTGGCGCGGCGGTGGATCGGGCTATCATCGGGTTAGGGGACCCCAGCGAGGAAGTCCACAAGGTAGCCCTGGCGACGTTACGCCAGGCCGGGCCGCGCGCCGTGGACGCCCTCATCGAAGCGATATGCCAGGAGAACCTGTCCTATATCCGACCGCCCATGATTGAACTACTCGGCGAATTGGCGGCCCGCGCCAAGACCTCTTCAGACCCGGCCTACGGCGTCGCGCGAGTCTGGCATACCCTCCTGGTCAGGCGGCACAAGCCGAGCGACGCGCTCGCGCGCGTGACAGAGCTAGGCCGCTGGCGGTATGGGTCAGAGCTAAAAAACGCCTACTCAACGGCGGAACTATTTTACGAATACAATTCGGTCCGCGATCTAGAGAACGCGCCCTCCCACCTGTACTGGATTCACGACCAAATGATCTGGCTGCGGCCGGAGGTTCAGGAGGTCTTCCTGGAGCTGGCCCGCCTGGCGACTCAGGTCAAGACCAACTTGTCGGCGGCGGGCCTCGAAACCCTGGCGGCTAGCCAGCGCCGCGAGGGTCTCAAGCAGGTAGACTCCGAACTCGCCGGCCTCGAGAACCGACTCGACCACAATCGGTATGACCTGCTCCCATTTGTTGACGTCATTCAGCACTGGCGGGACCTGGTTGGGCGCGCCATCATCGAAGCCAGCGGCGAAGCCGACCTGGTGCTACTTCCCATCACCGACCACGTGCGGCTGCACAATGGCGACCCGCTGACCGTCGCCGTCTCTCTCAAGAATCTGGGCGATGGCTCGGCGCGCTATGTGCGCGTCACCCTTGACCGCCGCTCGGTAGAGCAGGCTGGCCTCAGTATCCGCGACATGGCGTGGGATTTACCCGAGCTCGAAGCGCGGCAGACGTATCGCCTCGAATTCGGCGCCAGCGTCGAGCGTGAGGTCATGGCTTCGCTGAACTTCCGTATCCGCTATGAAGACGCCAACCGCGCGCTCCAGCACCAGGATCAGACCATCCGTATTCGGTTCTACCGCGAGGTTCAAACCTATCGCCCGCTGGGCCTGAATCCCTATATCGCCGGGCCGCCCATCAAGACGGGGGATATGTTCTTCGGCCGCCGCACGGCATTGAACTGGATCGTAGACCACCTGATTGGTAAACACGGCCACAATGTACTGATTCTCTATGGCGAGCGGCGCACAGGTAAGACATCGCTGCTGTATCAGATCGAACGCCTACCCAACTTCGCCGATGGCGCTTATATCTTTGCCCTGGTCGATTTCCAGGACATGTCGTACTGGATGAACAGCACGTCGCAGTTCTATTATGGCCTGGCGCAGCGGCTGACCGACAAACTGGTCAAACAGGGGATTCGTCTCACCGCGCCGAGCCTTGAGGAGTTTGGCGCGATGCCAGGCCCGCGCTTCGACCAGTTTATCGAGGCGGTGATTGACGCGCTGGGACAGCGCACCCTCGTCATCCTGCTGGATGAGTTCGACCTGCTGCTGGAACGGTTCCGGCGGGGCGATATTGACCAGGCGGTGGAAGACCATATCCGCGCCCTGTTCCAACATCAGACGCGGCTGGCGTTTATCTTTACCGGCGCCCACGGGGTGCGGGCCATGCTCGAAAACCCGCAGACCATCCTGTTCAACACGGCCTTCCGCCGCCAGATCGGTTTTCTCGACCCGGATGATGCCTATGACCTGATTCGCCAGCCGGTCGAAGGTCAAATCGAGTATGATGACCTCGCCGTCGAGCGTCTCCTCGACGCGACGCATGGCCATCCCTACTTCATCCAGTACATTTGCCACTACCTGTTTGACCGGCTCAAGAACGAACGGCGCAACTTCGCTGACATGACAGATGTGACGGATGCTCTACGCGAAGTTGTCCAGGACGCGATGGGCAATATCGCCAACGGCTACGCCCAACTCCGTACCGAGCACAAGCTGATTCTGGTGACCCTCGCCAAGACCACGCTGGACAGCCGCCGCTTTGTGCGCCGGGCGGAAGTCTTCCGGCGGCTGGAGCAGCAGTACAAAATCGTCCTACCCGAGCGCGAGCGCGAACGGTGGCTGACCGAACTCCAACAGCGCGACTTTATCGAGACCGAACAGGACCGCGAGCACTGGCTGGAGGGGTTCAAATCGCGGGGTCACGTGGACAGTGACCAGGCCGCGCGGCCCGACCGCATTGACTTTACCATGGACCTGGTGCGTAGCTGGTTGATCAATCGGGCGGATCGTGAATTGCGGGATCTGATTGACCAGTGGAGAGCATCTTAACCCGCTCGTCAGCGTCTTGGTAGGGGGACAGGTAGACCCGTCCTCGGACTACCTGTAAGAGGGAGAAGAGCGCATGCCATTCCGCAATCATCCGTCCAATCCGTACCGCCGGGGCGGACCCATTCGGCGGCCCGAAGATTACTTCGGCCACACGCGGGCCCGCCGCGAGTTGGTCAGCCTCATCCAGAATGGACGGTCGAGTATTGTGCTGGCGCCGCCCCGCATGGGGACGACGTCGCTCCTCAATAGCCTGATGTTCCCCGATGTCGAAGACGAGTTGCGGGGGGTCGTCACAGCCATAGATAGCATTGACTGTACCGACCGTATCCGAGAACCATTGGACTTTATGCGCCGCCTCGGCCGCATCGTGAATCTCCACGCGCCCGATGCTCGTCTCGATCTGGCTCAGACCAACCCCTGGCTGCTGGCCGACGCCATCCTGGACGTCATCGCCGACTCCACCGGCTACTGGGTGCTTCTGCTCGACAACTTTGAGGCGCTCGCCACCTTCCCCGCCGACTTCTTTGACCACCTACGCGCCTGTACTAATCGCAGCCGGCCGATCCTGATCGCCGCGACCCACGTCTACCTGGAAGACATGCGCTTGCCGACCAATGGCGGCTCGCCCTTCGGCAACAACCTCCAGGTCTTGACGCTGGGCGACTGGACCGACGAAGAGTTTGACCAATTCCTCCGCACTACCTCCCAGGCCACCCAGGTGGACCTGAGGGTGTATGACCGCGACATCCGACGCCTGGCCGGGCGCGTGCCGTCCTTTGTCCAGCATGTGACCTCCAAGCTGTATGACATGGCCGTAGATAGCCGCGTGGACCTGGCCGAGTTGGAGGCTGAGACGGCGATGGACCTACGCGACACGTTTGAGCAAATCTGGAACAGCCGCACGCTGCGCCAGGGCGAACGGGATGTCCTGGTCGGTGTGGTCTACAACAACCCGCCGCCCAATGGCCCCGGCCCCTATGCCAAGACCCTGATGCGCTATGGCTACCTGACCGAGGACAAGCAAATCGCCTCCAGCCTCTTCGGGGGCTACCTGTGTCGCTCCATCCCGCGCATTCTCATGGATGGCAGCGCGCGGCGGGCGATGGTGGCAGGCCGCGCGGTGAGCCTGCCGCGTAAAGATTACGACCTGCTCTCGTTTCTGTACACCAACGCGGGGCACGTCTGTACGACTGAGGACATCCTCGAACACGTCTGGAACCTCAAGATTCAGGGTCCGAGCGAAGCCACAATGGTCTATCAGCGCATTCGCGCCTTACGCAAGGAAATCGAGGAAGACCACAAGCGCCCTCGACACATCCTAAATGTGCCGGGCGTCGGTTACCGTTTCGAGAACTATTCCCAGGGCGGCTAGGACTCCATCCAGGTTCCGTGAGGTGACAACCTCCCGAAGGTTCGAAATCTTCGGGAGATTTCGCCTTGCACGCAACTTGCAGGGATAGGAGCGACGCAGCCTGTTTTTGCGCTTTCACAGGCCGATATGCTATAATCGTGAAATGCACTTACGCATTGAGGAACGCATGGCAAGCGTACCGTCCCGTACCAACGAAGAATGGCTCCAGGCGCTACAGAACCCTGGCCCTGAGCAGACGCAGGCCCTTGAGGAACTGCGGGATTATCTGCTGCGGGCGGTGTATGTCTATCTATCCCGCCACCGCAGCGACCTGACCCATTTCGACCGCGACGAAATCCAGCAGCTAGCCGAGGACTGGGCGCAAGAAGCGCTGCTCACTATCCTCG
>JAHCIP010000127.1 GCA_026129165.1 Anaerolineae bacterium
ATAGTATAGGTGAGGCCGTTGCCGTCGGCATCGGACCCCGTCAGAGTGATAGGTAGGGGGGTATCTTCAGGGGTGCTCACTCCCTGGTCGAAGGCAATGGGCGAGGTGTTGAGAGAGCCGGGGACCAGGGAGAGGCTGGCGGGTAGTATATCGCTAAAGGCAACTCCCGTTGCCGCCGAGTCACCCGTGTTAGAGATGGTGACGGTATAGCGCAGCGTATCGCCAGGGTTGGCCTCTGACCCACCGACCACCACGCGATCCACCTTGGTCGCGGTGATAACCGGCCCGCTGGCTGGCGCGGCGGGTGCCTCAGCCCGTACCACGGACAATGGGCCGGCAAAGGTTAGCGATAGAACTGTCAGAATACGGAGGACAGCGGACAGCCAGAATACAAACCGAGGATGCATTGCGGTCTCCTCTCCAGAGCAACAGGACAACACGGATCGCAGGTCTTCAACAACTTACCCGTATACTTCCATTATACTACAAGTTAGCAACGTTAGTAACGTTGCGGCCCTGGAAAAGACCCGCCAGTACGGTAAATGGCTTACAGAATTCACAATTTCACACCTCACCCTTGGTCAAATACCCGCCAAGAGCAACTGCCCTCCACTCTCAGCCGGGCCGAAAGTGGAGGGCAGTCGCAGGGCTGTCAGTCTCGATGACAGTTAGTTACCGCAGGCGGGATACCCCTTGAAGATGGCGCTGATACTGTTCTGGCTGCCCAGTTGGTAGGCGGTAATGCGCACCTTGGCGAAGCCGGTCACGTGATACAGGGTGTTCGAACCGCTACCTGTAGACGTGTTCCAGACAGGCACGATGATGTCGAGCGTCTTGAGCTGGTCCAGGGCCGCCCGCACAGGGGCCGTATCATTCACGCCCGTCCGGCCTCGGACCTGGTCGCCAGGCGAGAGGATATGGTCAGCGGCGTTGGCCGGGTTGCTATAAGTCTGGCTGTTGCCCGGCGGGGTGAGGCTGGTAACCAGCGCGCTATCCGTCTGGTCGCTGGTCCACGCCAGCCAGCCAAAATTACCCTGGCCCGCGCCGTTGAGGATATCCGGCAAGACATCGCCCACGTTCTTCCCCGCCAGCGACGTCGCGTTGAGGGCGATGGGGTACAGAGCACAGACGGTGGGGGTCGCCGTGGGCGTGTTCGTCGGCGTGTTGGTGGCTGTCGGCGTCCGTGTCACCGTCGGGGTGTTGGTCGGCGTATTCGTTGGCGTATTGGTTGGCGTGTCCGTCGGCGTCGGCGTGTCCGTCGGCGTCAGGGTGGCTGTGGGGGTATCGGTCGGCGTATTCGTTTGCGTCGGCGTATCCGTCGGCGTCGGCGTGTCCGTCGGTGTATCGGTCGCCGTCGGGGTCGCCGTCGGCTGCTGGATTGGCGTGCAGACCTGGTTGGTCTGAACGTCGGCAAAATTGGTCCCGCTGATCGTCGCCTGGTTGCACACCTGCCCCACCTGGATGGGGAGCGGGCTGTTGACCGTCACACGGAAAGTGACGGTGACGCTCTTGCCACTGGGAAGGTCGCCGATGCTCAGGCTGGGCGGGAAGCCGCTGTTCAGCTTCGCCGCCTGGCCCAGTCCAGCGGGCGCCGTGCCCGCCGCGTTGGTCTCGGCGACTTCACCGGCCACCTGGCTGACCCTTGGCGCCGCCTTGCTGGCCGTTGGCTCGGCCGCCGTCGCGCACGCCGCGCCCGCGCCGAAGACGTTGCCATTGATCGTGGCGCTGGCCGTCGCTGCGGTATTCTGGCCGAGCAGGAAGTTCGCGACCGCCGTCGTGTCGTTCCCTACGCCGGCATAGCCCGGCAGGCGGAAGCTCGTGCCGGCGAAGCGATTGCGAACGCGAAGGTGGTCGCTGCCCCAGGTTCCGCTGACGATGTTGGTCCTGATATCGGCGCAGATAGCGTTGGTGTCGGCCGAGACCGCGCCGGACTGGACGAAGATGCCATTGAGGGTAAAGCCTCCACTCGGCTCAGCGACGGTATTACCCGTGACGGTCAAGTTCAGGGCGGCGCTGCCATCGCGGGCGAAGGCGGCGATACCGTACTCCGTCGTCTGCCGCACCGTATTATTGCGTACTGCCGCCGTGTGAGAACCAGCGCCGTTGGCGACGACACGGATGCCCGTGCAGTTGCCCGCGCAGCCGGAATCGGCCACTCCCGACGCGCCGATGGTATTGTCAGCGATGGTTCCGCTCCAGTCGCCCGCGCCCTGCCCCTTGTTGACCACAATCGCGTCGCTTTGCGTCGCCCCGGTGATGGTGTTGTTGGCGATGGTATAACGTACCACCTCGGTGCTGCCCGCCGTGCCGCCGGCCAGCGTGATGCCCTGGCCGAGCGCCGCCGGGTGGCCGCCAGTCAACGTATTGCCCGTGAAGACGACGGTCAGGTGCGCGCTGCCCAGGGCTGTCCCCTGGAAGTGGTCGCCCCGGTTGGCTGTGAACGTGCTGCCAGTGACGGCTAGGGTGATAGCTGCGCTGCCCTCGGCTCGCACCTGGAGGCCGTCGTTACCCGTTGCGGCGTGGTTATCGCGAAACGTGCTATTGGTAATGGACAGCGTCAGGGCGCCGCTTGTATTCACCACACGCGCGTTATCCTGGCTGGCGCCCCAGAGGGTGGTATGGTCAATCGAGACTGTTCCTGTGACATTGGCGAGCAGCAGCCCCGTCCCCATGTTCGGACCAATCTCTACGTCGGCCACGGTCAGGTTGGCGCCATTGGCTCCGCTGATACCCGCCGGGCCGCTGCTGCTCAGGGTCAGACCGCCCACCAGGTTGTTCGAGCCGACGGTGAGGTTGATCCCGCTGGACGTCAGGGTCGGGCGCGTCCCGTTCGTGGTCGGTAGCGGGAGGCTGTAGGACGGCACGGTTAAGCCGGCGAGCGAGGCGAGGCTGGCCGTCGCTCCCTGGCCGACAAGCCGCTGACCATCCAGCAGCGTCAGGCCGCCGGTGTACGCGCCGCTATGGACAAATATCGTGTCGCCGGGGTCGTCGGCGGCCAGAGCGCTGAAACAGTTGTCCGCCGCCGCGCCGGCGAGACACTTGAAGGGCGAGCCTAGCCGGCCATCCCCGTCTGTCGTGGCGCTGCTGTTGACAAACCAGACCAGGCCGCTAACAGCGATGGTGACGGTGGCGCTATCCGTGTTGTTGTCCGCATCGGTGACGGTGTAGGTAAAGGTATCGGCGCCGGTGAAGCCAGCGGGTGGATTATAGGTGAAGCTGCCGTCGAGGTTCACCGTCACATTGCCGCCGTGCATACTCGTCGCGCCCGCGCTGGCTGTCAAGGCGCCGCCGTCCGGGTCGCTATCATTGGTCAGTAGACCGGGGGCCACCACACTGATGCCGACGTTGCCGATGGCGGTGTAGCTGTCGGGCCGGGCGATGGGGGTCGTCTTGAGCGAGCCGGAAACGAAGCTCGTATTCGTGTCAAGCGCATCGGTGAGGCTGACGTTCGAGGCGTCCATGCCGTTGGCCGTGACGACCACGGTGTACTGGAGGATGTCACCGGGCTTGGCAGGCCCGCCCCCAACGACCACGGCCTGCTTGGTCGCGCTAACCCCCACCACCGACGGCGCCAGCCGACTCAGACCGCCAGGCGTCACGGCGTGCAGCACCCCCACTCCCACCCCTACCAGGGTGAGAATGGCGAGAGTCACAATCCAGAGTGGCGCTCTTCTCATCTGACCTCCCTGCGCTTGACAGAAGCAACAACGGCATATTCCAGCGCGTGTGGAACTGCTATTCTCGGTCCGCGACCAACCGGACTCGTTCAGTACCCCCAGCGTGCCCGCCCGACGGCTGCGCAGCCGTCAGGCGGTTCATCGGATGGCTAGGTGCGAGGCGGATAGAGGCCCTGGAGGGCGATGCAGAAGTTCAGCGTGAGATACGGCATCATATTGTTGTGGGGCTGGTCGCCCCCCGCCGGAGCAAGAGCGTTGGCCGAGAGCGTCGTGTTCGGAGTCGTATTGGTGTAGGCAAAGCCGGGCGCCGAACGGGCCATGGAGCGCGCTGGCGAGGGGCCTTGCACATCGGACGGGTCCGACGCGGCGCGCAGGGCGTGGGAATGCGAGGGAATCTCGGACTCGAGCAGTGACACTGTCTCCGACCCGCCCGTCTCACCCAGGTCATGGAGCGACAGGCCCGGCCCCTGGCCGGGGTGCATGGGCGTATTGCCCTGCATATTAGGCAGGGCGAAGTTGCTCTTGCCGTCGCCGCCGTAGGTCGTGCCGAGCAGCGAGAAGAGGGCGGTGTTCTGAGACAGCGGCAGAATTTGACCGTCGCAGAAGGCCCAGCCCTTGGGGGCGAAGTTGAAGGGGAAGATGCGAATCTCAGCCAAAAAGGGGTCCATTGGAAACCTCCTGCGCTTATGTCTGCGAGGGGAAGATGCCACCAAACGAGATGATGAAGTCCACACACAGGTAGGGCTGGAAATTGGTGTGGGGCTGGCTGCCCCCCACCGAACTGATAGCCTGCGCGTTGAGATTGACAGCCGTGACATCCTCGATATATAGCCCGACGTTGGGCGAGTCGGCCGGCAGGTTGGGGTTGGGGTTGGTCGTCGTACCGGGGTTCGTCGTCGCCAGGAAGGGGTGGCTGTGCGCTGGAATCTGGCTGACGGTGAGGGTGACATCCTCGACCCCGCCGGTCTCGGCTAGGGTAAAGCCGTTGCCAAAGTGAATGGGCACGCGACCCCGCAGGTCGGGCAGGGCGAAGGTGCTTTGCCCATCGCCGCCGTAGGTCGTGCCGATGAGGTTGAACAGGGTCTCGTACTCCGAGATGGGCAGCAACTGGCCCTCGCAGAACATCCAGCCGGCGGGAGCGAAGTTGCCCGCGAACATGCGGATTTCACCGACATACGGTTGCGCCATCCTCGCCTCCTTAGGTTTGGCTGGGGAAGATGCCCTGCAGGGCGATACAGAACGACAGGGTCAGGAAGGGCTGCATGTTCAGGTGGGCCTGACTGCCGCCGACATTGGCGACGGTTGAAGGCTGGAGGGAAGTCAGGTTCGTCGGCGCGGCGTACAGGTTGTTGGCCGCCGCCAACACGTTACCGCTTGGAATAGGGGTCGTCCCGTTGTTACTCGACGCCCCGGCCGTGTGGGTGTGGGTGGGTATCTCGCTGATGGACAGGGTGTGGCCCTGCTCGCCGCCGCGCTCGCCGAGTGTGTGGCCAGCGCCCATGTGGATGGGAACGCGGCCCTGGAGGTTGGGCAGACCAAAGTTGACGCGGCCATCGCCGCCATAGGTTGTCCCCAGCAACGAGAACAGCCCCTGGTTCTGATTGATGGGCAGGAGCTGGCCGTTGCACAACGCCCAGCCCTTGGGCGGAAAGCCAAAGCTCATGATTCGGATTTCAGACAGGAAGGGTTCGGCCATAGTAGGTCTCCTATCACTGGGTCACATCAGACGGCTGGACCGTCGGCTGCCATTCCATAAACCAGTACACCCCCCGGTCCGCGCTCGGCCTGAACCCCAGGCGTTCATACAGTCGCAGGGCGGGGTTAACCTTCTCAACGTGGATGCTGACCCGCTTGCCCGTGCGCTCGCCCTCCTCCAGGATCGCCTGGAGGAGGGCCGATCCGATGCCCAGACCCCGATAGGCGGGCAGCAGGGCGATATCCATGATGCGAATCTCGGTCGGCCAGCGGGCCAGGTAGAGCCGCCCGACCCGCTGACCATCGGCGATAATCACATTATAGGTCGCGTTCTCATAGTGCTCCTGGTAAAACTGGTGCTGGGCCGTAAACTGCTGCGTCAGGAACTCGCCCACCTGCTCCGGCGTCCAGCCCACCGGGGCGAGTTCCTCCAGCCGCGTGCTGGCGTAGACCTGATACAAGAAAGGCATGTCGTCCGGGGTCATCGGACGCAAGGTGATAGCCATAGGCATATGGCTGACTAGACAGCCCCGGTCCGCAAGCGCGTAAAGCACGCTTCATAGACCTCTCCCGACGGCCCGATGGACGAGAGGAACAGGTAGAGCGTGCCAAGCGTTGCGTGTTCGACGGTATAGGTGTCACTGATGAGGTGTACCCCCGAGGGGGCGCGGAACAGGAGCGAGAAGCTGGCGTGGGTAGGATAGGACTGGCCAGGGCTGACCTCGATGAGGGTGAGCGACGCCACGCCAGTCGCTGTCTTGAGGTGGAAGCCAGTTCCAATGAGGGGTGAAAAGGTGGCGGCAGTCGCCTGGCGGAGAGCCTCCAGGCGCTGGCCGACGACCCAGGGTAGGCCGCCGACGCCGCGTTCGTCGTAGAACTCTTGGGCCGCATTCAGACCCGCTGGTGTCCCCAGAAGCCCCACCGCTAGGCCAGTCACCAGAGCGGCCTTGAGAAATTCTCGACGGGAGACTTCTTTGGTCATTGATTCCCCCTTTACATGGCGGCACGAGCCGCGCGATAACACGCAGCTCAGTTATAGGCTGGGGCAGAAATCGGGTCAACTTCCGGCGCACGCGACGGAACAGATCGTCAACTAGCCGCGAAGACGGTTGAACACCGCTTCGTAGTAGTAGCCAGTCTGGTCGCGGCCCACCGGCACAATAAAGAGGTCCGCCGCGCCCATCTGCTCGTGCTCGAACCGAAACATACCCTGACCCAGAAAGGCCGACAGCGGCCCTCGAAACAGGAGGGCGAAGCTCTCCACGGCGGGCGACGAGGGAGCATCAGTCAGGTGGACCAGTTCAACAGTCACTGTGGGAGCAGCGGGACGGTGGACCTGAAATGGGGTGTGCAAGTGTTGAGCAAAGACATCCCGGGTCCACTGCTCGATCATGATCAATTGTCCTATCAGTCGAGTACGAACGTTGCCTCAGACGGGCTGACAAGAGAGATTCTTGTTAACCGAACGACGGAGGTCAGGGGCGATCGGCTAACACGGAGGGTGTGAATACCGCTGTAGTATACTACGAGTTACCGGCTTTGTCTATACCCTGGAGAGTTATTTTTGAAATCCTCATAATAATTGACGTCTAGTATAAAAAGACTGACTTACAGGAATAACCATGACAAAAGACACATGAACTGGACCACCACAGAGAATTGGATCATAATCAACAACCAGGCAGCCGTGACCGAAGGAGGACAGCCGATGCCTCGGATGGGTCTGATAGGGGCCGGGACGATGGGCGGCGGAATTGCCCAGGTAGCCCTGGAACACGGTGACGAGGTCTGGCTCTATGACGCCCTGCCCGACGCGCCCAGCCGTGCGCTCCAGCGCATGCGCGGCTTCTGGCAGCGGTCAGTTGAGAAAGGCCAGCGCGCGCCAGACGAAGTCGAGGCGCTGGCCGCCCGCTGTCGCCCGACGGCTGAGTTGGCTGAGATGGGCGAGTGCGACTGGGTCATCGAGGCGGCGCCCGAAGACCTGACCCTCAAGCAGCGCCTCTTCCAGGAACTGGACCGCCTCATTCAACCCAGCGCAGTTCTCGCCCGCAACACCTCGTCGCTCTCCATCACCGCCATCGCCGCCGCGACGCAGCGCCCGGAGCGCGTGGTCGGCCTGCACTTCTTCAACCCAGCGCCAGTCATGCCCTTAGTCGAGGTCGTTCAGGGCGCACGGACAGCCGACGCAGTCATCCAGGCGACCGTCGCGCTGGCTGAGCGGTGGGGCAAGCGTCCCGTCGTCGCCCAGGATACCCCCGGCTTCATCGTCAACCGCGTCGCCCGCCCGTTCTATCTCGAAGCGCTACGCCTGCTGGGCGACGGTGTGGCCGACGTGCCCACCATTGACCGCCTGGTGCGGAGCGCAGGCTTCCGTCTGGGGCCGTTTGAACTCCTGGACCTCATCGGGCTGGACGTGAACCTGGCGGTGACCCAGTCAGTCTACGACGCCACGTTTGGCGAGCCGCGCTTCCGCCCGCATCCGATCCAGGCGCGGCTTGTCGCGGCGGGCCGCCTGGGCCGCAAAACGGGCGGCGGCTTCTACCCCAGGTGAAGCTACGTCGGCTAAGCAAACACGCTCACAGTTTGGATATTAGCCCACTCTCATGTAAACTTCCCCACGCAGCGGTTGCCCTGACTGAACCCGAGGCGGGTTGCTGACGCTGATTCGAGCGCAGTCGCCGCTGTCCTGGTATAGGTGGAGGGGATTGAGTGTCCGATACAATCGAGAGCAGGCAACTCCGACCCGTCCGCCTGTTCTTCCTCGTGTGCGGCCTCCTGGGTGGTGGTCTGTGGTTGTTAGCGGCGGTCTGGGCGCCCGTGCTGGGACAAGCCGACGCCGAGCCGACAGCTCTTGACCACCAGTTGTACCTGAACCGCTTTCAGTTCGACCCCCTGCAAGGCAACCCGACCATTCCGTCGGCCCAACGCAAGACCTACGCGCCGGGCGAACGCGGCCTGTATCTCCTGCAACTCAGCGGGCCGACCGACGACGCTTGGCTGGACGCGCTTCAGGCCGAAGGCGTGCAGGTCGTCCAATATCAGGCCAGCTATGCCTATATCGTGCGTATGACACCGGCTCAGGCGGCGCGCCTCCGCCAGCTGCCCTTCGTGCGCTGGCAGGGCATCTACGAGCCGGCCTATCGCCTGTCCCCCGCCCTCCTCGCCCCCGCCACCTCCACCGCCGCCGCGAACCAGATGGGGACTGTGGCCGTCAGCATCTTTGACGATGGGCCGATGGGAGACTCGGTCGAGCACACCATCAAAGCAATTCTCAATCTTGGCGGCCGCCTGGTCATGCAACAAGCGGCCGCGCCCGCCGACGCCATCGCTCTGGCCCTGGTCCAGCTACCCGCCTCCGCCCTCCTACCTCTCGCCCAATTAACGGACGTGGTCTGGGTCACGCCCTATCAGGCTAAAACGCTCGATGATGAGATGGCCGACCAACTGACCGCCGATGGGGCTATCCCGACCTCGCCGGGTTATAGCGCGTGGCTGGCGGCGCGCGGGCTGGATGGCTCAGGGGTGCGTCTCGGACTGGCTGACACGGGCTTCGATACCGGTGTCGCCGCCACCGCCCACCCCGATCTCGGCGCGCGCCTCATTCCCATCGGCCTACCGGCCGACCACACCGGACACGGCACGCATGTGGGCGGTATTATCGCCGGCAGCGGCACGCTCGACGCCACCGATGCGCTAGGCTTTCGCATGGGGCTGGGCGTCGCGCCAGGGGCCCAACTCGTCGTGCGTGACTATGCCGACGCCGAGCCGAGTATCACACGCGATCTCGTCCGCCAGGGGGTGGTCGCTTCCAACCACAGCTATACCCTGCACGCGGCAGGTGAGGGCTACACGGCCGTTGACCGCGACTACGACCTGCTGGTGCGTGACGCCGACCGCGATACGACCACCGTCGCCGAACCGCTCCTGCCGGTCTTCTCCGCGGGCAACTCAGGCTCGTCCGGCCCAACCAAAGAGGCCAAGAATATCCTGACGGTCGCCAACGCCCGCAACGGCCGCAGCTCCAGTGGCGCACCAGGCGGCAGTGATACCGAAGCCCTCAGTACATCGAGCAGTCGCGGCCCCACCCAGGACGGCCGGCTATATCCGCACCTGGCCGCGCCAGGGCAGGTCGTGATTTCCACCCGCTCGTCGTTGGCCGACATCGTCGCTTGCCTGACCCTTCCCCAGGGCGCCCCGCCGACCGGGCCAACCTATGCGCTATGTAGCGGCACCTCCATGGCGGCTCCCCATGTAACCGGCGCGGCGGGCCTGCTGACCCAGTGGTGGCGCGCCGCGCACGCCGGCCAGAACCCCAGCCCGGCCATGCTCAAGGCCCTCCTCCTCAACCAGACGACCGACCTGACGAACGAGGATGGTGATACGGCCACCGCCAATGTGCCTATCCCCAATAACAGTGAGGGCTGGGGCCGCCTCAGTCTGACCAACGTCGTTCAGCCAGCCCAGCCCACATTTTATGTAGACCAGACGATTCTATTCACCGCCTCCGGTCAGACCTGGAGCCAGCGGGTTCAGCCCGCCGACCGCACGCGGCCCCTTCGCATCACCCTGGTCTGGTCGGACGCGCCAGGCCCCGGTAGCGGAGGGCGCACCGCCGCCTGGGTCAATGACCTTGACCTGACCCTGTCCCAAGGCGGGACGGTCTATCACGGCAACTATTTTGTCGGCGGTGTCTCCGCGCCGGGGGGTATGGCCGACCCTCGCAACAACGTTGAAATGGTTCTGCTGCCAGCCCCGTCGGATGTCTATGAGTTGCGGATCACGGCGGCCAATATTGCGGGCGACGGCGTCCCGTACAACGGCGACCCCACCGATCAGGACTTTGCCCTGGTCTGCTACAACTGTGTCCAGATCGCCCCCAGCCCTACTTCTACAGCAACCTTGACCGCATCGCCCAGCCCAACACGCACGCCCTCCCCCTCGCCCAGTGCGACCGTCGCGCCCACTGGTACGGCTGTCACCGCCTCGCCAACGCCCACCCCGACGGCGGCTGGCTCGCGGCGGCCTATAAAGCCGGCGGTGTATCGCCAGGGCACATGGTTTCTACGCTCGTCGCTGACGAGCGGCGCGGCCGATAGCGTGTTCAGCTACGGCCTACCGACTGACATCCCATTGCTGTGCGACTGGGACGGCGATGGCCTCGCCACCGTCGGCGTCTACCGTCCCTCCACCTCGGCCTTTTACCTGCGTAACTCCAACACCACTGGTTATGCCCAAACCAGCCTCCTGTTTGGCAGCCCAGGCGATGTACCGCTGTGTGGAGACTGGAATGGCGATGGCATTCAGACCATTGGTGTCTTCCGCCCCAGTACCGCCGCCGTCTATCTCCGCAATTCCAATACGAGTGGGCTGGCCGACGCGAGCTTTGCCTACGGCCAGCCAGGCGACCAGGCGTTGGCTGGCGATTGGAACGGCGATGGGGTGGATACCATCGGTGTGCGGCGCGGAACGATCTGGTTCTTGAAGAACACCAACACCAATGGGCCGGCCGATCTTGTCTTTACCTATGGCCTGGCAAGTGACACTGCCCTGGTGGGCGACTGGGATAACGACGGCGTCGTCAGCCCAGGTGTCTACCGCACAGGGTTATGGCTGCTCCGCTACGCAGATAGTAGCGGTCTGGCCGACCTGAACCTCAACTTTGGCCTCGCCGGTGATACCCCGGCGGCGTGGCGCTGATCATTCAGACCTGACAAATTGCGGGGAAGCTCTCCGCTGTGGTCACGTCTACATGCGTCGGTTTTGCCATAATTGACCCTTGTGTGGTATAGTTAGGCTATACCACGTGAGCCTCGCGCTGCTCTCCTCCCTGGCCCTGCCGCCCCCGTAATTCCACATTAGATAACAGGTCTCGGCCATGATGATTCCATCCGCGTCTACGACAGCCGTAGGCGAGTTTGTTACCGTCTGAGGTTTGCCATGCCATCGGGAGAGACGGCTAACTCCAGCCCCGCCCACCACGCCGCTCGCGCGGCGGATGGCGGCGACGTCCTAGAGTCCATCACGCCAGCGGGCACGCTTGATCGCTGGACGGATCGGGCGAGCCGCCTGCTGCACGTCCCCATGGCCTGTATCTCTGTTATCGAGACCTCCGGCGCTGTCATCCAGAGCGGGGTGGGACTGGTCGAGATAGCGAGTGAGACAGGTCTGGTGTCGTCGTTCCACTTGTTCATCAACCGCGTGGTGGCCCAGGGCCAGCCGGTCCTGCTGTCTGACACACGACCTGACTCTTCCATCGCGGCTTCTCCAGAGCCGAGGATGGCTGCCTATGCCGGCGTCCCGCTACTGGCGACGCAAGGAGACCGACTGGGGGTGCTAAGCGTCGCCGATCATCAGCCCCGAGCATGGACAGCGGACGACCTGGCGCTACTCCAGGACCTGGCCGCGAGTATCAGCGCGCACCTGGAACGGCAAACGCTCATGGGCGCGCTCCAAGCAGCCCAACAAGAGACGGAGGCCGCCCGCCATGCGCTCAAACGGAGCGAAACCCGCTTCGCCAAGACCTTCAGCCTCAGCCCCCTCATCTTGACCATCACTTCCGCCGCCGATGGCCGCTTGATTGACGTCAACGCGACGTTTGAACGGCTAACGGGCTATACCCGTGAGGAAGCGCTGGGGCGGACACCGGTGGAACTCGACCTCTGGCTCAACCCAGTGGACCGCGAGCAGGGCTTGCAAGCCCTACGCAACAACCAGAGTATCAGCAACGTTGAAGCCGAGTTCCGCATGCGGAATGGGCAGGTGATGACGGCACTCTGCTCCGCCGAGGTCATCGAGATTGACGGTCAGCCCTGTGTCCTGACCGTGCTCAACGACATCAGCGAGCGCAAACGAGCCGAAGACATTCTCCAGCGTTATCAACTCCTATCAGAACGCGCCCGCGACATCGTCCTCTTCGTGCGCCGCGACGGCCATATCATCGAAGCCAATCAGGCCGCCATCGAGGCGTATGGCTATGACCGGGACACGCTGCTCAGCCTCAGTATTTATGACCTTCGCGCGCCAGTAACCTCAGTTGAAATCGAGGCCCAGATGGCGCGGGCCGATGGGTCAGGCATCCTGTTCGAGACGGTGCACCGCCGCCGCGATGGGTCTACCTTTCCGGTCGAGGTTAGCTCCATTGGCGCGGATATGGGCGGTGAGCGGGTTCTGTTGAGCATTCTGCGCGACATTACCGACCGCAAGCGGTTGGAACGGCAGAAAGATGAGTTCATCGCCGTCGCCAGCCATGAGCTCAAGACACCCCTGACCAGCGCCAAGGTGTTTGCCCAACTGCTCCGCAAACGCCTCAACCGCCTCCAGGACGAGCCGGCGGGCCGCTATCTCGACAAGACAGAGCAGCAAATAGATAAGCTGACCGAGCTAGTCAACGACCTGCTGGACGTTTCGCGCATCGAAGCCGGCCGGCTGGAACTGCAGGCCCAAGCGTTCAGCCTTGTCGATTGTGTTCACCAGATTGTCGCCGACATCCAGCCTACAGCCGACGCCCACGGCATTGTGATCGAGGGCGACCTCGCCACCCCGGTCGTTGGCGACCAGGATCGCATTGGGCAGGTCATCCTGAACCTGCTGACCAACGCGGTTAAATACTCGCCCGGCGCCGACACTGTCATCGTCCGGCTCGAGGACACGCCCGACCAGGTCATTGTCAGCGTGCAAGACTTCGGGATTGGGATCCCTCCGTCCGACCAGGCCAAAATCTTCGACCGCTTCTTTCGTGTGGATGGGACCCGCGAACGCACCTATCCTGGTCTCGGATTGGGCCTGTATATCTCGTCCGAGATTATTAGACGACACGGCGGCCAGCTCTGGGTTATCAGCGAGCCAGGGCGCGGCTCCACCTTCACCTTTAGTCTACCGAAACATCTCGCCGCGACGCCATCATCACTTCCCTGATCTACACCGCTGGCTTACGTCACGAGGACGAATACTCATGGGCAAACGCATTCTGGTTGTGGACGATGACCCCAGCATCGCCGAGGCCATATCCTTGACCCTGGAGGACGAGGGGTATACGGTCCAAACCCTCCACGATGGTAAAAAGGTGTGGGACAAGGTCGATCTCTGGACACCGGATGTCATCATTCTCGATATCCTTATGTCGGGTTATGATGGTCGCGAGATTGCCCGCCGCTTGAAGGAGCACCAGGCGACCCGGCAAATTCCCATCGTCATTAGCTCCGCTCACCCGCACGGGGCCAGCATGGCGCAGGAAGCGGGGGCCGACGAATTTCTCCCCAAGCCGTTTGACATTTCCAGGCTGCTCGACGTTGTGGCGCGCTGCGCCCATTCGGCCTGAAATACAACAGGGGGTCGCCCTTCGGCGCACCCCCTGTCTTCCCTCCCAGCCTCTTCCTAGGTCTTCCCCTTCTTCCCATCCCCCTACACCTGATACAGCATATCGAGGCACCAAAACAGCATCCCCTGCGCGACCTCCCGCATCTCCACCGACGCGCCCAGGCCGTACAGCGGCCCCAGGCCCTCCGAGGCGTCGGGATGCTGGCGCACGTACTCCACGGCCGCCCTCAAGTCCTGGCTAAAGCGTTCCGCCACGCCCGGCTGCGTATGCGCGAGGGTGACGCAGAAGTGCGCGGCGGGCGGCCCTAGCAAGCCATCCAGCCGCCAGCCGCGCTCGGCCATCGCCTGCACCAGTTGATAGATACTGAAGCCGTGGGCGCGGAAGGCAATCAGGAACAGCGGGTCGCCGATAACCTCTAATTCGGGATTTGCGCGGATGGCCGTCTTGATATAGGCCGCTGTTTCCAGGATGCGCTTGGCCGCCGCCAGGTAGCCCGCCTCGCCGATGGACACCAACGCCGCCCAACACGCCGCGCTCAAGCCGCCAGGCCGGCTGCCAGCCAACGTGGGCGAGAAGTAGATGCCGCCGGGCCAGTCCGTCGCGGCGAAGTACTGATAGCGGCGCAGGTCCGCCCCGCGGTAGAGCAGGACCGACGTGCCTTTGGCGGCATAGCCGTACTTGTGGGTATCGGCGGAGACGGATGTGACACCCGGCAGGCGGAAGTCGAAGGCTGGCACGGAGTAGCCGAGCTTCTCGGCGAAGGGCAGGATGAAGCCGCCCATGCAGGCGTCGGTGTGGAAGCCGAGGCCGCGCTCGCGGGCGACCTCCGACAACTCTTCGATGGGGTCCACCAGGCCGTGCGGGTACGGTGGGGCCGAGCCAACCAGGGCGACGGTGTTGGGCGTCATCGCCGCCGTCATGGCCGCTACGTCGGCGCGAAAGTCGGGGCCGACCGGCACGCGGACGAGACGCAGGCCAAACAAGTCGGCTGCCTTGTCGAAAGCGACGTGGGCCGTCGTCGGCGCGACAATCTCCGGCGCGGTGATGCCCTTGGTATCGCGGCCCCAGTCGCGGTACGTCTTCATCGCCAGCAGCAGGCTCTCCGTACCGCCCGACGTGACCGTGCCCACGATTTCGTCCTGGGTGCGGTCCGCGCCTAACAGGCCCGCCGTCATCGCCACAATCTCGGCCTCGAACTTGGTCGTACTCGGCCAGATGTCGGGGTGCAGCGGGTTGCTCGACGAATTCAGGGCATAGACGCGGTTCAGGAAGTCAATGTGCTCCTGGTCGCGGTAGTAGACCGTGCCCGACACGAGACCCTGCTTCCAGCGTTCCTGCTCGATGGCCTTGAGGCGTTCCATCGCCCCGAGAATCGCTTCGCGGCTCGCACCGGTTTCGGGCAAACGGGCGTAGCGGGGGAAATCGTCGCCGTAGGGCTTCAACAGGCGAGCCACCTGCTCGAACATGCCCGCAACAGCATCGGTATCCATATTCTAATCCTTGTTTAGTCTATGATAGAGAGGGCGTAGGGCCGGGTAGACCTGGCGGAAGGCGGCGTATAGATGGGCATAGGCCGCCTGATGTGACAACTGCGGCTCCACGACCTCACGCACCTGGATGGCCGGTTTGACCGCCTCCACCGAGGGGTAGCGGCCCAATCCGACGGCGGCCAGCATCGCCGCGCCCACCGCCCCGGCAATCTGCGGCTGCGGCACGACCTCCAGCCGCCGCCCCGTCACGTCGGCTACAATCTGGAGCCAGGGCTGGCTGCGCGCCCCGCCACCGATGACGCGCAAGGGGTCGGGGCGCAGGCCGTAGAACTGGTCCATCGAGTCCAGAATCCAGCGCAGGTTGTAGGCCACGCCCTCATACACCGCGCGAGTCAGGTGGGCGCGGGTG
>JAHCIP010000128.1 GCA_026129165.1 Anaerolineae bacterium
GCGACCTCGTCGGGTGAGAGGGCGTCCAGGGCGGCGGTCATGGCCTGGCGCATGGCCTCGAAGCGCTGCACGTAGCGCTCGACCTCGTCGGCGTCGATGGGCGCCAGTTCCGCCTGAAACGCGCCGTCCATGTAGCCCTGGCCCGCCCAATCCTGCTGCCCCTCCCAGCGTTCGGCGATGACGGTCTCTAGCGGGCCGGTAGCGATGTCCTCGCCGCTGCCGCTCAGCCAGCGGGCGTAGACCTCAATGGCCGACGGGACGAGGGCCAAAGCCGCTTCCTCGGACTTGGCCTTGGGGGCGCAGCCGAGCAGGTCCAGGACGTGAACCATCGTCTTGCGCGCGCCTGTGCGCTTGGCGGGTGGGCCCTGTTCCAGGTAGAGATGATACGTCGGCATGGGTCCTCACCAGTCGAGGGGTTCGATGAAGACCTCGATGCTGCCGCCGCAGGCCAGGCCGACTTCCCAGGCCAGGTCGTCAGCCACGCCGTAGCGGACGAGCTTGGGCTGGCGCGTCTTGAGGACTTTCTGCGCCTCCTCAAACACCGCCCCCTCGACGCAGCCGCCGCTCACCGAGCCGACCATGTCGCCCGACCGCGTCACGGCCATCTTGGCCCCCAACTGGCGCGGCGACGACCCCATCGCTTTGACCACCGTGGCGACGGCGATGTCCTCGCCGTTCGCCTGCCACTTTTCGACGGTCGGTAGAATGTCACGCATCTGAACTCCTTAGTCTTTTACCGCCGCATGTTGCGCCCGTGACGGTCGAGGGGCGGCTCCCAGACTCGTGAGCAGGTCGCCCAGTTCGACCAGGCTGTGCAGCGAGTGAACCGGCAGGAAGTCGTCAATGAAGGGCAGGGCGGCGACGATGCCCCGCGTCAGCGGTTGGTAGCCGGCCATGCCGAGCAGCGGGTTGAGCCAGATCAGGCGGAAGCAACTGCGTTGGAGGCGGTCCATCTCCTCGCGCAGCACGCGCACCTCGCCCCGATCCCAGCCGTCGCTGATGATGATGACAATGGCCCCGCGCCCCAGTACCCGCCGTCCCCACTTGTAGTTGAAGGTGTGCAGGCTCTCGCCGATGCGAGTGCCGCCCGCCCAATCCTGGACGACGTGGGCCACCTGGGTGATGGCGGTGTCCACGTTGCGGCTGCGCAACTCGTGGGTGATGCGTGTCAGGCGCGTGCCGAAGACAAAGGCTTCGACGTTCTCCATGCCCTGGTAGAGGGTGTGGATGAAGTGGAGCAGGATACGCGAGTATTGCTCCATGCTGCCGCTGATGTCGGCGATGACGACGACCGGGCGGGGCTTGAACTTTGGCTCGCGCCACGCCAGTTCGACCATCTCGCCGCCGAAGCGCGTGTTCTTGCGCAGGCTGCGCCGCAGGTCCAGCCGGCGGCCCTGCCCGCGTTTGAAGCGGCGCGTCCGCCGCCAGCCCAGTTCCCAGTTCATATCCTGCATGAGTTGCCGCGCCAGGGTGAGTTCGTCGCGGGTGTAGTGGGCGAAGTCCTTGTGGCGCAGCAGTTCGAACGGGCTGGCCGCCACAATCATGTCGGGCGTCTCGGTCTGGCTCTCGCCCTGTCCCTCTGGCCCTCGTCGCCGCCAGGCTCAGGCCAGGAGCAATCGTGCGCTGCTTGGCCTTATCGTCGGGCTGAGTGGGCGGCGTGCTGGCCGGGCGGGGGCTGCTGCCGCTTCGGGGCGTTGGTCTGGGGCAGCAGCCCGGAGAAGTCGGGCACGTCGCGGGCCAGGGCGCGCTTCCAGAACAGGTCAAACGCCTGGTCGAACTTGGGCAGGTCATCCTTGCGCGTGACGAGAATCGACCGCGCCGCCCAGTAGAAGTCGTCGCGGTTGGTGACGTCCACGTAGTCAAGGGCGGCGAGCAGGTCCAGCAGTTGCGAGGTAATGACCTTGACGCCGAGTCGGCGCAGCAGGCGGCTAAACAGGAGCAAGTGGTTGAGTAGACCCTGCCCCTGCCGCCCCTGGCTGTGCTGCTCCGCTAGTTGGCCGAGTTGTCGCTGCCACGCGGCTGATGCTTCGGACTGAGTCGGCATATTCTAGATTCCGCTGAGCTTCAGGCGGTCCAACATCCCCGCCAGGCCCAGGTCGCGTACCTTCTGCACGTCGTCCTGATACTTGAGAATGACGCCCAGCGTATCATCCACCACTTCGGGCGTCAGGCTCGGCTGGTCGAGGGCGACGAGGGCGGCGGCCCAGTCCAGCGTCTCGGCCACCCCGGGCAGCTTATAGAGGTCAATGGTGCGCAGCGCGTGGACGAAGGCCGTCACCTGACGAGCCAGTAAGTCAGGCGCGCCGGGTACTTTGGCCTTGACGATCTGGAGTTCCTTGGCCTGGCTCGGGTAGTCAATCCAGTAGTAGAGACAGCGGCGCTTGAGGGCGTCGTGGATTTCGCGCGTGCGGTTGGAGGTCAGGACGACGACCGGCGGCCGTGGCGCGCGCACTGTTCCTAGTTCAGGGATGGTGATCTGGAAGTCGGACAGCAGTTCGAGCAGGAAGGCTTCAAACTCCTCGTCCGCGCGGTCGAGTTCGTCAATCAGGAGGACGGGGGGTGTCGCGCCCTCGTAGTCAATGGCCTGGAGGAGTGGACGGCGGATGAGGAAGTCCTCGTTGAAGACCTCCTTGAGCGCGGCCTGCTGGTCGCGCACGCCGGCCGCTTCCAGCAGGCGGATTTCGAGCAACTGCCGCGTGTAGTTCCACTCGTAGACGGCGTTGTTGACATCCAGCCCTTCGTAGCACTGGAGGCGAATCAGGTTGGTATGGAGGATGTCAGTCAGGACTTTGGCGACCTCGGTCTTGCCGACGCCGGCTTCGCCTTCCAGAAACAGAGGGCGGCCCATACGCAGCGCCAGAAAAATGGACGTCGCCAGCCCGCGCTCGGTGACGTAGTTGCGCTCGCGGAACAGAGTCAGAACATTGTCAATGGACTGAATGGTGTCAAGGGCGTTGGTGAGTGCGCTCAAGATGGTTATCCTTAGACGGGCAACTCATCCAGAGAATAGCTGCCCGTGGGGGTGTTGGCTGAGACAGGTGCGGCAATTGGGTGTATAGGCTTAATTATAGTGGGAACGCGGCGGGGCGGCAACGAAAAAATGAGGAGGAGGGTTCGGTAGAGACGTGATCTATCGCGTCTCTACCGAGGTCGGATTTACATCAGAAGCGCGTTGCGCCGTTGGAGGATCGAGCGGGCCTGGTCCTGCCTGCCGCCGACCGCGAGGACCGCGTGGCCGTCCAGCAGATGCTGGCGCAGGGACGCGCCGTTCTGGCTCTGCTGGCCCAGGAGATGCGTGACGAATTGCTGTGCATTCGAGCCGCCAGGGCCACCGGTCACAATCAACTCGCCTAGCCCCTCGACGCTGGCCTTGGTATCATTCTCTAGCATCTGCAACACAGTCATGACTTGCGGCTGCAACGCGAACCCCTTGAGTTGTGGGAACGCGGAAGCTTCGCTCAGCACTATAAAGCGTAGGTCTTCGATACCCGCAGTCTGGAGTTCGCGCACGATGTCGTCAATTTGAGCATCCAATGGGACGACGGCCACCAAAGTCTCAGCCATGGGTCCTCCTTCAGGGGGGGAACAATGATGGAACGAGTAAGATGCCGCCGCCGCAGCAACTTTGATGCCAGCCCCCCCTCGTCACCTCCCGAAGGGTCGGTAGCCTTCGGGAGGGGGGCGTGCGTCCTAGCGCGACTGCACGCGCAACTGGTTATGGACATCGCGGACGCCCGAAACGCTGTCGGCGGCGTCTTCGGCCATGTGCTTGGCCTGGCGGCTGTCCACCGTGCCGCTGAGCGTCACCGCGCCGTTCTCGACGCGCACCTCAATCTCGCTGGCGTCCACCTGGCCGTGTTGCGTCAGGCGCTCGCACACATCTTCCAGGATGCGCTCGTCGCTGCGCTGGTAGTTCTTGGGACCGCGCCCGGTCTGCGGCCCGCGTGTCGCCCAACTGGGCTGGCCCTGCCCCTGTCCGTGTTCGTGAAGGCTGGGGTCGCGGAATTCGGGTAAAACCGATTGGCCCCGCTCCCAGCCATAGTCCTCGTAGGCCGACCGGAAGCGCCACTGGTCGGGCGGCGGAATCTGCTGCGCCCAATCGGCGTTGCCCTCAAACTGATGCTGGCTGGCTTGCCCCTGCCCCTGCCGCTTCGCCTGACGCGGTGAATCACCAAAGTTGAACATCCATCGCTCCTTTCGCTATGGCAGACCAGTCTTGCCTGCTATTCATTGTTATGGCAGCATATCCCGTGCCACATGGATCGTGATTGCCCTTTACCACCGTCAATGGCATACTCTGTGCAGCCTTACAAGAGGCGGGCCGTTCGCTCTATGAAGGCCCGTCTGAAAGGAACGCGAGATGGAGTCATTTCTGCGCGCCGAAACCCTCATCATCGAATTGCTTCTCCTGGCCTCCATCATCGCCATCGGAGTGCGCCGCCTGCGCATCCCCTACACCGTCGCCCTGGTGCTGGTCGGGCTGCTGATTACACTCCAGCCGGAGTCGCGGTTGGAGCTCACCCCTGAACTTATCCTGGCGTTGTTTGTGCCGCCTCTCGTGTTCGAGGCGGCCTTCCATATTGACGTGGTGCGTCTGCGGCAGCAGTGGCAGGCGATTATCACCCTGGCGGTGCCTGGGGTCCTCCTGACCATGCTGATTGTAGGGCTGATTGTCGCCTGGAGAACGCCCCTTGGGCTGCCGACCGCGCTCCTCTTTGGCGCCCTCATCTCCGCCACCGACCCGGTCGCCGTCGTCGCCCTGTTTCGGTCGCTGGGAGCGCCCAAGACATTGACACTCCTGGTTGAAGGTGAGAGCCTGTTCAACGACGGGACGGCCATTGTCATCTTTAACCTGATGCTGGCGATTGTCCTGACCAACCAGTTCAATCCCCTGGCCAGCCTGAGCAGTTTTCTGGTCGTTTCAGCCGGTGGGGTCGCCGTCGGCCTCGTCCTGGGCTGGCTCATTGCGCGGGTGATTGCCCTGGTAGACGACTATCTGATCGAAACGACTCTGACCACGGTGCTGGCCTATGGCGCGTATCTCGTCGCCGATCGCCTCCACGTCAGCGGCGTACTGGCGGTGGTCGCCGCCGGTATTCTCAGCGGCAATCTCGGCCCACGCGGCATGTCACCGACCACCAAGATTGTCCTCTTCAACTTCTGGGAGTACCTGGCCTTTGTCGCCAACTCGATGGTCTTCCTGTTGATTGGCCTCCAGATAGACCTGTCACAATTAGCCGCTCAGGCCGAGCCTATCGCTATCGCTGTCGTGGCGGTAATCATTTCGCGTCTTGTCATCTACGGATTGCTCTGGCTCCTGGACCGCCCAGGCTCACGCATCCCGATGCCGTACCGCCATGTCCTGTTCTGGGGCGGCTTGCGCGGCGCCATCAGCCTGGCCCTGGTGTTGAGCCTGCCAGCCGCGCTCACTTATAGCGACCTGCTGCGGGTGATGACCTTTGGGGTCGTCCTCTTTACCCTCCTGGTCCAGGGCACGACGATGCAACTGTTGCTCAAGCGGCTGGGGCTGGTGGAACGCTCAGCCGACCGGCTTGCCTACGAGCGAACCCGCGGCGAGCTGTTAGCGGTACGGGCGGGGATTGACCAACTCCGCCGTCTCCAGGCTCACAAGCAGTTGCCGCTAAATGTCTGGGAGACGGTAGGGCCACGGTTAGAAGCCGCCGAAGCGGCTTTGCAGGCCCAAATCCGCGACCTGCTGCGGCGCCACCCGGAGCTGGAGGCGGAAGAGACCGAGAGCGTACTGCGGGAGGGGCTGCGCGCCCAACGCAGCATGCTCGACGAGCTATTGCGTGATGGCGTCATCTCCGAGGAAGCCTATCGGGACTTAATCGGCCGCGTGGATGCGGAACTCCAATCGGACCAGCCGAAGATGATCGGATTGCGCGATGATGAAGGGAAGGCCAGTGACGTCGAGGCGCAGGCATAAATCGGTAGCATTCATAAGCTAGAGAGAGGAAGGGTGATGGAAGAATTGGTCAAGAGCGGGACGCAACTGCTGGCCCGACTGGCGGAAGCGTAGGGCGGCCTGGTTATCGGGTATGCCATGGTTCGCGCGCTTATCACGTTTATCGTGGATGCGGTGCGCGGACCGATGGGCCAGGTTCTCAAGGACTCGATTCGGCTGACGCTGGGGCGGTCGCTAGCGCTAGGGCTGGAGTTTCTGCTCGGCGCGGACATCCTGGTACACCGCCGTCGCGCCCCACCTGGGAGTAGGTCGGGCTGCTGGCCCAGCCATCGCCGCGATTCGGACGGGCCTCAACTACTTTTTGTCGCGGGAACTGGAGCAAGCGACGGCGCGGGGCGAAGACGACCGGCCTGCCGTCAAGCCGCGCCAGGTTTCCACGGAAGCTTCGCATAGTATGGCTTCGGCGGCCTGCTTCAGCCCAAAACTGGCTTTGCCCAATTTCAGTAAGCTTGGTATACTAGCCCAGTTAGTGACGGGGTTTACCAGAAGGATACTCTGAGGGGCGGCTTGATGCGACGGGCCAGGCTATCGCTGTCGGAGGTGTTGAATGAGTGAGGCTCAGGAAGCATTTGAGAGTGCGGTGCGGGATGCTTTTAAGGAGATGCATGGCGCCTTAGGGTATAACCCCCGGCGCGCTCTCAACATGGTCAATCAATACGGGGCGGTTGATGCGGCACGGCGGCTGCTGTACATGCCCGGTGAGACGTCGCAGGGACTGGAGACGCTGTGGGAACATCACCGTCTCGACCTGTCCATTGAGGCGCTAATGCTCAAGCCGGAGTTTGCCTCCCTGTTTACCGAAGATGAGCGGGCGCTGGCGCGCAAGATTCTGAAAGACCACGGTGACTATCGCCCGCCGTGGGACACTTTGACGGATTAGCGGTGTTCCTGGCCGAACGCTTGGGCGAGATCGAGGCCCAGGATTACTCCGCCCCGGCCATCCACCTGTACGGTGTGCTGGAGCATGTCGTCATTCCCCGAGTTTGTCAACGCCCTGGACCAGGTCAAAGACTATCGCAACAACGCCGCCCACACGCATCCCTTGTCGCCGCGCGACTACGATAAACTCGAGGAACTGCTGTTCCAGCCCAATCGTTATCTCAGTTCTGGTGCTCTTAAAGTCTTGTTGCTCGCCTGGCAGCAGTGAAGCGGGCGAGGAGGAAGGATGCAAAAGCTGGCCTATGGCCGATACGGCTTGCGTGTCAACTTGCCCGCCGATGTGGACGTGATTGAGACCCGCTTTGTCCCAGCCGCGCCGGACGAAGCCGCCGCGATTCGCCAGGCGCTGCGCCAGCCCATAGGGTCGCCGCCCCTGGCTGACCTGGTCAGACCCGGCAACCGAGTGGTGATTACTCACAGTGACATCACCCGCGCCACACCTAATGACCGCCTCCTGCCCGTCCTGCTAGCCGAACTCGAAGCCGCCGGCGTCCGCCGCCAGGACATTACCCTCCTCAATGCCCTCGGTACGCACCGCCCCCAGACCGAGGCCGAGCTGCGCCGGATGCTGGGCGGCGAGGTGGTCGACCATTACCCCTGTCTCCAGCACAACGCCTTCGATGACGCCAACCTGGTCCCCCTCGGCGTGACGAGCCGGGGTAACCCGGTCCGCATCAACCGCGCCTACCTGGAAGCCGACGTGCGCATCCTGACCGGCTTCATCGAGCCGCACTTCTTCGCCGGCTTCAGCGGCGGACCCAAGGGCGTCCTGCCAGCGCTGGCCGGCTGGGAGAGCGTCTTCTCCAACCACAGCTACGCTATGATCGGCCACCCCCTGGCGACGTGGGCGCAGACCGAGGGCAATCCCATTTGGGAGGAGATGCGCGAGGTGGCGCTGAGGACGCGGCCCACCTTCCTGCTCAATGTCACCCTCAACGCCGACAAGCGCATCACCAGCGTCTTCGCCGGCGACCTGCTGGCCGCCCACGCGGCGGGTTGCGCGTTCGTGCGCGAGCATAACATGGTCGCCGTGGCCGAGCCATACGATATTGTGATGACCACCAATAGCGGCTACCCGCTAGACCAGAACCTGTACCAGACGGTTAAAGGCATGAGCGCGGCGGCGCGTATCGTGCGCGCGGGCGGGGCCATCATCATGGCGGCGGCCTGCGAGGACGGTATCCCGAACCACGGCAAGTACGCGGCGCTGCTGCGCGAGGCCGGGTCGCCGCGGGGCGTGCTGGACCTGATTTCGCGACCGGGCTTTAGCGAGCAGGACCAGTGGCAGGTCCAGATTCAGGCGCTCATCCAGTTGAAAGCCGACGTCTACGTCTATAGTGATGGCCTGACGGATGAGCAGATTACGCAGGCGCTGTTTAAGCCCTGTCGGGACATCGAGGCGACCGTGGCGCGAGTGCGGGAGAAGTATGGCCCCCAGGCGCGTGTGGCTGTGCTGCCTGAAGGGCCGCAGACGGTGGCGTATGTCCACGCGCTCGAAACCGCCCAGATAATGCGGTAGGGGCGGGGTTGCGCCGCCCGACTGAAGCAACCGGCAGGGACGCCCTGCCCCTACATAGTTGGCCCCGACAAAGGAGGGGTAAGGGGAGCCTATGACGACGCGACTGTACCTGGTGCGCCACGGCGCAACGACCTTGAGCCTGGAAGACCGTTTTGCTGGCGCGATTGATGTGGACCTGTCCGACGAGGGGCGTCATCAGGTCCAGATGTTAGCCCTGCGCCTGGCGGACGACCCCATCAGCGCCGTCTACTGTAGCCCGATGAAGCGGACGCTAGACACAGCCTCGATCATCGCTCGCCCGCACGGCCTGACACCCATCCCCGCTGACGGACTGCGCGAGATTCACCACGGCCATTGGGAAACCCTCAGCCGCGCCGAGGTGGAAGCGCAATTTGGCGAGGAGTACGCGGGGTGGGAGGAAGACCCGTTCACCTTCGCGCCCGAAGGCGGCGAGTCGGGCCTGAGCGTCCTGGCCCGCGCCCTACCTGTTGTGCGTGCGGTTGTCCAGCGGCACCACGACGAAAACGTCATCCTGGTCTCGCACAAGGCCACCATCCGCCTGCTCATTAGCAGCCTGCTGGGCTTCGACCCACGCGGCTATCGCGACCGGCTGGGGCAGGAGCCGGCCTGCCTGAACATCCTGGACTTCAAAGACCCGGTCCGCGCCCGCCTGATGCTGTTCAACGACATCTCCCACTATGCCGACGCGCCGGGCCGGGCGCAGGGCCGGCTGTCGCGCTGGTGGGACACTGAGAAACCCGCTTAACACGGAAAGAGAGATCGCGACCATGCCGGAGTGGGAAAGCTACCTACAAGCGAATCACGCGCGCTTCCAGGCCGAGTTGCTCGACTTCTTGCGCATCCCCAGCATCTCCGCCCTGCCCGACCACGCGGGCGATGTCCAGACCGCCGCCGAGTGGGTCGCCCGTCGCATGAAGGCGTCGGGCATCGAGAACGTACAGGTCCTGCCGACGGGCGGCCATCCCGTGGTCTACGGCGACTGGCTCCACGCGCCGGGCAAGCCCACCATCCTGGTCTACGGCCACTTTGACGTGCAGCCCGTGGACCCGGTTAACCTGTGGACTACACCGCCCTTCGAGCCGACAATCCGCAAGGGGCGAGTCTACGCGCGCGGCGCGTCGGACAACAAGGGCAACATGTTGCTCACCCTCGTCGCCGTCGAGGCGATGATGAAGACCGAGGGCAAGCTGCCGCTCAACGTCAAGTTCATGTTCGAGGGACAGGAGGAGATTGGCAGCCCCCAGTTGCCCGACTTCGTCGGAGCGCACAAGGATCTGCTGGCCTGTGACCTGGTCATCAACTCGGACAGCGGACAATGGGGCGAGAACGAGCCGGGCTTGCTGGTGGGGCTGCGCGGCGGCTGTGGAGTCCAGATTGACGTCACCGGCGCGACCACCGACCTCCACTCCGGCCTCTACGGCGGCGCGGTCGCCAACCCGCTGCACGCCCTGGCCGAGGTACTGGCCTCGCTGCATACCCCGAATGGCCGCATCGCCATCGAGGGCTTCTACGACGCTGTCGTGACACCCAGCGCGGAGGATCGGGCGCAGATCGCCGAGGTTCCCTTTGACGAGGCGGCTTATAAGGCCGAGCTAGGCATTGACGAGCTGTTCGGGGAAGAGGGGTTTACGCCACTCGAACGGCTGTGGGCGCGGCCCACCCTAGAAATCGTCGGTATGTGGGGCGGGTTCCAGGGCGAGGGCGTCAAGACGGTGCTACCGCGCGAGGCCCACGCTAAGATTACCTGCCGCCTGGTTCCCAACCAGGACCCCAGCCGAATCGTCAGCCTCATTGAGCGCCACGTCGCGGCGCACACGCCGCCGGGGGTCAAGGTTGAGGTGCGTCCGCTGGCGTTCCGAGCGTACCCCTACCTGATGCCAGCGGATTTCCCAGGCAACGAGGCGGCGCGAGACGTGCTGCGCGAGGTGTACGGGCGCGAGCCGTACGCGATCCGCATGGGCGGCAGCGTGCCCGTCACCGAAATCTTCCTGCGCCACCTGAAGGCCTACTCGGTATCGTTTGGCTTCGGGCTAAACGATGAAGGCTTCCACGCCCCTGACGAGTTCTTCCGCCTGGTAAGCTTCGAGCGCGGCCAGGTCGCCTACTGCAAGCTGCTGGAGCGCCTGGGCCGGAAATAAGAACAGCAAAGGACGTAGGGGCAGGCCTATGTGCCTGCCCTGGGCGAACTTTTACCGCACTCCGCGCACCATATCTATCAGCCGGCCCATGACCAGTTCTCCGTCAGAACGGATGCCGTCGTGTTCGAGTTCGTTGGTCAACCAGACGCGGCAGCCGCGAATGGTCTGCGCCGTCTCCAGCGAGAAGCTCCGCTCGACATACATATCGTCATAGTAGATAGCGGCGGCGCAGGGAACGGTGTTGGCGCGCAGGCGGTCGGCGTCGTAGAGGCGGGGCCAACCCTCGCGCTGGGCCAATAGTTCGGCCGCCGCCTGGAGGGGTTGCAGGGCCGGGTCCACCTCAAACATCCAGGGGTAGATCATCTCACCTGTGAAGAGGACCGGCTCGCCGGGCCGCAGCGCGAATTCGGGGTACTCGGCGCGGACGCGCTCGGCCGCCCAGCGTGTCGCCTCACCCTGGGCGTAGATGGCCTCGTGCAGCACCGCATACAGGGGATTCCCAGCGAACGAGGTCGCATTCATCATGGCGTGGAGGAACGTGTCGCTAAGCGTCTCGCCCTCCGCTCCCTCCACCAACGCCTCCTCCAGCACGTAGTGCAGCCCCTCGAAGCCGTGCTTGCGGCCCAACATCGCGCCAAGCGTCTGGAAGCGGCGCGGGGTCAGGGGCGAGCCGTTGGGCAGGGTGACGGCGTGGCTCTCAAGATAGGCGACGATGGCCTGGGCAACCGGCTGGTCGTCGGGGTAGCGGGCGAAGTAGCGCTCGTTCTTGTCGCGGACGCGCTGGTAGGTCAGGCGGTAGACGTCATCGGCCGGGCGGTCCACTGGCGGCAGCCCGCCCGCCAGCATCGCCTCACACACGCCCCCTGGCGCGAGCGACAGGTAGCTCAGGACGCAGAAGCCGCCGTAGCTCTGGCCCAGGATGCTCCACTTGGTGTCTGGCCCCAGTAACTCCTTGCGAATCGCCTCCGCGTCGCGAATGATCGAGTCAGCGCGGAAGTGGGCTAGATAGTCGGCCTGGGCGGCCGCGTCGCCCCGCCGGGCCAGCGTCTGCCGGTTGGCGGGCGTACTGCGGCCCGTGCCGCGCTGATCCAGGAGCAGCACGCGGTAGTCGTCGGTGGCGCGGTTCATCCAGCCGCCGAGGGCCTCCGGGCGTGGCGACTTGCCGCCCGGCCCACCCTGGAAAAACACCAGCCAGGGCAGGTCAGCCACCTCTTTGCCCGTGGCGACCACTTCGCGGGCGAAGACGGTGATGCTTTCGCCGTCGGGCGCGGCATGGTCGAGGGGGACGCGGAACTCGTGGTCGGTGAGGACTAGGCCCGGCGGGCGGTGAGTGGCGAGGCGCATAGCTGGCTCCTGAGTGATAGGGTAGGCCGTTATTATAGGGGGATGGGGGTATAATTCAACTCAAAGCCTCATCAAAGGATACCTCATTATGACAACGCAGTCTCTCACCCTCGGCGTGATTGGGGCGGGGCGGATTGGCCGCCTCCACGCCCAGCACCTCGTCCAACGCATCCCCCAGACCCGCGTTCTCATGGTAGCCGATGTGGTCGAGGCGGCGGCCCAGGCGACGGCCCAGAGCCTCGGCATCCCCCACGTCTCGACCGACCCCCTGGCCGTGGTTCAGCATCCCAATATTCAGGCCGTCGTCATCTGCTCCAGCACGGACACCCACGCCGACCTCATCGAGGCGGCGGCCGGGGCGGGCAAGCACATTTTCTGCGAGAAGCCCATCGCCCTGAGCCTGCCGACGATTGACGGGGCCCTGGCCGCGGTGGAGCGCGCGCGCGTCAAGCTCCAGATTGGCTTCAACCGCCGCTTCGACGCCAACTTCCGCCGTGTCCGCCAGGCCGTCGTGAACGGCGAAGTCGGCCAGCCCCACACGCTGCGTATTATCAGCCGCGACCCGGCCCCGCCGCCTATTGAATACGTGAAGGTGTCCGGCGGGCTGTTCCTGGACATGACCATCCACGACTTTGACATGGCGCGTTATCTGGTCGGCGCGGAGGTTGAAGCGGTTTATACCCAGGCGGGGGTGATGGTGGACCCGGCCATCGGTGAGGCCGGCGACGTGGATACAGCGGTCGTCACCCTGCGCTTCGCCAACGGCGTGCTGGGGACGATTGAGAACAGCCGCCGCGCCGTCTATGGCTACGACCAGCGGGTGGAGGTGTTTGGTAGCGGCGGTGCGATTCGCACCGACAACGACTACCCCAACAATGCGCTACTGAGCGACGCCCACAGTGTCCGCCGCGATTTGCCGCTCCACTTCTTCATGGAGCGCTACACGGCAAGCTTCGTCAACGAGATCAACGCCTTCGTCGATGCCATCGTCAACGACAGGCCAGCGCCCGTGACGGGCGTCGACGGGCGCGCGCCGGTCGTCATGGGCCTGGCAGCGCGCCGCTCCTATGATGAGGGGCGGCCAGTACGCCTGGCGGAGGTGGAGGCGCAACCCACACCAAGAGGCTGAGGAGTGGTTGCGCAGGTCGGTGCGCCAGGCCACAAGGGGCACATTCCGATGGGGGAGGGCTATGCATCATGCCCCTGGGCGGGTACGCCTCAGTCGGTCTACCTCAGGCTGTCGGCGTGCTGCGCGAGCCACGTTGCGAGGGGCAGGCGGGCGTATTCGTAGCCCACGCCGATCATGGCGGCATAAGCGCTCCACTCCGTCCCGTGGAACTGGCTCATGGGCGGCTCTAGAAGGAGATCCGCCTGGGCCTGGGCAGGCAGTGCGCCCGTCATCGGGCGGCGGCTGCTAATCTCTACCACCCGCAGGAGAATCTGGATAATGGATGGCGCTCGGACGCGATCCCATCCCAACCCCACGCGGCTCCGCAAGACCTGCCAGCCGGATAGGCTTGGGCCGAAGTGGTAGTCACCACGAAGATCGGAAGGCGGTGAGAGATCGACGGCCAGGACGTAGCCGCCGTTCGAACTCGCTCGCGCGATGCCAATGGGGAGATTGTCCATAAGGCCGCCATCCACCAGCAGCTCGCCGTCTTGGAGTATTGGCGAGTAGACGCCTGGGATAGCCATGCTGGCGCGTACCGCTTCCCACAAAGGACCGCGGCGGTGAACGACTGGCGCGCCGCTCGTGAGGCTGCTAGAGACGCAGAAGAAGGGACGCCAAACATCCTCGATGCGTACGTCGCCCAGGGCCTCACGCAGCATATGGGTAAGCTTCCGTGATTGGAGCAGCGACACTAGCGGCAGGGTGCGGTCCTCCATCTCGCGGCGCGAGGAGAAACGCTCCGCCAGCCGTACCTGCGCCTGGTAGTCAAGCCCACGGGCGACGACGCCTGCGGCCATCGCGCCCGCGCTCGACCCGCCGATACGGTCGATAGGCAGCCCTGATTCCGCGACAGCACGCCATACCCCAATGTGGGCCAGGCCCCGCGCTCCCCCACCGCTCAGTACCAGTGTTACGCTCGCTCCCCGCAGCCAGCGCGCCAGGCGCCCCATATCCGCCTCGTTTTCCAGACGGACATGGTGATGCTCGGCTACCGCGCGCGTCGCCAGCCACGCGGCCGTGTTCGCAGGCTGGGCGGCGTCGTCTCGGTGTACCAGCACCAGATCAGTTATCGGAGGCGTCGACGCCGCGGCCAGATGAGTCTCCATCTCGCCCGGCGTCGGGTCGTCATCCGCACGGGCGATCAAGAGGAGTCGGTCGGTCTGGCGGAGGCAGCGGCGCGTCCAGGCCGTCGCCTGCGGTTCGGCCACGTACACAACGTAGGCGTGCCGCTCTTCAGCATCGCCTAACCAGCTAGATACGCTGATGTCCGCCACGTCGTCCTGGGCGGTCTGCGCGGCTCCCTCCCGACCGTAGGCGCGGTCGAAGGTCGACGCATCCAGGACCAGCGTCGAGCCGTGGCGTTGCAGCTGCCCGGCGAGACGGTGCGCCAGTTTGACGGTAGGAGCCGCCGCGCCGATGGGCAACAGAGTCAACGACAGGTTGGTGGGGCGGGGCGGTTCAGCGACCACCGCCCGATTGGTTCTCGCCAGCCGTTGCAGGGTTGTCTGCGCCAGTTGCATCGCCGCGCGTGGGTGCGCCTCAAGCAGGCTATCGAATACAGGCCGTGACAGGCGAACCATCTCCGTATCCCGAATCGCAATGACGCTGGCGCTGCGTGGGGCGCCAATGAGCAATCCCATCTCGCCGACTGGCTCGCCGGGACCGATCTCACCCAGCGAGCGCTGACCCTCCGGCGTGCTGAGCTGGCTCCGCAATCGCCCGGTGACGACAAGGTGCATGTCCTCGGCGCTCTCGCCCTCGCGATACAGGCCTTCTCCGCTCCGCAGTCGTCGCCACTCGAGGCGCTGTTCAACCTCGTGCAGCTCGGCGAGGGTTAGCGGACCAAAGGCAGCCCGTAGGGCCACCGCGAGACGCGCGCGGCGCAGCCGCGGGAGGATGCCCTCTGCGAAGTGGCGCAGTTCCAGAGGGTGGTCTCGCGCCAGCCGCTCAAAGTCGGCGCGGTCTAGCCGGGCCAGCTGACTGCCCACCAGTGCATAGACCGTCGCGGCGCGTGGTTGCCCCGTCAAGAGCGCCATCTCGCCCACGGTTGTGCCGGGTGTCAACTCGTCCAGGTCCTGCACTGTTCCGTCGGTCAGCGCAAGGCGGACGCCGAGACGGCCGTCAAGGAGGATGTACAGGCTGTCGCCCAGTTCTCCCTGATTGAACAGGTGAGCGTCGACGGGAAGAAAATGGCGGGTGAGACAAGGGAGAAGAGGAGCTACGGTCGTGTCGTCAAGGTCGCGAAAGAGGCTGCTGTAGCGAGCCTGATCGGTGAGGTCAGGGGGTAACCTCAGTGTCGAAGGGTCCGGCATCGGCTGGATCTCCTCGTCCGCGGGTCAGGGCATCACC
>JAHCIP010000129.1 GCA_026129165.1 Anaerolineae bacterium
TAGACGTGCTGGACGGCGTCCAATCGTTGGTGGAAAAGAGCCTGCTCCGGCAAGAGGACGGCGTAGGCGATGAGCCGCGCTTCCGCATGCTTGAAACCATCCACGAGTTCGCGCGGGAGCGCCTCGACGAGAGTGGCGTGGCGGAGGTGCTCCACCAGCGCCATGCCGCCTTCTTCCTAGCCCTGGCCGAGCAAGCGGAACCGCACTTGAGCGGGCCACAGCAGGTCGAGTGGCTCAACCGGCTGGCGGAGGAGCACGACAACCTGCTGGCGGCGCTGACGTGGGCCGAGGCGCAGGGCGCCAGCGAGACCGGGCTGCGCCTCGCCGCCGCGCTGCTCCCCTTTTGGGCAGCGCGCGGCTTCTTCTACGAAGGACGGGGTTGGCTCACGAAGTGGCTGGCTCAGCCGAGCGATGCTGTCGCGCCGTCGATACGCGCCGGGGCCATACGGGCCGCCGCCGTGCTGGCCGCCACGCAGGGGGACTATAGCGTCGCCAGGCCGCTGTTTGAGACGAGCCTGACGCTGTACCAGGCGCTAGGGGACAAGGCCAAAATGGCTCATGTCCTTCAGGGACTATCGACGCAGCGCCTCCTGCATGAGTGGGACTTCGAGGCGGCCCGTACCCTGGCCCAGGAGGGGTTGGCGCTGGCCCAGGCGGTGGGCGATAGGCGGGTGACAGGTCGGCTGTTATACCAACTGGGTCTCATCGCTGCCTACCAGGGGGATCGCGAGACTGAGCACGCTCGGTGGAGCGAGGCGCTGGCCCTGCTGCGCGCGGTGGGGGATAAGCGCTTCACCGCTGTCCTGCTCCGCACCATGGGCGCGTCGGCTATCGGCGAGGGCGAGTACGCGGCGGCTCGTCGGACGATTGAGGAAGGGCTGGAGGTGTACCGCGAGTTGGGGGACAAGTTAGGCATTACCCAGGCGCTGCTGAACCTCGCCGCGATCTACCGCACTCTGGGCGACTACCCTACCGCCCGTTCGCACTGTGAGCAGGGCCTGCCGCTGGCGCGTGAACTCGGCGACAAGTGGTGGCTGGATGTTGCCTTGTCGGAGATGGGGGAACTGGCCCTCGCGCAAGGCCGCTACGAGGAGGCCGAGACGTGGCTGCGCGAGAGGCAGGGGATGTGGGGTGAAACCTCCGATAGGATGCATACCTACTGGCTGCTCGTGGCGCGGGCGCACCTGGCGCGAGCGCACGGCGAACTGGCCGCCGCGCGAGCCTTGCTAACCGAAGCGCTAGACCTCCTGGCTCAAGGCCCCCCGAATCCAATGAACCGGCCCATGGCGATGGGTCTCCTGGGACTGGTCGCATGTGACCAGGGGGATTATGCTGAGGCGCGCGCCTGCCTGGCCGAGAGCCTGAAGGATAGCCAGGCGGGCGATCTTAAACTTAACCTGGCTCTCGCCCAGCAGTGGCTGGGGCGGGTCGCCCGCGCGGAGGGCAAGCTGGCGGAGGCGGGCGAGATGCTCAAGGCCAGCCTGACGCTCCATCAAGGCATGGGCACGCGGGTCCACCTGGTCGAAGTCCTGGAGGAGGTCGCGGCGCTGGCCGCCGCATCGAGTCAGCCAGACTCTGCCGCCCGGCTGTATGCGACAGCGGCGGCCACGCGCGATCGCCTGGGGGCGCCCCTGTCCGTCCCCGACCGCGTAATGCATGATCGCTATCAGGCGGCGCTACCGACTGGCTTCCCAGCAAGCCAGGTAATGACGCTAGAGGAGGGTGCGGCCTACGCCCTGGCGTTGGCGTAAATCCGACAATTTCGTCCACTTTGTCTGCTCACTCCCTGACAGAATGTGGTATAATAGTGGTGTATCGTGTCCTTCCGTCCACGTCTGATTAAGGAGGACTGTATGCCATCTAAACAAGGCGACCTTGAGTTGCTCAATCACCCGGTCGCTCAGGAGTTGCTCCACTCCTGCATTCCGGCCCGCCTGGCCTACACCTGGCATGACGGGACACCGCGCGTCGTGCCCATCTGGTTCCACTGGAACGGGCAGGAACTGGTGCTCGGCGGCCCGAACGACGCGCCGAAGATGGAGGCGCTGCGCGAGCACCCGCATGTCGCCATCACCATTGACGACCCTACCTTCCCGTGGAAGGTGCTACTCATTCGCGGCACGGCGCGACTCGAAGTAGTGGATGGGGTGTCACCGGAGTACGCGGCGGCGGCCGAGCGCTACTTTGGCGAGGACCAGGGCCGCGCCTGGGTCCAGCAAGTCGGTAGTATGTCCCCCCAGATGACCCGCATCCTGGTCCGTCCGGAGTGGGTCGGTATCCTTGACTTCCAGACCCGCTTCCCCAGCGCCCTGGAGCGGGCCATGGAACATGCCCACGCCGGAGGGTAGTCGGGGTATTCCACCCTAAGACGCAAGAGTTCAGGCCACGCCCGTCATCATGACTCAAATGATGACGGGCGTGTGCTTGTACTATGGCATACATCTTGCGATTTAAATAAGGAGATTACGTTCAGGATGCAAGCCCAAATGGCAAGCGATTATGCAGTAAGGAGAGAAGCAATGCCGTGGATGAATCTTAAGGCGACGGGCTGGCTGCGTCGGGCAGCCCTGCTGGTGATGCTCGTCCTGGTGGTGGCCCTGGCGGTGGCGTGTGGCGACGGCCCGCCCACACGCGGGGCGCAAAGCCCCAACCCCGCGCCGTCAAGCCCGCTCGACCCAGGCCGCTATGGTGGCAGCTATAGCGGTGGGACAGCGACGGGTGACACCGAGGCCGGGGCACAGTTTGCCCGCTGGGTCCTCGAACAGGACCCCCAGCGCCAGTACATCACCGACGCAGTGGTGCGCAACGAGCAGACGCTGGGCATCAAGGTGAACCCGCAGGTGACGAAGGCCGATGTGCAACGGCTCATGGAGGCGCTGGCGTCGGGCATGGCGCGCCAGTTCCCCGGCCGGCCGCTGACCATCAACGCCTTCTACCAGTCGGGCGACAAGCTGGCCGAGGCGCGCTACGACCCCAACTCGAATCAGGTCGCGGTTCAGTTCGCCCAGTAAGAGTAGCCGTGGCGTTCAGGCCACCGGTAGGCTAGAGGATAAGCTTAAGGAGGATTCAGATGAGCAATGTGTTCGATCGCCTGGCGCAAGGCCCCCAGGGCAGCCAGCAGCCGCAGCAGTACGACGACTGGAACCAGATGGTAGGCGCCGCGCCCCGCGAAAAAGTGTACGGCGCGGCGGCGCAGGCCGTCAGCCAGATGGACCCCCAGGACTACTACAACCACACCCAGCCGGGCGTGGGCGGCACCGACCCGCTCGGCATGCTGGGCGATGGGCAACGCGCAGGCCTGGCGCAGAGCTTGCTGGGCGCGCTGCTGGGGCGCGGCCTCGGCCAGTCTCAGATCGGCCAGCAAGCCGGCCTGTCCAACCTCGACCCGGGCCATATGACCCCGCAGGACCTGGCGGCGCTGGCCCAATACGCCCAGCGCCAGCACCCCGAAGCGCTGGCCGACGCGGCCAGCCAGCACCAGCAGGACCCCGGCCTGCTCGAGTCGCTACTCGGCAACAAGGCATTGCTGATGATGGCGGCCGGCCTCGGCGCGAAGTATCTCGCCGACCGTGGCCAGCCGCAACAGGCCGCTCCGCAGCAGGGTGTGATGGGCCGTCGCGGCGACACCAGCCAGTTCTAAAGATAAGCTAGAGGCGGACGCGCGGGCCAGCCAGGGGCGCCCGGCTGGCCCGCGCGTCGTGTTTCCCGTCTCATCTCTAGCCTGGTCAGGGTTCTGGCTTACATGGGTGAAGAAGTCTCCACTTATAGTGAATACTCGTGCTATGTTCCATCTCGAAGATCGAGGTATGATGAAAAGGTGAAGGGCCGGCCTCGTAGGTCCGCACGCCAGGAGCCATCTAATAAATAGACAAATCAATCAATAAAGACATCCAGAGACAACGTCTTGCAAGGAGGTAAGAAGTATGTCTCTTTGCCCGGAGAGGGTTGCTCTGCTTGAGTACCCGTAGGCTCACCATCTCACCCAAGGGGGTTGGGAAGTGGTGAGCTTTTTTTTGCATCCATTGGTAACAGTCCCTACTCAATCTAAGGAGCGTCTATGGCTTTGAAAGCAGCGTTCATTTTCCTCGCGCCAGAGGTAGACCCTGCCAGACATCGGTGCCAGGTGATGACACCGGCGGTGGAACTGACCGTGGTCGGCGTGCCGGACTATGCTCAAGCTGAGAGTGTAGCACGCGCCCTGGTGGACGAGGGCATTACGGCCATCGAGCTATGTGGAGGGTTTGGTCACGCAGGGACGGCCGAAGTCGTCAATGCTGTGCAAGGCAAGGCCGTCGTTGGCGCTGTTCGCTTCGATTGTCATCCCGGCCTCAGTGGGCAGAGCGGCGATCGCATCTTTGGGCGGGTGATGGTGCCGGCGCTATAAGGACCACAGTGGCTGGCTGACCAAGGAGGAAAACAATGACAGAGATCACCTCGGAGAAGCTGCTCTGGATCTACGAACGCATGCGACTCATTCGCGAATTCGAGACCCGAGCGGCCAAGTTGTTCGCTGCCGGCCAACTGCCCGGCTTCGTGCATCTGTATGCGGGTGAGGAGGCTATCGCCACCGGTGTGTGCGCCCACCTGACCGATCGCGACTTCATCACCTCGACGCACCGGGGCCACGGGCACTGTATTGCGAAGGAGGTCGACGTCCGCTCAATGATGGCGGAACTGTACGGGAAAGAGCCAGGCGCCTGTAAAGGGAAAGGCGGCTCGATGCACATCGCCGACGTCAGTAAAGGCATGCTGGGGGCCAACGGCATCGTCGGTGGCGGCGGCCCGCTGGCGTGTGGCTCAGCCCTGACGGCGAAAGTTCTCGGCACGCAGCAGGTCACCGTGTGCTTCTTCGGCGATGGCGCGGCTGAGCAGGGTACCATGCACGAGGCGATGAATATGGCTGCCATCTGGAAGCTGCCCGTCGTCTTTGTGTGTGAGAACAACGGTTTCGCCGAATCCACGCCGGTCGCCTACCATGCGTCTGTCAAGGACATTGCCGACCGCGCGACGGCCTACAATATGCCTGGCCTGACAGTAGATGGCACGGATATCTTTGCCGTCTATGAGGCGGCGGGCGAGGCCATCGTACGGGCACGACGAGGGGAAGGCCCAACGCTCATCGAGGCCAAGGCCTTCCGCTACTACGGTCACTTCGAGGGCGACCCACTCACCTACTATACCGACGAGATGCGCAAGGGCTTCCAGGCGCGTGACCCTATCGCGCGTTTCCGCAAGCAGGTTCTGGACAGGGCGCTTGTCCCCGAAGCCAGGTTGAACGAGATCGATACCCGAGCGGTGCAGGCCATTGATGATGCCGTCGCTTTCGCGGAGAGCAGCCCGCTTCCTGTACCCACCGACCTGTTGAGCGACGTCTACGTCACCTACGCTCATGCCTAGAGGAGGGTAACCATGGCACCACGTATACTGACATTTCGTGAGGCGATCAACGAAGGCATTCGTCTGGAGATGCGCCGCGATCCGACCGTCATCCTGATGGGTGAGGACGTGGCGGGTGGCGCTTCCCTCCCCTATGTAGCCGGCAAGGGAGAGGAGGCGTGGGGTGGCGTGCTGGGGGTCACCAAAGGGCTGGCCAAGGAGTTTGGCCGCGACCGCGTTCGCGATACGCCGATCAGCGAGTCGGCCATCATCGGCGCGGCGGTGGGCGCGGCCGCGACGGGCTTGCGCCCCATTGCCGAGCTGATGTTCGTGGATTTCTTCGGCGTCTGCATGGACCAGATCTACAACCAGGGCGGCAAGTTACGCTACATGTTCGGAGGCAAGGCGAAGGTACCGATGGTCGTGCGCACGATGATCGGGGCGGGCTTCCGCGCCGCCGGCCAGCACTCTGGGTCGCACTACTCGGTCTTCACTCACATGCCCGGCCTGAAGACCGTGGTGCCCTCGACGCCCTACGACGCGAAGGGCCTGCTCATCGCCGCCATTCAGGATGACGACCCCGTCATCTTCTTCGAGCACAAGCTCCTATACGATGTGAAAGGTGAAGTCCCCGAAGAGTACTATGTGATTCCACTGGGCAAGGCAGACATCAAGCGGCGTGGCAAGGATATCACCATCGTCGCTATCGGCCGGATGGTGGCGATGGCCCTGGAGGCGGCCACGCACCTCAGCGCAGCAGGTCTCGAGGCCGAAGTGATCGACCCGCGGACGCTCTCACCCCTCGATGAGGATACAATCCTGGAGTCGGTCGCCAAGACCCACCACGTGCTCGTCGTTGATGAGGACAACCCACGCTGCAGCATGGCTACCGACCTCGTCGCCCTTGTCACCACCAAGGTGTTCGACTACCTGGATGCCCCACCGGTCATGATCACCGCGCCACACACTCCAGTGCCTTTTAGCCCGGTGCTGGAAGATCTCTACATCCCCACCCCCGAGCATATCGTGAAGGGGGTACAGGAAATGTTCGAGCCAGTCACGGCGTGAGGGGTGCGGTTAACGTTCTGTGCGGCGAAAGCCTACTTCCCCTGACAGAACTGCTCGACCAGGGGAAGCGAATTTCGCAAGGAGGACGACAATGCCTGACAGACCGATTTTCACCGATGTGTTGCAAGTCGCTGTGATCGTCCAGAATCTGGACAAGGCCATGAAGAACTACTGGGAGTTGTACGGAATCGGGCCGTGGATTGTCTATGATTTCAACCCATCAACCGTGAGCAACATGATCATCCATGACCAGCGCGCGGACTACGCGATGCGCCTGGCCCTATGCGACGTCGGCAAGGTGCAGTGGGAGCTGATCGAACCACTCGATGACAAGAGCATCTATGCCGACTTCCTCAAGAAGCATGGCGAGGGCCTGCACCATGTGGCGCTGGGCGTGGAGAACTATGACCAGGCGATGGCCTACTTCCGAGACAAGGGGATCGGCGTGGTTCAGGGTGGGACATGGCACGACTTCACCTACACCTATCTGGACACGCAGGACACCTTCTCTACCATCGCCGAGATCTACAACCCGCCGCCGGACTTTGCCTGGCCGCCGGCCGACGCGACCTATCCGCCGAAGGAGGCCGACCTTCATCCGGCTGTCGCAGAAGGCGAGCTTGAACTCGCGGTAGGGATGCCCATGTAAGCCGAAGACAATTTAGCAGGGCGGGTGGGCTTTGCCAAACTTATGGCCCACCCGCCGCACACTTGAAAGACATGTCTTATGTCCAGTGTAGGCATTATCGCCAATCCGGCCTCAGGGAAAGACATTCGTCGGTTGGTGGCGCGCAGCTCGGTGTTCGATAACAACGAGAAGGTCGCCATCCTGCGCCGCTTGCTGATCGGCCTGGATGCTGTCGGTGTTGAAGCCGCTTACATCATGCCGGATTACTATGGGTTAGGGGAACGCGCCGCAGACGGATTGACGCTCAACATGGCTATCTCGCTCTTACCGATGGCCGTCCAGGCCGACGAGCGCGACACGGTGGAGGCGGCTGGCCGCCTGGCAGACATGGGGGTAGGTTGTCTCGTGACGCTGGGTGGGGATGGCACGAATCGAGCGGCGGCCAAGACGTGCGGGCAGCTGCCCCTACTGGCGATATCAACGGGCACGAACAATGTCGTGCCAGCCATGATAGAAGCGACGGTGGCAGGGCTGGCGGCGGGCCTGCTGGCGACCGGCGCGGTGGATGCCGAGACCGTGAGCCAGACATCGAAGCGGCTGGAAGTCTTTGTCGATCACGAATTTATGGACATCGCTCTGGTGGATGTGGCGGTGTCTAGTGACCTGTTTGTGGCTACCCGGGCCGTGTGGGACCCTTCTCGCATCAAAGAGATCGTCCTGAGTCGGGCCGAGCCGGGCAGCATTGGCCTATCGTCCATCGGGAGCGCCATCCATCCCATTGCTCTGCATGATGATTGTGGGTTACACCTGCTCATTGGGGAGGGTGGAACAGCCGCCCTGGCGCCAGTTGCCCCAGGCCTCGTCGTTCCTATACCTCTCCGTGGAACACGAGTCATCGCGCTAGACACCGAGGTTGAGTTGGAACCCTGTGTGGGCATGCTCGCTCTCGACGGCGAACGCTGCCTGGCGCTCTACCCGGAACAGCGCGTCGCGGTTCGCCTGACCCGGCACGGACCGAGGATTGTGGACATGCGGGCCTGTCTCGCTGAGGCGGCCCGACGCGGCGTGTTTCAAGGGCCGATGCTGGCGGAGGTATGCGATGGCTACCGAGATTAAGATTCCCAAACTAGGTATGGCGATGCGCGAGGCCACTGTGGTCAAGTGGTTAAAGGCCGACGGAGAGGCCGTCACCCAGGGGGAGCCAATTGTCGAAATCGAGTCGGAAAAGATTAACTTCCAGGTAGAGGCGCCAGCGTCTGGGGTGCTACATCATCTCGTACGAGAGCAAGAGGTGGGACCCGTTGGCGCCCACCTGGGCCTGATCGCAGCGCCTGGAGAGACCATCATACCCTCTGTGCAGCCGACTCAAGCCCTCGGTGTGCCAACAGAGGTCCGCCTCGAGACGCCCAAGCCCACCGATGGCGTGGTCCCATCGCGGCCAGGCTCTACCATCGTCTCACCGGCCGCCAAGCGACTGGCACGCGAACACGGCGTTGACGTACAGCAAGTAACAGGGACTGGACCAGGGGGGAGGATCGTCGAGAACGATATCTGGCTGTTCCTGGAAACCCACAAAGAGCCGCGTATCTCGCCGGTCGCCAAGAAGGTGGCTGACAGCGCCGGTGTGGATGTCGCCCATGTCGCCGGCACCGGTCCACATGGACGCATTGTACGGGAGGATGTCGAGCGGGTGATTCACCAGCGAGCAGCGGCTTCAAGCGCGCACCCAGGTCAGATGCAGCCATCGCCCAGCGTACCCTTCACGGGCATGCGTAGCACGATTGCGCGACGGATGATGGCAAGTCTACAGACCACGGCGCAGGTGACCTTATTCACCGAGTGTGATGTGACCGAATTAGTCCATCTCCGTGAATATCTCCGCCAGGAGTTTGAGCTGACCTATACCGATCTGATTATCCAGGCGACAGCCCGTGCTCTGGAGAAGCATCCTCGCTTGAATGCAGCCTTGGACGGCGACCAGATTCATCTGCATCACGACATTCACATCGGTATGGCTGTCGCGCTTGAGGAGGGCTTGATCGTGCCGGTCATCCGCGACGCCAATCGAAAGACATTGCGTGACATTGCGCGCGAGACAAAGGACCTCGCTGAGCGGGCGCGAAACGGGATGCTTGTAATGGATGAAGTGAGCGGGGCGACCTTCTCGGTGACCAACCTGGGCCGCTACGGCATAGACGGCTTCACCCCTATCATCAACCCACCCGAAGTGGCAATTCTGGGCGTAGGCCGCATCATAGAGAAGCCGGCGGCGTACCACGGCTCGGTGGCGTTGCGACAGATGGTGACGCTTAGCCTGACGCATGACCACCGACTTGTGGATGGCGCGCCCGCCGCAGCATTTCTCCATACAGTGGCTGAAATCCTGGCGATGCCCTATCTCCTCTGTTCAACGTAACGCATTAGGAAAGTGGGCACAGGCATACGGGTAGTACCAAATTGGCCTTAAGCCAGACGGGAGACGAGGCCCTTGCCTTGTCTCCCGTCCGTCGTCCCTCCTGCCTTAAATGTCCAGTCGGGCGTCTTTGGCGTGGGTGTTGATGAAGCGCGTGCGGGGGGGAACTGCCGACCCCATCAAGATGTCGAAGGTGCGGTCGGCGGCGATGGCGTCCTCGATGGTCACTTGCAGGACCGTCCGGTTAGCCGGATTCATCGTCGTCTCCCACAACTGCTCGGCGTTCATCTCACCCAGGCCCTTGTAGCGCTGCACCTCCGGATCCTTGCCGCCCTTGCGCAGCTCGGCTACCGCCTGGTCCTTCTCCTGGTCGGAGTAGGTCCAGCGGTGGGCTTTGCCATCCTTGACGAGATACAGTGGCGGCTGGGCGATATAGAGGTGGCCGTGCTCGATGAGCGGCTGCATGTAGCGGAAGAACAGCGTCAGCAGCAGCGTGCGGATATGACTGCCGTCCACGTCGGCGTCGCACATAATGATGACGCGGCCATAGCGCAGGTTGTCCAGGCTAAACTCCTCGCCGATGCCCGTGCCGATGGCCGTGACCAGAGCGCGGACCTCGTTGTTGCCGAGCATCTTGTCCAGGCGGGCCTTCTCCACGTTCAGAATCTTGCCGCGCAGGGGCAGGATCGCCTGGAACTTGCGGTCGCGGCCCTGCTTGGCCGTGCCGCCCGCCGAGTCGCCCTCGACAATGTACAACTCGGCCTTCTCCGCGTCGCGCTCCTGGCAGTCGGCCAGCTTGCCCGGCAGCGGCGAGACTTCGAGCGCGCTCTTGCGGAAGACGAGGTCCCGCGCTGCCCGCGCCGCCTCACGCGCCCGCGCCGACGTCAGCGACTTGTCAATGATGGTCTTGGCTTCCTTAGGGTTCTCTTCGAGCCACTGGCTGAACGCCTCGTTCATGACCGCTTCGACGATGGTCCTGACCTCGGCGTTGCCCAGCTTGATCTTCGTCTGCGACTCGAACTGTGGGTCCACCAGCTTGACCGACACCACCGCCGTCAGCCCCTCGCGTACGTCCTCGCCAGAGAAGTTGGCCTCGTTCTCCTTGAGGCCGCCCTGCTTGCGCGCCCAGTCGTTGATGGTGCGCGTCAGGGCCGTGCGGAAGCCCGTCAGGTGCGTGCCGCCCTCGGTGGTGTGGATGTTGTTGGCGAAGGGGAGCACCGTGTCGCTGTAGCCGTCGGTATATTGGAGGGCGATTTCGACTTCGGTCGCGTCCACCGTCTTTCTGACGTAGAACGGCGCGGTGAGCGGCTGCTTGCTCAGGTTCAGGTAGTGGACAAATGACTTGATGCCGCCCTGGAAGTAGTACGTCAGCTCCTGGCCGTCGCCGCGCTCGTCGCAGAAGTGGATGGTCAGGCCCTGGGTCAGGAAGGCCATCTGGCGGAACCGCTCGGCCAGGGTGTGGAACTTGTACTCGGCCGTCTTGGCGAAGATCTCGGTGTCGCGCATGAACGTCGTCTTGGTCCCGCGTCCCTCGGCCGGGCCGGCCGCCTCAACGTCCGTGACCGGAACCCCGCGCTCGTACCGCTGGCGGTAGAGCGTGCCGTTCTGCTTGACTTCCACCACCAGCCACTCAGACACGGCGTTGACGGCCGAGACGCCGACGCCGTGCAACCCCGACGCCACCTTATAGCCGCCGCCGCCGAACTTGCCGCCCGCATGCAGCTTGGTCATCACCACTTCGAGGGCCGAGCGGCCCACCTGGGGGTGAATGTCGACCGGGATGCCGCGCCCGTTATCCTCGACCGTCACCGAGTTATCGCTGTGGATGACAATCTCAATGCGGTCGGCGTAGCCAGCCAGCGCCTCATCCACCGAGTTATCCACCACCTCAAAGACGCAATGGTGCAGGCCCATCACGTCGGTATTGCCAATGTACATGCCCGGCCGCCGGCGCACGGCTTCCAGACCCTCCAGCACCGTGATACTCGACGCCGTGTAGCCGCCGTTGACGGTAGGAATCTGCGTCATAACCTCTTGTTTGTCTGCCACACTTACCTCCAACCATGAGACCAAAGACCGAGGACGGAGGTCCGAAGGCGGACGACCGAGGAAGAGAGATAAACAGCAGAGGTGTCCCTTATCTTCCGTCCTTCGTCCTTCGTCTTCCGTCTATCATCCTTCTTAACCGAACAATTGTACTCCAAAATGGGCGATAAGTCTAATGCTGAAAATAGGCCGTGTCACAAAGGCGTCACCATTTCAGCTTGAGACTGATGGGGCAGTGGTCCGACCCGAGGATATCAGGGTGAATATCGGCGTCCACAATGGCGTCGCGCAGGGCAGGCGAGACAAAGAAGTAGTCAATCCGCCAGCCGATGTTGCGGGCGCGCGCACCCGACTTCATATCCCACCAGGAGTATTTGACCTCGTCGGGGCGTACATGGCGGAAGGTGTCCACCAGCCCGGCTGTAAAGAACTCGCCCAGGGCCTCGCGCTCGTGGGACAGGAAGCCAGAGGTCTTGGCGTTCTCCTTAGGCCGCGCCAGGTCCATCTCGGCATAGGCCGTGTTGACATCGCCGGTGACGACCACGTGGCGGCCCTGGGCCATGTACTCGCCCGCCACCTCCAGAAAGCGGCGGTAGAAGGCGATCTTGTGGGCCACCCACTCGGGGCCGCGCCCGCCGTTAGGAAAGTAGATGTTGAACAACACGAAATCGCCGTAGTCGGTGATGAGCGTGCGGCCTTCGTGGTCGAAGCGGGCGTCAGCCAGGCCGGTCTTCACCTCAACGGGTTCGAGGCGGGAGTAGGTGGCAACGCCGCTATAGCCCGGCTTCTCGGCGCAGCACCAGTGGGCGGTGTAGCCGGCCGGCGTCAGCAGGGCCGGCGACAGTTGTTCGGGGCGGGCCTTCGTCTCCTGGACGGCGATGATGTCGGCGTTGGAGGCGGCCAGCCAGTCCACGAACCCTTTCTTCTCGGCGGCCCGGATTCCGTTTACGTTCCACGAGATGAGCGAAAGTTCCATAGCATTCTCACTTTATCTTACCTGAAGACATATTATTGCCGCAAAATCTTCTCCATCGCTTTGCCCTTGGCTAACTCATCGATTAGCTTGTCCAAATAGCGAATGGCCTGCATCGTTGGCTCTTCGATGTCTTCGACGCGGACGCCGCACACCACGCCTTTAATGAAAGCCCGCGCAGGATTGAGTTGAGGAGCTTCCGCCACAAAGGTTTCAACGTCTGTCTGCTTTTCCAGTTGCGCTTCTAACTCTGGCTGACTATAGCCCATCAACCAGCGAATAATTGCATCAACTTCTGCTTGCGTGCGTCCTTTTCTCTCTGCTTTAGCCACATACTCGGGATAAACACGAGCGAAGCTCATTGTATAGATCCGATGTTTGGTCACGCTACCTGCTTGCTTGGTGGCATTCATTTTCTTCATTCTCCTTCTACGGCTGCTTAATCGGCAAGGACCACAATTTTACCATATCCACCCCAGGACAGAACAGAACTACAACCTGGTGGATGACAGGCTTGTCTACTGGACGAGGTAGAGTATACTTCGGGGCAATCTACAGAGGAATCCTCTCCACTGGAAAGGCTATGTCATGAAGAAAGATCTCATCGCCACGCTCCGTGACCTCACCCGGCTTCACGCGCCGCCCGGCTTCGAGCAGCCGGTCGTACGTCACCTACGCAACTTGTTGACGCCCCTGGCCGATGAGGTGTATGTCGACGCGATGGGCAACCTGTTCGCCCTCCGTCGCGGGCGGGCCGAGCATCCCCGCTTCATGATATCCGCCCACTCCGACGAGATCGGCGGCGTGGTCAAGAGCATTTTGCCGGGCGGTTTCCTGAGAATCGACCGACTGGGCGGAATTGTAGACTCGCTCATCCTGGGGCGCAAGCTCTGGGTGAACGGCCATCTGGGGGTGGTGGGCGTCAAGGCGGGGCATCTTCAATCGGCGGAGGAGCGCGGGCGGGTGCTGCCGATGGACGCGCTGTATGTAGACGTGGGGGCGTCCTCGGCCGACGAGGTCGCCCGCATGGGCATCACCATCGGCTCGCCGTGGGTCTGGCTGAGCGAACTCGAAGCGATGACCAACCCGGACCGGCTGGTGGGCAAGGCGATTGACAACCGCATCAGTTGCGCGGTGCTGGTTCAGGTCTTCGAGGCGCTGAGAGGCGTCGAACTCGACGGGACGCTGATTGGCCTGGTGGCGGTGCAGGAGGAAGTCGGGTTGCGCGGGGCCAAGGTAGCGGCGGAACATGCGGCCCCGGACTACGCCGTCGTCGTGGACACCTTTTTGAGTGGCGATACGCCGGATGTGGACTACTACCGCGAGATGCCGACACGCATCGGGGCTGGCCCCGCCCTCCTGCTCGCCAACACGGGGCATATTGGGCAGGCGGGCGTCAACCGGCTGCTGGAAGAGGCGGCGGGCCGGGCCGGCGTGACCCTGCAGCACGCCACCATCATTGGCAAGTCGAACACCGACGCGGCGACTATCCACCTGGCGCGCGAGGGTATCCCGACCGGCGGGCTGGGCATCTGCCGCCGCTACTCGCATTCGCCCGTCGAAGTCCTGGACATCAACGACGCCGTCGCCTCCGTCAAAGTGCTGGTCGAGATGGCGCAGGTGATGGGCAGCGCGTTGGACACCATTCGGAGCGTGTGGGCCTAGAAGGACTGAGTATGGCTAAGCCACCTAAACTGACCGAAGCTGAGGTCCGCGCGTGGGTGGGTGCCCCCTCTCTGGACCGGGGGCGCTCCTACTTGAGCAAACATGGTTACGGTGAGATGGTTCTTGGTCCTTCGTCTTTGGTCATCCCCTGACCGCCCACTAACCACCCACCACTACCCGATGCGCTTCTCGTAGCACAGGCTCAGCGGGTCCTCTCGATAGGGGCCGAAGGGCGGGATACGGTAAAAGCCCATCGCCTCGTACAGGCCAATGGCCTCCACCTGGTGGAGGCCCGTCTCCAACCGCAGGAGGCCGACTCCCTGTGCCCGCGCGTAGTCGGCCAGGTGGTCCACCATCTGCTTGGCTAACCCCAGCCCCCGAAACGCCGGACGCACGTACATCCGCTTGAGTTCCCCATACTCTGTGCCGAACAGTTGAATTCCGCCGCAACCCGCCGGCGCCCCCTCGTAGCGCGTCACGAAAAATGCTACGTCCTGGGTAATCAGCTTCTCGATGCTGTAGCCGTGACGGCTCGCCTGGGGATAGAACGGTTCCAGGTGCGCCTCCAGTTCAAGCACTAAGGCGCTGGCCTCGGGCGTGTCAGGCCGCTCGCGGGTGATAGCTATGGACATGGCGCCTTTCCTCGATGTAAGAGTCTCGCCTGCGAAAGCGAGAGGCTCATAGGTGGAGCAGTGACAGGCGCTTCAGTCCGCGCGCAGTAGCTCCGCGACTTCCACAGCCAGCACGTCTATCGTCTTTTCCAGCCCGCCGGGCGCGTAGGGCGACTGCTGCTCCTGGTACAGCCCCTGGTCGTACAGACCAGCCGGGGCGAGATAGCCCAGCGTGCCATTCGTCACGCCCATGACCACCAGCGGCACGCCAGCGAAGCGCCGCCGTAGCTCCTGTTGCAGGACTGAGTATGGCTCATTGGGGATGGCGACCACGACGGCCTGGCCGAGCCGCCACGTCCAGATGGGCATACGGTGGACTGTATCGGAGCCGAGGGTTTGCTGGATGAACAGCCGCCGCCGCAGTTTCTCCTGCTCGCGGCGGTTATCGCTGGCCGCCATCTGTGCCCGCAACGCCTCGACCGAAGGCAATGGCTTGCGGGCGAGTTCGACTTCGCCCAGCCGCGCCGCGAGACACTCAGCTGCATGGCGCTGCGCCTCACCGAGGGGCTGGTGCGCCCACGTTCCCAGGTCCGCGCCTGAGGGCATGATACCCGTGTAGACGAACTGGGTCGCGGCCGGCGGTAGCGCGGTCAGGGCGGC
>JAHCIP010000013.1 GCA_026129165.1 Anaerolineae bacterium
GGGGAGGCCGTGCGGCGGGGGGCATTGGCGGCGCTGGCCGAGTTTCAGCGATTTGTCGAGGCCGACCTGCAGGCCGAGGGCCAGTTTTGGACCGGTCCGGAGTTGTTCGAGCGGCTGCTGCGCGAGCATCACGGCCTGGACCTGACGCCCGACCGGCTGTACCAGTTGGGTGAGGCGACCGCTGCCGACCTTCGCGCCCGGCTGGCTGCCCAGGCGCGGAGGATTGACCCAGGCCAGACCTGGCAGGCCATTGTCGAGGGGTTGAAGGCCGACCACCCGACCCGCGACGGGCTGCTCCAGGCGTACCGCGACGAGGCGGCGCGGGCGCGGGAGTTCGTCCTGGCGCGGGGACTGATCCACCTCCCGTCGGGCGAGACGTGCGAGATTCGTCCTACCCCGCCCTTTATGCGCGCCACCGCGCCGCTGGGCTACTTTAGCGGCGTCCCACCCTTTGCCGAGGGCGACAACCTGGGCATCCTGTATATCACGCCCATTGACCCTGCCTTGCCCGCCGAGCGCCAGGAAGCCCTGCTCCAGGCCCACTGCGCCACGGCCATTCGCTCCATCTGCTTCCACGAGACCTACCCCGGCCACCACTACCAGTTCTGGTGGGCCAAGCAGCGGGCAACGCCGCTGCGCAAGCAGTTCTACAGCACCCTGTTCGCCGAGGGCTGGGCGCTCTATACCGAGGAGATGATGGAGGAGGCGGGCTACTTCGATACGCCGGCGCTCAGTCTGTGGCAGCTCAAGAATTCCATGTGGCGGGCGGTGCGGATGATGATTGACGTGGGCTTGCACACGGGCCGCCTGAGCCTGGACGCAGCGGCGCAATTGCTGTGCGACGAGGCCGGGCTGGAGCCGAACACGGCGCGGGGCGAAGTGCTGCGCTACACCACGTCGCCCACCCAGCCGAGTAGCTACATGCTGGGCCGCAACCGCGTGGTCGAACTGCGGCGGCAGTTCCAGGCGCGGCAGGGCGGCCGATTCAGCCTCCAGGACTTCCACAGCCGCCTGCTGGACTACAGCACCGTTTCGCCCGCGTTTATTCCAGATGGGTTGGGGTAGGCGTGGAGGGTCATGCTGAGCGAAGCGAGGGGCGCAGGAACCGCGCCCTACCCATGGACGCAAAGAGACAAGGGCCTGATGACGTATCGTGCGTCACCAGGCCCTTGTCTCTGAGAGGTTCTGAGAGGTTTCGTGGTCACCGCTGGGAGGTCAGCCAGCTTTCGACTGTGCTTAGTATCTCACCCGCGCATTAAGCGTACATTAAACGATGTTTAGGCGGGGATGAGATTTCAGGTGTCTCCAGCTTGTGCCCCCTGGACCAGGGCCGCGATGGTTGTGACCAGGTCGTGCGGCGTGACGGGCTTGGGCAGGTAGTCATCGTAGCCGGCGGCCAGTGCGCGGCGGCGGTCCTCGGAGCGCGCATACGCGGTCAGGGCGACAGTCAGCAGCGGGCGGCCGAGCGCCTGGCGGAGGGCGCGAACACGGGCGATAAGGGTGTAGCCATCCTCGCCCGGCATGGCGACGTCGCTGACCACTACCTGCGGCCACCACTCCCGCAGCGCCGCTACTGCTTCCGAGGCCGAAGCGCATATTCTCACCTCAGCCCCCTGACCCGTCAGAATGACCTGGAGCAGTTCGAGGGTTGGCTCATCATCGTCAACGACCAGAATCCGCACCCCCGGTAGTCGCGGCTCGCTGTCTGATAGGCTGGCGCGGTTGACTTCGGTCTGGTCTCCCACCGCACCGTCTCGTCCGGTCGAACGGTTGGCGCTCGGACCAGCAACGGGAAGGTAGACAGTAAATGTGGCCCCCTGGTTTGGACCTGGACTCGCGGCCCTGACCGTCCCACCGTGCATCTCGACGATGTGGCGTACAATGGCCAGGCCCAGCCCTAACCCCTCGTAGGAGCGGGTGCTGGTGCTGTCAGCCTGACTGAATCGCTCGAATACATAGGGGAGAAAGTCGGGGCTGATGCCAATGCCCGTGTCACGCACCGTCAACTCGACCTCATTGGCCTGGCGCTGCAGGTGGACTTCCACCCGCCCGCCGGCTGGGGTGAACTTGACCGCGTTCGATAGCAGGTTCCAGGTAACTTGCTGCAAGCGGTCGGCATCGCCGGCAATCAGCCCGACATCACCATCACACTCAACGTCCAACTGGAGCGACTTGGCCTCGGCGGCCAGCCGCACCGAGGTCGCGGCGGCTTGGACCAGGGGACAGGGGTCAACGTGCTGGACGTTAAGCTTCAACTTGCCGGTAATAATGCGCGAGACGTCGAGGATGTCCTCAATCAGTTGCGCCTGGGCGCGGGCGCTCTGCTCGATGACTTCCAGGGCGCGCGCGGCCACCGCCTCGCGGCCCTTGCCCGCCCGCAACATACTGCTCCACCCCAGAATCGCGGTCAGCGGCGTCCTCAACTCATGGGATACCGTTGCCAGGAACTCGTCCTTGGTACGATTGGCTGCTTCCGCCGCCGCGCGCGCGGTTCGCTCCCGCTGCAGGAGGCGCTCGCGTTCCGCCTCAGCGGCCTTGCGAGCCTCGAGTTCCTCGCGCGCTGACTGATACAGCTTGGCGTTCTGCATGGCGACAGATAGCGGGGCTACGATGCCCTCCAGCAGCGCGAGTTGCTCCTCGGTGTAGAACTGCTGGTCGCTCATGATCTGCACCACACCGCGCACTCCCCCCTCGAGTTTGATGGGCACCATCAAGGCGGCGCGGCTCTTGGGCGGGCCAGCCTCCGGCAAGGATTTGAGCGTGCCGTCGCTGGTGACTTCGTAGAATGTGCCTGTCGGGTCCTGGACCCGCTGAGCCACTTCATTGGTAAGCAGGCCGCGCCCCGTGCGGATGACCTCGCTTTGCATGCCCCCACTACTCGCCTTGAAGGACAGGGGCGGGAAGATGGCAGGGTCCAGCGTCTGGCCGTCCACCCAGGCATATTCACACCGAATCAGACTCTCGTCTGGCTCATACGCTGAGACAATCAGGCCGTCGTGAGGGATGGCCTGGCTGAGCAGGCGGTGGAGGGTGTGATAGATGGCCGGTGTGTCGAGACTTTCGCCCAGTTGGCGCGCCCCCTCATAGAGCAGTCGCACCGTCCGTTCGCTGCGCACCAGGGCATCCTCAGCTTGTTTGCGCGCGCTAATATCAGCCGTGATACCCACCACGCGCGTCGGCCGGCCCTGGTCATCGTTCAGGACCACGCTGCGGTCCCAGAGATGGACGTAGTGCCCATCCTTGTGCCGAGCGCGGTATTCCACATCGAAGATGCCATTCTCGCCGGCGAAAGCCACATTCTGCGCGGCGACCGCCTCAAGGTCTTCAGGATGGATTAGCCCACGCCACCCGTCTGAGGTCAGGGGAATCTCGCCCACCGCATAGCCCATGACACGTGTGAATCCCGCCGTCCGTTCCACTCGATCCTGCGTGCGGTCCCACTCGTAGACAAAAGCGCGCGCGGCCGCCTCGGCCAACTCGAACCGTAGGTTGGCCCGGCGCAAAGCCTCTTCGCCCGCTTTGCGCTCGGTGATGTCCATACCGATGCCGTAGAGGGTCGTGGCTTCGCCCTCAGGCGAATAGACGGCCCGGCCCCGCCCTTCCATCCAGCGCACCCCGCCATCCCTATGGCGGAAGCGAAACTCGATGACGTAGTCGCGGCGTTCGGCGAGGGCCGCGGCGATCTCACGGGTGATGCCCGGCTGGTCCTCCGCCAGGACATACTCATAGAAGCTGTCCTCGGTTCCCTTGAAGCCGCCGGGCGGCAAACCAAACAACTCCTCCAACTCACGGCTCCACCAGACCTGATTGGTCGCCACATCACGGCTCCAGGCGCCCATGCGGCTGCTGCGCATGGCAAGCGAGAGCACTTGCTCGCTCTCTCGCAGCGCCTGTTCAGTCTGGGCCTGGACAATGGCGGGCCAGACCTGGGCCGCTACCGCCTCAATCAGGGCTACCTCGTCGTCTCGCCACACCCGCGGCGCGGCGCTGTGGACGCTCAGCAGCGCCACCCACCGCCCTTCGGTGAGACAGGGGACCGAGACAAGCGCGCCAACGCCGACACGTCCATAGCCGGTCGGGTAGCGCGATGCCGAGCGCGGGTCCCGCGCCGTGTCGTAGATGACCAGGGTCCGCCCGGCGGCCGAGGCGCCTATGACTTCGGGCGGGACGAGGTCGGTCAACTTGTACTGGCCGGCCCTGCTCGGCGCGTCTACCCGGTGCCAGGGGCGGGCAATCGTGACCTCGGCCGTATCGGGGTCCACCTCGTTGAGAGTACAGCGTGTCGCCTTCAGGTACACCCCCAACGCCTCAATGGCGGCCCAGCGGATGGCCTCCGGGTCGGTGAGCGGACGGATCTGGGCCAGGAGTTCACTTAAGAACTCCCGGTTCTGCTCAGCCCGCTTGCGCTCGGTGATGTCCTGCATCATGGCGACGGCGAAGAGGATGCGTCCGTGGGCGTCGCGAACCGGGTTGGCCGCGACATTGACCCAGATGGGGGAGCCGTCCTGCCGAAGCAGCCGTCGTTCAACGGTATACCGCTCGCGCGCGCCGGCCAGCACCTCGTCCACCAGACGGAGCGTGGCGGCCCGGTCCTCAGGATGAATGAGGTCGAACACCGGGCGGCCAATCAACTCGTCACGGCTATAGCCGAGCATCTGGCACAGGCCGGGGTTCACGTCTAGCAAGCTGCCATCCCGCCGCGCCAGGGTGATGCCCACCCCGACATGGGAGAATAGTTGATAGAAGCGTTCGTCGCTCGCGCGGAGGGCTTCCTGAGTCTCGCGCAGACTCCGCCGTAGCTCGACCTTCTCCATCGCATTCTGCACCGCGCGTTGGACATCGGCTGACGCCATGCGGCCCTGCACGAGAAAGTCGTGCACGCCGTGGCGGAGCGCGGTGAGGGTCGCCTCGGTTTGGTGGGGCGGGGTCACGAGGATGATGGAGGCGTCGGGCGGGCTGGACTGGGTGTGGAGGGCGGCGACCCAGGCCGAGCCAGCCATATCCGGCAACGCGGCGGCGACGAGGAGGCACGCGGGTGGCGTCGCACGGCATAGGGCCAGCGCCTGAGCGCCTGTGTCGGCTGTTAAGAAGACAGGAGGCTGGCGGCCGCCAGAGGCGAGGGCTTGTTGAACTAACTCGCGGTCGGCGGCGGTCAGTCCGACCAGCAGGATTGTTTTCGCGGACGCCTCCATACAACTCCACCCCCGGCGGTCTCGGCGCCGGCCAGCTCCACATCCCGACCAGCCGCCGTCGGTGGCTAGACCATGCGGCTGGCCGGGCTATATATTTGAACCAGGTCCTGGGGAAACGATAGGCGCGAGGCGGGGAGCCTACTTGAAGGATAGTTTAGCCTTTGCGAAGGGCAAGTCAAGTTAGGGGTCTAGGCCGGGGGTAACGTCTCCCGCAGGAAGCGCAGCCAATTGCCATGCATGATGGCCTCAACATCCGCTTCGGCGTACCCTCGCGCCCGCAGCAAGCCTGGTATCTTTTGCAAGTCGGCGATGGTGTCCAGGTCCCAGGGGCTTTGCTCCTTGCCAAAGCCGCCGTCCAGGTCGGTCCCAATCCCAACATGCCGCGCGTTGCCGGCGAGTTGGCAGATGTGGTCAATGTGGTCCACCACATCGCTTAGCGTGACCTGCTCCGGTGTCGGGTTGGCCTTGTCCCAGCCTGGCAGGAGCATCCAATCATCCATCGCCGCGCCAATGACGCCGTCACGGGCGATAATAGCGCGAAGCTGGTCGTCGGAGAACTGGCGCTGGTCGGGGACCAGGGCGCGGCAGTTGTTGTGGGTGGCGACGACCCGCCCCTGGAACAGGTCCAGCGCCTCCCAGAAGCTCTGGTCGGCTAGGTGGGTCAGGTCAAGGGTCATTCCAAGGGCCTGCATGTGGCCGAGCAACTCCCGCCCCGGCGCCTTGAGACCGCCTTCCGTATGCGTGCCGTAGGCATAGGCGCTAGGGCCGTAGTGGGCCAGGCTGAGAATCCTCAAGCCCTCGTCCCACCACCAGTAGACCTGGTCTGACGCCAACATAGGGTCGGCGCCTTCCATGCTCAGCAGGTGGCCGAGGGGCGCGGTATCAGGGGCGGCAGTCCACTCCGCCAGATGACGGTCCAGGTCGGCGGCGGTTCGGATCGAGCAACAGACCCGGTTCTCGCGTGGCCAGGCGATACAGGATCAACTGGGACGCGCCGCCGCGAAACACGCTTCCGCTGAAGTCGAGTTGGCCGCGCCGCTGGCATGGCGGGCCAGGATGGTCGAGAACAGGAGGAAGCGACGTGTCCTGGCGCAACTCCGGGAAGCATACGGTGGCGCTCTGCCCTGGCTCTGCCGTCATATCGGCTTCCCAGCGAACCTGGGCGACCGGGCTGCTTGAGGTCGATCACGATTGTAGAACAGGGCATTCGCTCAGGTCGAGATGCGAGTTCGATACAGAGCATGGCGTTCCCAGTGGCCGCCGTCGGTCATCAAGGGGATGGGGTGAGGCCGCCTCGCCGTTTCTGCGCCTGTCAAACTTAGGCGCACTCAACGCTGGGACAAGGCCGCCTGCCTGGATATGATGCTCGCATGCCATCGTCCCAGGGACGGAGCGTGTTGCCGACTCCCAGAGGGCAACCCCAGGTTGCTCCGCACATAGACGCGGACGCAGGGCAGGCCCCGTGCCCGCCCTGTCGAGGCCACCACGGTAATCACAACAGGGAAAGGACACCTCTCATGTCTGTGGAAGCCAAAACTCAAAGCGATGGGGATTGAGATCCAGCTCGCGCCGCTGGGCTGGGAAGATCGAGCCAGCCGTGCGCACTGGCAATCTGGTGTTTACGTCGGGCCAGGTATCGGCACGGTAGTGGAAACAGATATCGCGAAGGTCGGCCAGATCTGACGGTGGAGCAGGCTACGCGGCGCAGCACGGCTGTGCGCCTCAACTGTCTGGCTTCGCCGTCAAGGCGGTAGTGGACCCGACAAGGTGGTGCGGGCTATCGAGCCTCAGAAGAAGGGCTAAAGGCGGTCCGAATGCCTATCAGGCGCACAGCCACAACCCTCATCGGGCTGGCAGCCGGGGGCGCGGCCTATCAGACCTGGGCTTCGGCTCAGGACCGGCAGAATATCCCCACGTCCGGTCACATGGTGGACGTGGGCGGCCATGCCTTGCACTATCTCAGTATGGGCGAGGGAAGCCCCACTGTGGTCATCGAAGCCGGGCTGGGTGGGGCGGGCCTGATCTACTATGGGGTCCAAAAGCGGATTGCCGAGTTCACGCGGGTTGTTACCTACGACCGCGCCGGGCTGGGCTGGAGCGAGCCAGCGCCTGGGCGGCTGGACGGCGAGCGCGTGGTGTCTGATCTCCATACGCTGCTGCACCGCGCCGCTATCCCAGGCCCTTACGTCCTCGTCGGTCACTCCTGGGGTGGGCCGTATGTGCGGCTGTTCGCCCAGCGCTATCCCGAGGCAGTGGCCGGCATGGCGCTGATAGACGCTTCCCACGAAGAGCAGTTCGACCGGTTCCCACCCAGTATTGCACGTCAGACCGACCTGATGGCCTGGATATTCTGGTCGATGGCCCTGGGGGCGCGACTGGGTATCTTACGACGTGCCAGCGGCGTCCTCGGCCTCCTCGGCGTGTGGCGGAAAGTACCAGCCGAGATTCGCCCCCAGGCCCAGGCACTCCTGAACCGAGTCCAGCATTGGGAAGGGGTCAGCGCGGAAGCCCGCGACTGGCGCTATACGGCGCGTCAGGTATAGGCGATTGGCCGGGATCATTACCCGCTGGGTGATAAACCACTGGTGGTGCTGACGGCCGGCGCGACATGGCAGGGTGAGGGGAGGGTCGCGCCCGGTGTGTCGAAAGCGGATATGCGGCGCGACTGGCTAGAGCTTCAACAGGAACAGGCCCGCCTCTCGCGCCACGCCCAGCATAGAATTGCCGAGGACGCGACACACCTGTCCATCGCGCTGGAGCATGGACACACCTTTGTAGAGGCGGTCCATGAGATGGTGGCGGCGGTGATGGCCGCCAGGGGCTAGAAGCCCCTGGCTACTGAATGGAAGCCTGAGAGGCTGGGTTCAGCCCCCGAAGGGGAGTTTCCATCGATAGCCAGCTCCTATGCCCCCCGCATGGGGGGTTAGGGGCAGGCGGGCGTCGTCACCGCGTAAGCCCTGTCACAAACAGAGAGGGGCTTCGCGTGATACGAAGCCCCTGCCAGGAGGAGTGGAGTATTCAGTTGTCGGGTTCCGTCGGCGGGTTAGTTATTGGTTACGGCGGATGGTGAAGGTCATACGCCACTGAGCGCCCTCACCCGAAGCCGTCGCCGTGCGTGTTCGCGTCTCGCCCGCCACCAGGTTGTCCATCTCGGTCGCCGTGACCGTTAGCTGGACTGGAGCGCCAATCGCCTCATCGTTGTCCAGGTTCGAGAAGAGCTGGTTGGTCGTCTTCAGACCCTCGCTGAAGCCTTTCGCCACAGCACTGCGGAGCGAGGCGAGGCTGGTGTCGCCGTTGACGACGGCGAAGGTGTAGTGGACCTTGGCGCGGAACTCCATCTCGGCAATGGTCTCAGCCAGGGGGTTCTCATCGTGCTCAATCACCTGGGCCACAATCGCTACGTCGCGGGTCACGTTCAGGTTGTCCAGGAGCGTCTGGTTCATCTGGCGGATGTCGCCGTTGCGCACGCCGCTGAACGCAGGGGTGGCGAAGAAGTCCAGACGCTGACCGCTGGCCCCAATCGGGCGGATGATGCCCAGCACGACGTAGGGTTCATTGTCACCCGACTCCTGGACCTGGAGAGCCAGCAGTTCGGTCGCGCGGATGGTGAAGCGTTCAGCTGGACCGATGGCGTTGGGTGTCACTGCCTCAGTAGCGTCCGTCGCCCCATCCACCGCCACAGGACCATCCGCATAGCTCAGACGGGCGGACATAAACAGCACAGCCAGAACCGCGAGTACAAACAGCCGAGTCACGAAGCGAGTTTTCATTGTCCCTGTCTCCTTAGTGTGTTCCTGTTGTTTTCAACTCGATTGTGACCCTAGTGTACCGCGCGCTGGTTAAATCGCTGACGAAAAGGTGGTCAAGGAAACGGTCAAATCACTGAATTTTTGAATTGATCCCAACAGGAGCCTCCCATGTCTCAAACCCCCCGCGCCCCCCAGTTCGATGACCTGCTCGCGCTGCGCGTCGCATCTGACCCGCAGATCTCGCCCGACGGCCAATGGGTCGCCTATGTCGTTACCCATGTGGACCGCGAGAAGGACGAGTATCGGTCGAGCATCTGGGTCGCGCCGACAGACGGCGGCGAGCCGGTTCAGGTGACACGCGGCCCGAAGCGCGACAGCTTCCCCCGCTGGTCGCCCGACGGCTCCCGCCTGGCCTTCCTGTCCGACCGCGACGGCGACAAGCCCCAACTGTACGTTATGTCCATGTCCGGCGGCGACCCGCAGAAGATTACCGCGTTGGTCAACGGAGCCGGGCCGGCGGTTTGGTCGCCCGACGGGACACGCCTCGCCTTCGCCGCCCGCGTCCACAAGGAGACGCCGCCCAGCGACAAGGAGGCGCGCGACCGCTGGAACCAGCGCCCCAAGGTCATCACCCACGCCTCGTACAAGGCCGACGGCGCGGGCTACACCTTCGACGCGGTGAGTCAGCTTTTCGTCATTCCAGTGGAGGGCGGCGAGGCGAGGCAGATCACCCAGGGGATGAATGCCTATGGCCCGCCCGCCTGGTCGCCGGATGGGCAGCGTCTCGCCGTTAGCCGCACCCGCGACGGAGTCGCCGACTACAACATCTCCGACATTTGGACCATGAACGCGGATGGGAGCCACGCCCGGCCTGTCCTCGAAGCCGCCGGCCGCGCCATGTCGCCCTCGTGGTCGCCGGATGGGAGCCTGATTGCCTGCTACGGGACGGACGAACAAGAGCCGTGGTTGGGTGAGTCGATTATTCGCGTGTGGACGGTGCGGTCGGATGGCAGCGAGGCGCGCAACCTGACGAAGGACTACGACCGAGGCGTATTCCTGGTCTCGCCGCCGCTTGTCCCGGCCGGGCCGCTGTGGTCGGCGGACGGCCAAACGGTGACAGTGGCGATGGGCGACCGGGGCAATGTGGGCCTGCGCCAGGTTGCCGTGACGGATGGCGCGGTGCAGGCCATCGTGGGCGGGCCGCGCTGGGCGCAGCAGGCCAGCCTCTCGCCATCCACGGGTCGCCTCGCCTTCTACGCGGCTGATGCGTACGCTCCCGGCGATGTCTACACCTGTCGGGCCGACGGCCGCGACGAGCGCCCACTGACCCACCTCAACACCGACCTCCTAAGCCAGTGGACCTTGCCCCAGGTCGAACGGCGCGACTTCAAGACACCGCATGGCGGCACGGTGGAGGGCTGGGTTATCCTGCCCTTGGACGGCCAGCGTCCGGCTCCCCTGGTAGTGGACATCCACGGCGGGCCGCACAGCTACCACGGCACCAACTTCCCGCACGCTGGCTGGTATCGCTATATCCTGGCGGCGCGCGGCTGGGCCGTGCTCATGCTCAATCCGACCGGCTCCGGCTCCTACGGGCGTGACTTCGCCTATGGCATTCGCGGCCGCTGGGGCGAGTATGACCTGCCGGAGCAAATGGCGGCGGTGGATATGCTGGTAGCGGAGGGTGTGGCCGACCCGGACCGCCTGGCCGTGACGGGCTACTCCTACGGCGGCTATATGACCTCGTGGGTCATCACCCACACCGACCGCTTTCGTGCGGCCATTGTGGGCGCGCCCGTCGTCAACCAGGAGTCGTTCTTTGGCACGTCGGACATCGGCCGGTGGTTTGCCCCCTGGGAACTGAAGGGCGAAATCGTCCCCAACCGCGATGTCTTCCGCCGTCTCTCGCCCATCAACACCATCCAAAACGTTGTGACCCCGACGCTCGTTCTACATGGTGAAGGCGACGACCGCTGTCCCATCGGCCAGGGCGAGGAGCTATTTGTCGGCCTGGTGGCGGCGGGCCGCGTCCCGACGGAGTTTGTGCGCTATCCGGGCGCGAGCCACCTGATGAATACCATCGGCCGCCCCAGCCACCGCGCCGACTACAACCAGCGCGTCGTTGAGTGGGTCGAGCGATACACGACCCCGTGATGCGTAAGGCGTAAATCCGTATTCTCTGACCGCAATACGCATTACGCATTACGCCTCTAAGGCAGAGAGAGGGCAGTGATGTAGCAGCGTGGCCGCTAAGTTGCAATAAATTCGACGTGGATGCATACTATAAGGGGTTGCTCGCCTGGTCTACTCGCTTGCTGGGAGGACTCAGGCGCCTAGAGGAGGTTGCATGGCGACTGGCACAGCCGTGAACAGCGTCAGCGTCAAGGGAGAGACGTCCGTTCGCCGCCAAAAGCGGCTGCGGGAAGTCGCCCTCGGCTACGCGCTGCTTGCGCCAGCGTTGCTGATTCTGCTGGTGTTCCAGGTCTTCCCGGTGTTCTATGGCCTCTACATCAGCGCCTGCGATTGGCGGCTGACCTGCCGTGAGTTTATCGGCTTTGGGAACTACACCCGCGCCTTCCAAGACTCGGAGATGTGGCACTCGCTGGGCGTTACCGCCACGTATGCCCTGATCTCTGTACCTATCCAACTGGGGCTAGGACTGTTCATCGCCTACCTGCTGTTCCAGAAGATTCGCGGCCAGCAAGCTTTCCGCGTCCTGGTCTTCTTGCCGTATATCACCTCGACCGTCGCCTCGGCGGCCATTTGGAGTCAGCTTTACAGTCCTGACAAGGGCCTGATCAACGCCGCCCTCAAGGGCATTGGTCTCCAGCCCCTGAAATGGCTGGGCGAGACGCAGGGCATCTTCGGTCTGATGGCAAAGACGGTGGGGCTAACACTGCCCGGCTGGGCGTCTGGACCTCCTCTGGCCCTGGTTTCCCTCATCATCTACACCACCTGGGTCTTTGTCGGCTACGACATCACCATCTTCCTGGCCGGCCTGGGCAACATCCCCGCCGACCTCTACGACGCCGCCAAAGTGGACGGCGCCAGTGGCTGGCGGCTCTTCCGCTACGTGACCTTCCCGCTGCTCTCCCCCACCACCTTCTTCCTGCTCATCTTTACCGTCATCGGCACCTTCCAGGCGTTCAACCACATCTACGTCATGACTCAGGGCGGCCCGGCCGACGCGACCAAGACGGCCAGCATCCTGATCTTCGAGCAGTATTTCCAGTTTAACCGCGCTGGCTATAGCGCGGCCTTGTCGTTTATTCTGTTCGCCGTCATCCTGGTGTTGACCGTGATCCAGAACCGCTACGCGGGCAGCCGCGTGGTGTACGACTGAGCCGGAGGTTTCATGGCTACGATAACCCAACCTGTCAAAACACAGACGGTTGCCACGCCGCGACCTCCACTGAGTCTAGCCCGCATTCTCATCTACACCTTCTTGATTATCTTCGCCATCGCCTCGGTGACGCCGTTTGTCTACATGGTGATGAATTCGCTCAAGACCTATGGCAGCACCATCACCAATAACCTGTGGCCCTGGCCGCCGTTTGGCACCGAGGCCCTCCAGTTCCAGAACTACCCCGATGCCATCAAAGAGGCCGGCATTGACCGCAGTTGGAACATCCCCCTCATCTACCGCTACTTCCTGAACAGCCTGATTACCGTGAGCCTGACCGTCGCGGGCGTGATTCTCACCTCGGTGATGGCCGCGTATGCCCTGGCGAACATGGACCTGCCGGGCAAAAACTGGGTCTTCCTGTTCATCCTGGCGACCATCATGGTGCCGGGCGACCTGACCCTGGTCCCCAAGGTCGTCATGATGTTCCAGTTGAAGTGGTACAACACCTACGCCGCGCTGATCATCCCCTTCCTGGCGAGCGTGTTTGGCATCTTCCTGATGCGTCAGTTTTTCCTACAGATACCGAGAGACCTGTTCGACGCCGCCCTGATTGACGGCGCCGGCCACCTGACCTACCTGTTCCGCATCGTCGTCCCGCTGAGCCGCCCAGCCATCGTGACCACGGCGCTGCTCAACTTCATCTGGACCTGGGACAGCTTCAAGTGGCCGCTGCTGGTCACCAAGGACGCCAACATGCGAGTGCTGGCGGTCGGTTTGCAGCAGTTTGTCCAGTCCGAAGGCGGTACTGAGACGCACCTGATGATGGCCTTCGCCACCATGGTGACGCTGCCCATCATCATCCTGTACTTCTTTACCCAGAAGTACTTCCAGCAGGGAGTGATCTCCACCGGCATCAAGGGCTAAAAGCCCGGCCGGCCGAGTGATATTGATTGTTGGTGAACCACATTCGTGAACCCTAAGGAGGAGGAACGAACCTATGCGTACCTGGAAACAGACCTTCCTGTTCCTGACGCTGGCGACGCTGATTGTCGTCGCCGTCGCCTGCGGCGGCGCGGGTGGCACGACCCAGGCCCCCGCGACCCAGCCGACGACAGCGCCCGCCAAACCGGCGGCCACGACCGCGCCCGCCGCCGCGCAGCCTACCGCCGCGCCAGCCGCGAAGGCCACCGAGGCCCCCAAGGCAACCGAAGCGCCGAAGGCGACCCAGGCCCCGGCGGCCAAGGTGACGGTGGGCAATCCGCCCAAGAGCGCCGATGAAGTAGACGCGATTGACTTCACGGGTAAGAAGACCGAAGTCGTCTACTGGCACAACCGCCCCCAGAAGGACCAGGACCTGCTCCAGTCCATGCTGGACGAGTTTAATAAGTCGAACCCCTACGGCATCACCGCCAAGGCGGAAATCGCGGGCGCGTCCTACCCCGACGTGTACAACAAGGTCAACGCCGCTATCCAGGCCAACCAGCCGCCGGAGATCTCGGTCGCTTACCAGAACCAGGCCGCCTTCTACCGCGCTCAGGGCGCTGTCATTGACCTGACGCCCTTCCTCAACAGCAAGAAGTACGGTTTGAGCGAAGCCGACCAGAAGGACTACTTCAAGACCTTCATTGACAGCGACGCCAACCCGCAGTTCAAGGGCGAGCGCCTGGGCTTCCCCACCCAGCGGTCCATGGAAGTCATGTACGTCAACACCGACTGGCTGAAGCAGCTCGGCTACAACGAAATCCCCAAGGACTGGAAGACGTGGGAAGAGGCGGCGTGTAAGGCGTCTGCGGCCGGCGGTAACAAGTACGGCTGGGCCTTCCGCCACGATGCGTCGAACTTCGCCTCGCTGGTCTTCAACTTCGGTGGCCGCATCCTGTCCGAGGACGGCACGCAGTACGTGTTCAACAGCCAGGCCGGCCAGGACGCCGTGGCCCTGATGCAGCGCATGTTCAAGAACAAGTGCGCGGTCGAGATTCCGACCAGCGAGCGCAACGGTGAGCAGAACCGCTTCGCCAACGGCGAAATCCTGTTCGTGTTCGCCTCGTCGTCGGGTCTGCCGTTCTACCAGGACGCTGTGTCCAAGGGCGGCAAGTTCAACTGGGACATCGCCCTGATGCCCAACAACGGCAAGCCGGCCGTCAACCTCTATGGCGCGAGCGTCTCGGTCTACAAGACGACGCCGGAGAAGGAACTGGCCGCCTGGCTCGTCATCAAGTACCTGAGTGGTAAGGAGCAGACGACCAAGTGGGCCGTGAGCACGGGCTACCTGCCGGTGCGCCAGAGCGCTAAGGATGACGTGATTAACACCTATAAGGCCGACCCGAAGTGGGGCGCCGCCGCTAACTCCTACGCCAAGATGTTCGACTGGACGCAGTACACGATGATCGAGTCGCCTGTCGCGGGCTACGACCCCGTGCGCGCCCTGATTGACAAGGACATTCTGAGCCGTGTCATCACTGACCAGACCGCTGCGCCCAAGCAGATGCTCGATGATGCCGTGAAGAAGTCAACGACATCCTCAAGGAAAACGCGCCCAAGTAACCCAGGGCCAGCCTTGAATCACACGCCCGGCGGAAGCGAGCGCTTCCGCGGGCGTCTTTTCTACCTGTCCCTGGGGCTGTGTCAAAGTCGTAGGATTAGGCTAACGTACACGCTGTCAACGGATTTGAAGAGCAGATTGAACGGATTATGTCATTGCGAATGGACTTAATCTGTTCAATCCGTTCCCAGATCCGTTGACAGCGTGTTGCTGTCGACATCTCGGACTGACACCACCCTGACTGCCTCTCCCGGCAAGGATTGACACACCCCAAGCCAGCGTATGATTGGAGGTAGTAAGCCAGGGAACCATTGGAGGTTAGACGTGCAACTAGAGGACTATTTTGAGCAGGATAGTCCCCTTGAGATCCGCCTAAAGGGGCATCGTATTGGCATAGATAGGATACTCTTCGACTACAAGGATGGCCTCACCCCAGAGGAGATTGCGCTACGCTATCCCACGTTGTCGCTTGAAGAAATCTACGCCACGATTACATCTACCTCACGCTCTGATCAGCCCTTATTGCCATGACTGACTTCCAGCATATCTACACCCACCAGGCCGACCAGTATGACCGCCTCGTGGCCCGCGAAGACTACCAGGGCCAGATTCTCGCCGCGACCCAGCGCATCCGTCCCCTGGCGGGCCTAGACGTGGTGGAGTTCGGTGCGGGGACCGGGCGGCTGACACGCTTGCTCGCGCCCCTCGTGCGCTCCATCCAGGCCTTCGACGCCTCGGCCGCCATGCTGGGGGTGGCAAAGGAAACATTGGAAGACGTAGGAAGAGGTAACTGGACCGTAGGGGTCGCTGATAATCGGCGCCTACCGGTCGAAGACGCCGTGGCCGACCTTGCCATCGCCGGGTGGAGTTTCGGCCATACCGTCGGCTGGTTCCCCGACACATGGCGAGAGGAAATCGGCCAGATGCTAGCCGAGATGCGGCGCGTTCTGCGGCCCGGCGGGACGGCGGTCATCCTGGAAACGCTCGGTACAGGCCGCGAGACGCCCCAGCCGCCTCATGCCGGCCTGGCCGCCTACTACCAGTGGCTCGAAGGCGAGCAGGGTTTCGCCGCGACCTGGATCCGTACCGACTACCAGTTCGCGTCGGTTCAGGAGGCCGATGAGTTGACCCGTTTCTTTTTTGGCGCTGTCCTGGCGGACCACATCGTGGACGAGGGGTTGACCATCGTTCCTGAATGCACCGGGCTATGGACGAGACACAAGGAGACCTAGATGGCGGTCCACCACTTCCGGCCGACCCACTACCATCATACCATTGGTTCGCATGCGCCGGTCTTGACAATTGCCGATGGTGACACCGTCATTACGACCACCGTCGACGCGACAGGGCGTGACGCCCACGGTGAGCAGGTGTGTCAAGGCGGTAATCCACAAACGGGTCCGTTTTATGTCGAAGGCGCCGAGCCGGGCGACACGTTAGCCCTCCACCTGGACCGGCTTACCCCGAACCGCGACATCGGCGTAGCCTCGCAGGTCGTCGCGCCCAACGTGGTCGATCCCTGGTACGTCAAAGACTTGCCCTCGGTGAACGAATTGGCTGAGTGGCGTATAGACCATGAGCAGGGCACAGCGACCCTGGTCAAGCCGAGCGACACCAGGCTGGGAAATCTGACACTGCCTCTCGCGCCCATGCTGGGCTGCTTTGGCGTCGCCCCCGACCGTGGCCAGGCCATCTCCACGGCGACGTCCGGACCGCATGGGGGCAACATGGACTATAATGGGTTTGTCCAGGGCGTGACCGTCTACTTCCCGGTATTCGTCCCCGGCGCGCTGGTCCATGTTGGCGACGGCCATGCGGTGCAGGGGGACGGCGAGATTGTCGGGACAGGCATCGAAATCTCCTTCGCTGTCCAATTCACCGTGCGGCTGCTCAAGGGCAAGCGGATCGGCTGGCCGCGTGGCGAGAACAGCGACTCTATCTTTACCGTCGGCAATGCCCGCCCTTTGGACCAGGCCGTCCAACACGCGACGACGGAGATGCTGCGTTGGCTCCAGACCGACTACGGTCTGGATGCGCTGGGCGCCAATACTCTACTGGGTCAATGCGTCAAGTACGACTTAGGCAACATCTACGACCCAGCCTATACTATGGTCTGCAAAGTCTCCAAGCGCCTATTGGAGAGTATCACAGGGAGATAAACCGGAGGACACCATGATTGACCTGAACTCGCTCCCCATGCGCGTCGCCATCGGCCAGTTCAACGAGCTGACCGAGGAACAACTCGTCTTCGCCGTCCAGATTGGCGTCCAGGACATTCTGCTCAACACGCCCAAACTCCCCGATGACGACCGCTGGGAGTTCATGGACCTGCTCAACTGGCGCACCAAGTGCGAGGAGCGCGGCCTGCGCCTCATCGCCCTGGAGAACGTTCCGACTCGGTTTTACGATAAGATTATGCTCGGCCTGTCGGGCCGCGACCGCCAGTTGGACAATATGCAGGAGACGGTACGCAACATGGGCCGCGCCGGTATTCCCATCCTGGGCTACCACTGGATGCCCAACTCGGTCTGGCGCACCGCCCGCGAGACGCCCGTGCGCGGCGGGGCCATCTCCAACTCATTTAAGCTGGCCTGGCCCAGAACGCGCCGCTGACCCACGAGCGCGTCTACTCCGACGACGAGATGTGGGAGAACTACGACTGGTATTTGTCGCGGATGCTGCCGGTGTGTGAGGAGTACGGCGTCCGCATGGCGCTGCATCCGGACGACCCACCCGTGCCCACGCTGGGCGGGGTGGCGCGGCTGTTCCGCAACTTCGAGAACTTTAAGCGAGCGATGGACTTGCACCCCAGCCCGATGCACGGCCTGGACTTCTGCCACGGCTGCTGGTCGGAGATGCGCGGCGGGGCAGGTGTGCTGGACGCCATAGACCACTTTGGCCGCGCGGGCCGCATCTTCTATATGCACCTGCGCGATGTCCAGGGTAGCGCGGAGGACTTCACCGAGTGCTTCATTGATGAGGGCAACAGTGACGTCTTTCTGGTCGTCAAGAAGCTCAAGGACGTGGGCTTCAACGGCTTCATCATTGACGACCACGTACCGCACCTGGTCAACGACTCGCCCTGGGGCCACCGAGGCCGCGCCTACGCCACCGGCTACATCAAGGGGCTGGTCCGGGCGGTGCAGTCCATGTAGGCAAGATAAGGAGAGGCGATGACGACACCTGTCATGGTGCCGATGGATACTAAGTTGTTTGACGAGATGAAGCAGGTCACGACGGAATTGGGCGTGACTCTGGAAGATGTGGTTAACGACCTCGCGCGGAAGTACCTCCGAGAGGCGCGCCGCCAGAAGATAGACGCCGAGTTTAGCCACTACCAGGCCATGCACGCGCAACTCAAGGAGCAGTACTACGGTCAGCATGTGGCGATTCACAACGGCCAGCTCATAGACCATGATGCGGATCTGGGGGCGTTAGTCCGTCGGGTGAGACAGCGCCTAGGGCGCACTCCAGTCTTGATTACGGAGGTGAGCGACAAGGCAATGCAGGAGTACACGACGCACAGCTTTCGGGTAGTAAGCCAGGAATGATTAGCCCTTATAATGCTGGTTACCGCATTCCTTTCCCGATGCTCACCGTGACGTTGCATACGGATGAGTCAGCGGTAGGTCCGCTATCTGCGCTCCTGGACACGGGTGCTGACTTCACTTTGATCCCGACACCTCTGTTGGAGCAAATAGAGGCGGCGGGTGTCGGACAGGTTAGGATACAGACGCATTTTGGCGACAGCCACCTGGTTACCCAGTACACAGTAGCCGTCCAGGTCCATGAGACAGGTCTGCTGTGGATCTATGCCATTGGCGACGACGAGGGTAACGAGGTGATCCTGGGGCGGGATGTCCTCAACAAGCTCCCGCTGTTCCTGGACGGCCCCCAGCGTCAAACCCAGCTACTCGATGCTGCGACAGTCAAACGGCTGCGGGCGCGGCGACCGCGCGCCTAAGGAGGACGGGTGAAAGCCCTGGTGTGGGAAGCGCCCCGTATGATGGCGCTGCGTGAGCAACCAATACCCGAGCCGCAAGCGGATGAGGTGCTGATCCGTGTGGCCTACGCCGGCATCTGCGGCTCCGAACTGAGCGGCTACCTGGGCCATAATGCCCTGCGCGTGCCGCCCCTGGTCATGGGCCACGAGTTCGCTGGTGAGATCGTTCAACTGGGCGCCCAGGCGGCGACGGTCAACCCGGCCCTGGCTGAGGGGCAGGCCGTCACCGTCAACCCGATGGACTACTGCGGAACCTGTGTCTACTGTACCAATGGGCTGCCCCACCTGTGTCCCTCGCGGCGGCTCGTCGGCGCCCATCGGCCTGGCGCGTATGCCGAGTACGTGGCCGTGCCCGCCAAACTCGTTTCACCCTTGCCTTTGGATATGTCATTCCGCACCGGCGCGCTGACCGAGCCAGTGGCCGTCGCGGTGCGTATCGGCGAGATGGCCGGGCCGCTGGCAGACGAGACGGCGCTGGTCATCGGCGCGGGGCCGATTGGCCTGCTGGCGCTCCAGACCCTCCAGGCGCAGGGCGCGGCGCGGGTGTTCATCTCGGACCTGGACTCGGAACGACTGGCAATGGGGGAGGCGTTGGGCGCGGAGCCGTTGAACGCCCGACAGACCGACGTAGTCAAGACGGCGCGCGAGGCGACGGGCGGGCGCGGCGTGGCGTTGACGGTGGATGCCGTGGGCGCGTCGAGCGCGCGCGGTCAAGCTATCGCGGCGACGCGCTCGGCGGGCACGGTCATCCTGACGGGGCTGCACGAGGAAAGCGGCCCCATCCCCGCCGCCGACGTCATCCGCCGCGAGATTGTCCTGCGCGGCTGCTTCTGCTATACCCCCGCCAACTTCAGCGAGGCCATCCGACGGCTCGCCGCCAGCGAGGTGCGCCTGGACCCCTGGATTGTCGAAGCCCCACTGGGCGACGGCGGCCCCTGGTTCGACCGACTCATCGAAGCGCCCGGCGCGGTGGCGAAAGTCCTCCTGATTCCATGACGCCTGCCAGCGCCTATCTACAAAGACGTGGCGCAGACTTTCGAGTCTGCGCGGGCAGTCTAGAAAGACTGCCCCACTCTTGGGCTACTCGCGCCGCGCTGTTAGCGTAATCGAAACCTCATAGCGTGGGTCGTGGGTGTCCAACTCGCCGGGCGTGAGTTCCTCGGCGGCGATGCCCTGAAGGAAGGCCGTCGCCGCCAGGACATTGCCGTGGCTCTCGACGGTGACGCCCGCCGGGCTGAACACCTCTTCAAAGAGCTGCCGCACCCCCTGGCCCGTAAAACTCCAGTACCACGTCCAATCCCCCTGGTCTTTCTGGCTGATGCCGGGCAATGTCGCCAGCACCACGCCGCCGGGCTTGAGGATGCGGTGCAGGGTGCGTACCGCCAGGCGCGGCTCGTAGACGTACTGGAGCGTCTGCGTCAGGATGATACAGTCGAACGTGTCGGATGGGACGTGGTCGGCGCGGGTCAGGTCGGCGACGATGGTGGCGTAAGGGTTGCCCTCGGTCACATTCAGCACATCACTGACCTGGACGCGCTCGCCGCCGAAGCGCGTGGTATAGAAGCGGTCGCCCACCTCCAATACCCGTCCCTGGATACAGGCGGCCTCGCGCTCCAGGAAGGTTTCGATGTAGTAGCGGTCAATGGGCCGGCCCCGGTCGCCGCCAAAACACTGGCTAATGGGAGTGAGACGGCGCAGGCTGCCAAACTGGACCTGGCCGACGGCGGGGCGCTCCGCCTGGGGAGCGAGGGCTGGGGTCATGATGGGGTCTCCTGTAGGCTAACGTTTATAATGCTCCCACGGAGACAGCAAGATAAAGACCAGAGCCGGGTAGGTGAATAGCTTGACACGATGCGTTAAATTGTATATAGTATAATTGTCCACTTTTCACCCTGAGCTGACATCCAAGGAGATGTCCATGCATAGAATCGTTCTGATCGGCGCGGGGAGCGTCGTGTTTACCCGAGGTCTGATTGCGGACCTCATCCAATCTTCACCGGGACAGCCTCGCACGCTGGCCCTGGTGGACATTGACCCAGAAGCCTTAGAGATGGCCGAACAACTGGCCCGCCGTATGATCGCCACGCGCGAGGCGGACATCCACATCGAGGCGTCTACCGACCGTCGTGATGTGTTGCCGGGCGCAGACGTGGTGATTACGACCATTGGGGTCGGCGGTCGCCGCGCCTGGGAGCAGGACGTCTTGATCCCCCGCCGCTATGGCATCTACCAGCCGGTGGGCGACACGATGATGCCGGGCGGCATCTCGCGGGCCCTGCGGATGATCCCCGCTCTGGTTGAGATTGCGCGCGATGTCCAGGCGCTTTGTCCCCAGGCATGGTTCTTCAACTATAGCAACCCCATGACGGCTAACTGCTGGGCCATCCACAAGGCCACGGGCCTCAATGCCGTCGGCCTGTGTCACGGCGCGTTTAGCGTCGAGCGCGAACTGGCCGGCTTGATTGGCGCGCGTCCCGAAGAGGTCAGCTCCATGGCCGTGGGCCTGAACCACCTGACCTTCTTCTACGATCTCCGCTGGCGAGGACGGGATGCCTGGCCCCTGCTCCGCCAACGCCTGGCCGAGGAGCGCGATCTGCCCTTCGACCCGTCGTCCTTCGGCCAGACCATCCCGCGCCGCCTCACCACGCGTACCAACCCCTTCTCCTGGTCGCTCTTCGAGGCGTATGGCGCGTATCCCTCGGCCAACGACCGCCACGTCACCGAGTTCTTCCCGGAGCGCTTTCCAGGCGGCCGCTACTACGGGGCCACGCTGGGGATGGACGCCTTCTCGTTTGAGGCGGTCATCGCCGACGGCGACCGCATCTACGCCAATATGCGGGCGCAGGCGCTTGGCGAGACGCCGTTGGACCAGCGCATCTTCGAGCGGGCGTCGGGCGAACACGAGCAGATTATAGACATCCTCGACGCGATGGAGCTGGACCGCCGCCGCATTTTCTTCGTCAACGTTCCGAACCGAGGCGCGGTCGCCAACCTCCCCGACGATGCCGTGCTGGAACTGCCAGCCGCGGCGACGGCGGGCGGCTTGCGGCCTCTCCAGGTCCTCGACTTCCCGGAGCCGCTGGCCGCCATCATCACCCGCAAGCTGGCTGGTATCAAGCTTACCGTCGAAGCGGCGCTGACGGGCAGCCGGCCGCTATTGGTCGAGGCGCTGCTAGCGGATGGGGCGGTCACGGATCCGGAGGTCGCGCGGGCGCTGGCCGACGATTTGCTGGAGGCGCAGCGGCCCTACCTGCCCAACTTCTTCCCAGAAGAAGCAGGCGAGCTAGTCTTCGCGTGAGGATAGCGCCGCATGTTTGACCTCATCGTCGTCGGGGACCTCAACCCGGACCTGGTGCTGGCGGGCGATGTGACGCCAGCGTTTGGGCAGCGCGAGAAGGTGGTAGCCAGCGCGACGCTGACCGTCGGTAGCTCGGCCGGCATCTTCGCGTGCGGCGCGGCCCGCCTCGGCCTGCGGACCGCGTTTATGGGTCTGGTCGGCGACGACGAATTTGGCACGTTTATGCGGCGGGCGCTGGCCGAGCGCGGCGTGGACGTGTCCGGCATCGTCACCTCGGACGTTGGGACCGGGTTAGGCGTCATCCTGTCGCGCGACGACGACCGCGCCATCCTGACCTACCTCGGCTCGATCGGCGCGCTCTGCCTCGACCACCTGGACCTGACGCGCCTGGCCCGCGCCCGCCATCTCCACCTGGGCAGCCTGTTCTTGCTCCACAGCCTGCGCCCCGACATTCCGACGCTGTTCCAGCAGGCGCACGCCCTCGGCCTGACTGTCTCCCTGGACACCAACTACGACCCCGCTGAAACCTGGGATGGCGGCGTGCGCGCCGCCCTCGCGCACACCGACCTCTTTCTGCCCAATGAAACCGAAGCCCGCGCCCTGACCGGCCTCTCCGACCCACGCGCGGCGCTGGCGGCCCTGGCCGCGACGATACCCACCGTCGCGGTCAAGCTAGGAGCGCAAGGCGCTATGGCCCAGTGCGGCTCCGAAGTCGTCACCGCGCCCGCGCTGTCGGTGGCTGTGGTGGACACGACAGGCGCGGGCGACTCGTTCGACGCGGGGTTTGTCTACGGTTGGCTGCACGGCTGGCCGCTGGAACGCTGTCTGCGCCTGGCCTGCGCCTGCGGCTCCCTCTCGACCCGCGCGGCCGGCGGTGTTGCTGCCCAGGCTACATTAGCCGACGCTCTGGCTGCTGCCAGGCTTTAAGCTACGTCCGCCAGCTGTGAGGATCACAAGCTCGGCCCGTATGGGAGAGCTAGAGGTTCACGGCCATTAATGCTGCTCCACCTTGTCCAGCGCTGGTTGCTATCGTATAATGTACTGCGAGCAAGCCGCTGACAGGAGGTTAACGACTATGACGTCATTACTGGAGAAAGCATTTACGGAGGCGTCTCGACTGAGTGAGTCAGAGCAAGATGCATTGGCGACCTGGATTCTGGCGGAGATTGAGTCGGAACGACGGTGGGACGAAGCCTTCGCCAATTCCCACGATGTCCTTCAACTCTTGGCCGATGAGGCACTGGCGGAACACCGCGCTGGTAGGACACAACTCCTCGATCCAGAAACGCTATGAAGTCGCATACGACCGAACGCTTTCGCAAGCTGTTCCTAGCGCTCCCCAAAGAGGTCCAGGAGCAGACTCGGGAGGCTTACCGCCTCTTCAAGCAGAATCCTTATCATCCGAGTTTGAGCTTCAAGCAGCTTACTGGCAACATCTACTCCGCCCGAATTACTCTCGACTATCGAGCGGTCGGTATTCGTGACGGCGACGACATGGTATGGATTTGGGTAGGTTCGCACACAGATTATGATAAGCTGATAGCCCAGTTACGACGCCGGTAGAGGGCGTTTGAACATCAGCGTATAACTTCTCGTATACGTCGAGGGGATCTTGCCGAAGCCGGTTTCGAACCCTTCAAAGGGCAGCGCCGATACCAATTCCCATACAGGCACCTTCGCGCAAGCCCACAATGCGCCCGAAGAGGGGGCAACCTCCCACCATTGAGAACGCTGAGCACGCCAAGAACAATACGACAATCCCTCTGCCCCCTCTGTAGTGGGAGGTCAACTCCACGACACCCTGGTAACGACAATTTCACTCTAGAGTTGTCTAGTCCTGTAGGGCGGCGGCCAGGAAGCTGGCGACGGCGTCGGTGATGCGCGTACCGAAGTTGTAGGGGCGGCTGCCATAGGCGACGATGGCGACAACGGTGCGCGTGTCCCCAACCCGACGCCACGCCGGCGAGCCACTCTGTCCGCTCCAGATGTCCAGGTCAAAGTACACCTCGCTGCGGCTCAGGCTCGTCACCCGGCCTGTGGTGAACCACTGCGTCCCGAACGGCTTGTCGCCGGGGTAGCCCGCCGTGTTGAGTGTCACCCCCTGTAGGGTCGCATCGCTGTCGGCGCGGAAGCCGAACCACCCCGCCTGAGTCCCCAGGTCTGTCCCGATCTTAATCGCGCCATAGTCAGCCGGGGGCGCTTCCGTCGCTACCCAGTCGCGGGCTGCCCAGACCCGCGTGGCGTACACCGCGCCAAAGGGCATTTGGCTGCTGTTGCGGCCGGGGATGACTCGAATCCGGGTCGCCCAGCCGCCCTCATCCGCGCCGTAGACACAGTGGCCGGCCGTGGCGACGGTGTGCCGTCCGATGAGCCAGCCGGTGCAGGTCCCGCTGCCGCGTGGGAAGGTCATCTCCAGGTGAACGATGGCTGACCAGGGATAGCTGTTGGTCGTTGTCACGCGGGTACGGTTGTCACCACCGATGACGAAGTCAGGCCGCAAGAGGCTGGCCCCCGCTCGCTGACCCTCCATCTCTACATCCTCCAGGCCGCGCCGTCCGCCGTCCATCGCCTGGCGGGGCAAGGCGCTCGGCGACGACCAGGGCTGCCCGGCCTGCAGCGCGGCGGGTAGGATGGCGCGGTCGAGGGTCAGGCCGTCATTGGCGACGGCGACGACGGAGGCGGGGAGGTTCGACGGGACGGCGTTAGCCAGGGGCGGGACAGCGTCCGGAGGAGGGCCGTCCGCCCGCGAGAACGCCGGGGATAGGGCAGTGAGGACCAGGCTCAACGCCAGGGCAAGCCAGCCGACGAGGGGGTGACGTGGGGCAGAGTAACGCATAGAGCATCTCCTGTGGGGTTGAATGTTAGGTCACTACCTCTATTCAACCCCAGGCCAGGCTAAAGACGTGGCGAAAGGACGGTTAAAACCTGGCGGCTTTGCGCCTTCGCGCCCTGGTCTGCTATACTTGCCCCCACGTGTACCCAGGCCAACAAAGGGGCTGACATGGCAAGGATTGGATTTCTACTCAAGGTAAAGGCGGACCGCCTCGAGGAATACAAGACGCGGCATCAGGCCGTCTGGCCGGACATGCTCCAGGCGCTGCGCGAGACGGGCTGGCACAACTACTCGCTGTTCATGCGCGAGGACGGCCTGCTGTTCGGCTACCTGGAGACCGAAGACTTCGACGCCGCCCGCGCGGGCATGGCAACCCGCGAGGTCAACGCCCGCTGGCAGGCGGAAATGGCCCCATTTTTTGAGGCTCTGGCGGGAAAAAGACCTGACGAAGGCTTCATCCGCCTGGAAGAGGTCTTTCATCTGGACTAGGTAACTGAATTATTACCAGCAGGGTAAGATGGGAACGAAGGCAGGTTAGGGATATTAGACGTCAAACAGAAGCCCGACTCGCGTGCCGAGTCGGGCTGGTAGCACACGGAATAACGCGACTCAGGCCGGTACCACTGGCAGGCGCAGCAGTGACGACTCGACCGCCTCCGAGGGGTAGTCGTAGTCGCTCAACTGGCCCGTCAGGTAGCGCTCGTAGGCGCTTAGGTCGAAGTGGCCGTGGCCGCACAGGTTGAAGACAATCGTCTTGCTCTCCCCCGCCTCTTTACAGCGCAACGCCTCCTCCATCACCACCCGAATCGCGTGGGACGGTTCTGGCGCCGGCAGAATCCCCTCGGCGCGGGCAAAGTGGACCGCCGCCTCGAAGATGGCCCGCTGCCCCACCGCCCGCGCCTCGATCAGCCCGTTCTCATAGAGCGCTGAGATGATGGGGGCCATGCCGTGGTAGCGCAGGCCGCCGGCGTGGATGGGCGCCGGCACGAAGTCGTGGCCGAGGGTGTGCATCTTGACCATCGGGGCCATCTTGGCCGTGTCGCCGTAGTCGTAGGCATACTTGCCCCGCGTCAGGCTGGGTGCAGCCGTCGGCTCGACGGCGATGATTTGCCGGCGCTTGCCCTTGAGTTGGTCGGGGATGAAGGGCAGGGCAAAGCCGCCGAAGTTGGACCCGCCGCCCACGCAGCCGACAAGCATATCCGGGTCGGCGTCGGCCATCTCTAACTGTTTGAGCACCTCCTGCCCGATGACGGTCTGATGCAGCAGGACGTGGTTGAGGACACTGCCGAGGGAGTACTTGGTGTCGTCGCGGAGCGCGGCGTCCTCGACCGCCTCGCTGATGGCGATGCCCAGGCTGCCCGGCGAGTCGGGGCTATCGGCCAGGATGGCGCGTCCGGCGTGGGTGTCCGAGCTGGGGCTGGCGACGACCTGCGCGCCGTAGGTCTCCATGAGCAGCCGGCGGTACGGCTTTTGTTCATAGCTCACCTTGACCATGTAGACCTTACACTCCAGACCAAAGACGCTGCACGCGAAGGCCAGGGAGCTGCCCCATTGGCCCGCGCCCGTCTCCGTCGCCAGCCGCTTGGTGCCCTCCTGCTGGTTATAGAATGCCTGCGGCACCGCCGTGTTCGGCTTGTGGCTGCCGGCCGGGCTGACCCCCTCGTACTTGTAGTAAATCTTAGCCGGCGTATCCAACGCCTGCTCCCAGCGCCGCGCGCGGTACAGCGGCGTGGGCCGCCACAGCCGGTACACGTCGCGCACCGGCTCCGGGATGTCAATCATGCGGTCCTGCGACACCTCTTGCAGGATGAGGGCGAACGGGAACAGCGGGGCCAGGTCGTCCGGGCCGATGGGCTGCGAGGTCGCCGGGTGCAGGGGCGGCGGCAGTTGGAACGGCAGGTCGGCCAGGACGTTATACCATTGCTTGGGCAGGTCAGCCTCGGTCAGGACGAACTTGACTTGGCTCATGGGCACCTCCTTAAGGGGTGTAGCAGATTGATGATGTTCTGACTGTGAGAAAGTTCACAGTCTAAGTGAGAAGTATTTCACATCGTGGCCTGGTCAACTATGATACATTTACTTCAAAGTACCCTCTATGTCAGTTGCCCTGTCTTGAACTGTAACAAAAGGAGAGTGTCAGATGGTCCACAAGCGTTGGTCCCTCGGTATCTTGGCCCTCGCCCTGATCTTGGCATTCGTGTTGAGCGGAGCCTTTCTCCGCCAGGATGTAGCTGCCAGCCCTGACGCGCAGGGGGAAGTCACCAATCCTGCCGCCCCAGACGGGCCTAACGACCCTCAGCAGACGATAACCCCACCAGCGGCGGAATACAACAGCTATGCCGCCAAGTTCGTGTGCGGGGCGTTCCCCACCACGACCGCCGCTAACGCCTTTCCGCCTGTACAGCCTGGCAACTATTCTACCGAAATCAACATCCACAACCCCAACTACCCCGCCTTCCACAATCAACCTACCACCATCCGCGTTTACAAGAAGCTCGTGATCCTGGCGGGCGCCACCACCAATGCCGCTGGGCAGATCGTTCCGTTCATCTTCCGCGAGCCGGAGATGGCCCAGCCGCTCAACTTCGTCCAACTCGACATGCGTCCCGATAGCGCGACCATGGACGACTGCCAGGCGCTCTGGCGCATGGCTAACCAGACCGGCCTGGCGCTGGCGCCCGGCCAACCCACCATTGGCTATCTGGTCCTCCTCAGCCCCAAACGCTACGAACTCGATGTGGATGCCGTCTACACCGGCGAATTGCCGGGCAGCGGGAGCGGTCCGGTCAGTCTCACCGAGGACGTGGTGCGCGTCACGGGCAAGGTGATCCGCAAAGAGTATTAACCGCCGGTCCTCCCCCGCCCCATCGCCCCCGGGTCATAACCTGGGGGCGGTGGCTTTATCCACGCCAGACTAGCTCGGCAGTACGTAGCCCATACGCTCCTTGACGCGGCGCAGGACGGTGGACGCTTGGGCCTGCGCCCGCGCCGCACCGTCGCGCAGGATAGCCAGGGTGTAGTCGGGGTTGGAGTCTAACTCACGCAGGCGCGTCTGGAATGGTCCCAGCGCCTCGACTACCACATCGGCCAGGTCGCTCTTGAACTGGGCATAGCCCTGGCCCTGGTAGCGTTCCTCTAACATCGGAATCGGCGTGTCGGACAGCAGCGAGTAGATGGTGAGCAGGTTGGTCAGGGCGGGCTTGTCCTCGCTGAACCGAATCTCGCTTCCCGAGTCGGTCACGGCGGCGCGCAGCTTCTGGCGGATGGTATCGGGGTCATCGGTCAGGGCGATGTAGTTACGCGGCGTCGTGGCGCTCTTGCTCATCTTCTTGGCCGGGTCGTCCAGCCCCATGATCCGCGCCCCCTCTTTCTTGATCAGCGGCTCTGGCACGACCAGGGTGCCCTCGCCCAGGCGGTAGTTGACGCGGTTGGCGATGTCGCGGGTCAGCTCGAGGTGCTGGCGCTGGTCCTCCCCCACCGGCACGAAATTGGCATCGTAGAGGACAATGTCGGCCGCCATGAGGACCGGGTAGTCGAAGATGCCGACGCCCACTTCCTCTGGGTGTTTACCGGCCTTGTCCTTGAACTGCGTCATGCGGCGCAGTTCGCCAAAGTAGCAGAACGAGTTCAGGATCCAACCCAGCTCGGTGTGTTCGGGCACATGCGACTGGATGAAGATCGTGACTTCCTTCGGGTCGAGGCCAGCCGCCAGGTAGGCATTGGCGACGTCGAAGGTTTGCTGGTAGAGCGCCTTCGGGTCCTGGGGGTTCGTGATGGCGTGGTGGTCCACCACGCAAAAGTAGTTCTCGAACTGGGCCTGGTTGGCCGCGAAATTCTTGATCGCGCCCAGGTAGTTGCCGAGGTGCAGGTTGCCGCTAGGCTGAATCCCACTCAACACACGTGGCTTGCTCATGATTATATCCTCCCTAAAACAAAAAGCCCCTCGCCCATTGCGGGACGAGGGGTTGAACCCACGTGATACCACCCTGCTTGGAGGCCCAGGCCTCCCACTCTGGACGGGCGCGCGTGACGCCCTGTGCGCTGATAACGGTCGCCCGCCGGCCGAGCCTACTCAAATGATTGATGATTCATGACTAAAGATTGAATAGGAAGCCCACAATCTTCAGTCATCAGTCATTAATCCTTTTTTCGGTCGGCAGCTCCCAGGTCCATTCCACGTCCGCGCTGGCGCCGGGCTTCGCACCCTCTACCGGCTCTCTGGGGCCTCGCTGTGACGTGTACTCGTCCTGTTCATCGCCTGTGCTGGTGTATTGATGCCAGTATACCCCAAACCCCCTGGTATGTCAACTCCCCGGTATCCCCCGTTCAGGGGATACCGGGATCGGATGACCGGTGTAGCCAGACATCCTCCTGGGGTGGGCTTGTCTTTTTCTGAAGGCTGTAGCAAAATGGAAGCGCCCTGCGCCGATTGCGTCGTTAGGCCGTTACCATCCCACAGGGTACTTGTGTGCCTCAGTCAGCCGCCACGCTGCACGCGCCTTCCCATAATCTTCCGTCAGAGTTGACCAGTTTTGTGGATCGTCGGCGCGAGCTAGACGACCTGAAACGCTTGCTCAAGCCAGGCCAGGACAGCCCTCCTCCCCAGGCCCGTCATGGGCTGGTCACACTCACCGGCCCCGGTGGCAGTGGTAAGACCCGGCTCGCCCTACGGGTGGCGTCATCGCTGGTTGATAGGTTCACCGAGGGCGTCTGGTGGGTTGAACTGGCTGCGGTCTCCGCGACCTCTCTCGTCCCGCACGTCATCGCCGCGGCCCTTGGCCTCCCTGAGCCGGCCGACCAGGCCATCCTCCACACGCTGACGGTCTATCTCCAACCCAAACGGCTGCTGCTTATCCTCGACAACTGCGAACACCTGCGGGCCGCCTGCGCGGACCTGGCGCAGGTCCTATTAGCTCACTGCCCACGCCTCGTCATCCTTGCCACCAGCCGCGAACTGCTAGGCATTGAAGGGGAAACAGTCTGGCCGGTCGAAGCCCTCCCCGTGCCCTCTCTCCATCCGCTGCCCTCGCTGCAGACCCTGGCCACGGTGCCGTCGGTCAGGCTGTTCATCGAGCGTGCCCGCGCCGCTCGCCGCGACTTCGAACTGACGGCGCGCAACAGCCAGGCTATTGGCCGCATTTGCCGCCGCCTGGATGGCATTCCGCTGGCGATTGAATTGGCGGCGGCGCGGGTCAACCTCCTCAGTCCAGAACAGATCGCCACCCGTCTTGACAACGCCCTTCACCTCCTGACCATCGCCTCGCCGGCCGTCGAGCGACGCCACCAGGCCATGCGGGCGACCCTGGACTGGAGCTATTCCCTCCTCACGGAGACCGAACAGAAACTGTTACGCCGCCTGACCGTCTTCGCCGGCAGTTTTAACCTGGAGACCGTAGAAGCCATCTGCGCGGGCGATGGCGTGGCTAGGATCGCGCTGCTCGATCTGCTGACCGCGCTAGTCAGCAAATCCCTGGTCACTGTGATCAACTTGGACGAAGAGAAGGGGCGGTATCGGCTCCTGGAAGTGGTGCGCCAATTCGGCTCGGAAGCCCTGGCAGCGACGGGCGACGCAGAGGCCATTCAGGAACGACACGCCGACTATTGGGCAGCCGAAATACAGCGCATGGCAGCGGAGTTCGAGCGGGCGAGCCAACTGGCCTGGGTCCGCGCCCTTGACCTGGAACTTGACAATGTGCGCGCCGCCCTGGCCTGGGCGATAGAGCATGGGGAACCCGCCAGGGCGTTGGGCATGACCGCCGGCGTGTGGGAGTTCTGGCAGAACCGAGGCTATTATGCCGAAGGGTGCGACTGGTTGGACCAGGCGTTAGCCCGCGCGCCCGAGGCGACGCCGGCGCGGGTGACGGCTCTGTACGGGTCAGGGCAACTGGCCTTGCGGTGGGGCAAGTTGGCGGCCGCCTCCCGCTACTATTCGGAGAGCCTGGCGCTGGCGCGCGAGATCGGGGATGAGCGCGGCGCGGTGCGCGCCTTCCATAGATTGGGCGGTCTGGCCTGGTGGCAGGGTGATATCGAAACCACGCGGGCCCGGCTCCAAGAGGTGTTACCTGTCTATCGCCGCCTGGGCAATCGGCGCGATCTGGCTGAGGCGCTGAACGGCGTTGGCCTGCTGGAGTGGAGTGTCGGCCACTACGCGGCGGCGGTGGTCGCGTTGGAGGAGGCCTTAGCGATTCGCCAGTCCATCAACGACGAGTTGAGCCTGGGGGACGCCTTCGCCAACCTGGGGCGCGCCGTGCGGGGGCTGGGCGATTACTCCAGAGCGCGTGTCTTGAGCGAGGAGGGTCTGACGCGCCGGCGGGCGATTGGCAATCGGCGGGGCGTGGGCCAATCATTGCTGGAGTTGGGTGTCCTGGCTCAACTCCAGGGCCAGTACGCCGAGGCCTGGCAGAATTACGCGAACAGCGTGACTGCTTTTCACGACATCGGGGACGTGAGTATACTGGCGATGGCGCTGGATGGGTTGGCCTCGCTCGCGGCAGCGCAGGGCCAGTTCGAGCGGGCCATTCGGCTGTTGGGTGCGACCACAGCGCTGCGGGCCGCGCTGGGCATCGCCGCCCTGCCCACGCATCGCGCGGAGTCGGACGGCGTCCAGGCGGCGGCGCGCGCTCACCTCGACGCAGCGGTCTATGCGGTGGCGTGGGCCAGGGGGCAAACCATGTCGGTGGACCAGGCCGTGACCTATGCTTTGGAGCCGGAGCCGTCCCCGGCGGCCGCTGCCCCTCTCTCACCCCCTCGTCCCGCCAGCTTGCCTGAGCGCGAAAAGGAAACGCCTCTCCAGGCGCAGAAACGCCAGCACGACGGCCTGACCCGCCGCGAGCGTGACATCGCCGCCCTCATCGCCCAGGGTCTGTCTAATCAGGCCATTGCCGACGACTTAGTGATTGGCCTCGGCACGGTCGAGGCGCACGTGAGCCGTATTCTGGGGAAGCTCCACTTCACCAAGCGTACCCAAGTCGCGGTCTGGGCGGTGGAGAACGGGCTAGGTCGCAGCGCTTCAAGCAGACCCAGTGAGGACCCCACTCGCTAGACTCAATCAGGAGTTGATGGCAAGCGGGCCGGCATGCGCCGGCCCGCTTGTTATGAGGGCCAAAAAATGTAGGGTCAACGGTCAGAAATGTATAGGTTGCCCCGGATGCCCCAACCGCTGGCTCCTGATATGATGATGAACACAACAAGCCACCCGTGATCGTTGGCTTCCATAGACCAATATCGGCTTCAACTCGCATTCAGGAAGGAGTAGGGGGATGTTCAATCGCTGGTTGTCGAGTGCTGTCTGTATCCTGGCTTTAATGATCGTTCTGGTCGCGGGCGCTGGAGCTCAGGAGCCTGACGGAGTTGATACCCCGAATGCTCAGAATTGGTCCTCCGCTGGCAATACCATCGGAACTACAGATTTTTTGGGTACTCTTAACTCCCAGCCTCTCATCTTCAAGACTGCCAATATAGAGAGAATGAGGATTGCGCCTAACGGGACTGTGGTATTTGGTAGCGATGTCACGATTCGAGGAGCCGATCTGGTTCTACGGGGTCGAGGCGGTGGCGTTGGCAATAATGGCGGGGCGGCCCGCGCGTTAGTCGATGATGGTCCAGGTGGAGGTCTTGCTCTTAACTAGAGGGATGGACAAAACATAACGTGGCGTCGAAGGGCGGCCCACAACATCAGTTGACATAGGATGGGGGCCGAGGCGGGGTGTTTAGGCGGTTGGCCGAGTTATGGTCAAGTAGAAGTGAGCGCGGTGGCGGAGCGAGTGGGGAAGGCGGGCGGCTGCGCCAGGCGGGCGCCGAGATGGGCGACGTAGAGACGCAGCCACCTGACTTCGCGCGGGCCAGGCCGCTGAAGGCAGGCCAAGGGGAGGAGTGGGGAGCCGCTACCGACGGAGGGACCGAGCCGCGCTTGTCACACCCACACCCGACCGCCACTCAGCGATAGGTCGCGGCGTTAGCCCCTCGACCCGGTCAAGCTAGCCGACGCGGCGCGTGACCTCCGCAGCACGCTGAGCGTAGAAGGCGCGCACCCGTCCGAGGGCGCGTAGGTTGATGAGGACGTAGATCAAGGTGTTGGCGTTGGTGATCGAGCGCTGGTTACGCAGCATGGGCCGCTCGATGCCGAGGGCCTTGGCCTGGCTGTTGAGGCGCTCGGTGGCCGTGCGCTGGGCGTAGACGGCCTTGAAGGCCTCACTGTCGCGGTCGAGCTGGTGACGGAGGCGGGCGCCGATGGACGTAGCGAGCACGGTGGTGCAGCCGCCGTCGTCCCACTTGGGGTGAGCGAGCGGGCAGACCTGGCCGCTGGGCGTCGGATGGCGCAAGGGGCAGCCATAGTGGCCCTTCTCGTGCGGCACCTGGCTCGAGCGGTCGAAGTGGGTGGTGACGAGGGGCATGGCCAGACCCGCCGCGCAGCGGGGTAAGCCCGCCGCATCGAAGGTACGGTGGGGGTGCTTGCCCTTGGGGACGAAGGGGACGGCGGCGAAGCCCCCGGCCTGGTGGAAGTAGTCGTAGACATAGAAGGCATCATACGCCTTGTCGAGGGCGCCGAAGCGCGGGGCGCGCCCGAGCCGACGCTGCGCGGCCTCGATGAGCGGGTGGAAGTAGGTCACGTCGTCGCGGTCGAAGGTCTGGGTGTGCTCGGCGAGCACGACCTCGGCGATGGGCGTGCCATGCGGGTCGAGCAGGCGGGTGGCGCACACACCGGAGGCGTAGCCCCAGTAGGCTTCGGTCTGGCCAACGGCTTGCGAGGCGGGCTGCGCCTCGGTGGTCGGCGTGGGGACCTCCACCGTCGGCGGGGTGTTGGCGCGCGCCTTGACGCCGAGCTTACAGTCGGGGTCGCCCGTGGGCTGGCACGTCTTGTCGAAGCGGTCCTTGACGCAGACCCTGGGGTTGTTCTGCTTGACCCAGGCCAGGATGTGCTTGGTGTCGAGGGCGACAGTGTCGCCGACGGTGGCGCGCAGGTGGGGGGGCAAGGCGTCGGTCAGCGCCTGGAGGGTAGCCTCCAGCAGGAACTGGAGGGCGTCGTTGGGGAACTGACGCAAGACGCGACCGAAGTGCTTGCGGCTGGGCAGGTGGGCGGGGTCGAAGCCGAGCAGGCAGGCCAGGGCGGGGTGGTCCAGGAGATACTGCCGCAGGTCGGACATGGAGCGCAGCGGGGCGTCGAGCTTGACCAGATAGGCAGCGGCGTAGGCGGCGCGGGGGTAGGTGGGCGTGGGACCGGGCCAGGCGCGGTGGGGGTCCCGCTCGGGGAAGTGCGCCCAGTCGAGGTCATGCAGCCGGCGGTAGTACTTGAGCGCGACGGGGCAGGCACGGAGGGGAGCGGGGAGGTCGGCCTCGGCGAGGGCCAACCGCAACGACGCCGAGGGCGGCGGGGTCAGCGTCGGGGAGTGGCGGACCGCCTGCGAGAGCCACTTGCCAAACGCGCGAAACGGGAGTAGCATGGAGACAGTCTCCTTTCTGGCGGTCGGGTGGTGGGTGATAACTTCATTCTACCGCTAGAAGGGGACTATCTGCTGGACGCACGGTCGGGTGGCCCGCATCTTAGGTTGGGAGCCGTGGGAGTGCGCGTGAACGCCGCGGCGTCTCGTTCGCGCGCCACGGCCTGGCCCCAATCTTATGTTTTGTCCACCCCTCCTTAACTATGCTAACGATTTTGGCAAAGTCACTATCGGTGGAAGGGTAGGCATTGGGACAACGACACCAATGCAGCAGTTAAGCCTTACAGGGGGTATTGGTTTTGCTAATCAGAACGCGGCGGATAAGAAGTTATACTCTCCAGCCGATGGTGTCCTGGAGTGGATGACGCATGACTGGGCCGGGTCACGTGGGTTCGCTGTCAGTCATCAGGGTCAACAGCGTGTGTTTTTGAACATAAGTGGGCCTAGCTACTTTAACGGTGGCAACGTTGGCATAGGGACAAACAATCCAGAGACCAAATTGCATGTTGTCGGTACCACCCGCACCAATGTCCTCGAAATCACGGGCGGGAGTGACTTGGCGGAACCCTTCGAAGTGGACAAGGCGGACACTATCAAGCCGGGGATGGTTGTCTCGATTGACGCGGCTCAGCCGGGCCGATTGCGGTTGGCCGTGCAAGCCTATAACCGGGCAGTCGCCGGTGTTGTCAGTGGCGCTAATGGCATCCAGCCGGGACTGACCATGAAGCAGGTCGGCACGATTGCCGACGGCTCGCTGCCTATTGCGCTCACGGGACGAGTATATGTTTGGGTTGACGCCGCTTATGGCCCGGTCCAGCCCGGCGATCTGCTAACGACTTCCGATACCCCAGGCCACGCAATGAAGGTGACGGACTATGCACGAGCGCAAGGGGCCATCATCGGCAAGGCAATGTCATCCCTGGAAACAGGGACGGGCCTGGTTCTAGTGTTGGTCAGTTTGCAGTAGACCTCCGATGAATAGTACAGAAGTACATACTTAGCAACGCATAAAGGAGCAAGACCCATGCGTACTTTCAATAAGACATGGAGCCGGTACTTAGTACGTCTAGTCGTCATAGGACTCGGTTGCATGATGCTGATCGGTCTGTTCGCACTGAGTGCGTCAAGCCAGGGGCCCCAACCTGGCGCAACACCTAGCGGGGGAAGTGGTCAGGCGGAACCTGTGGCAGCAGTGGATAGCGCATTGACGCCTGTGGACCTTACGCCCCCCTTCAAGCCCATCCCCTTCCTCATCCGTGAAGGCATCTCTAAAAGCGGCGTCGAGGTCAGTTTGCCCGTGCCCGATTTGTCGCAAGTCTTTCTCGAAGACGCTCAACCGTCTAGCGGTCCAAAGGGTCGTCGTATAGGGATTGTTCGTCAATTGCCTAGCCCCGTGACCATCCTGGGCAAACAAGCTTCATCCGGCACATGGCACACGTTGAAAGACGGAGGCACATTGTGGACGCTGACGGCCCAATCAAAAGGGGCTTTGGGGATTCGCGTTCATCTTGAAGACGTCTCGCTACCATCTGGGACACAGATCATTCTGTACAACATAGCAAATCCGACCGAAGTGTACGGTCCGTATGACGTAACTGATCTTTATGGGCGGAGCGATTTCTGGACAGAGACAGTCTTTGGTTCGACAGTCGGTTTGGAGTTGTATCTGCCCCCTACAGTGGATGTCGCTTCCGTCAGGTTTCAAGTTCGGGAACTGGTTCACATGTACCTTGACCCCACGGCCCCATCGGCTGTCACTGAGGCCAGTTGCCACAACGATGTTACCTGTCACAGCGCCTGGGCAACTGAGGCCTCGGGAACTGCGCTCTTTACGATCACCGTCGGGGGTCTAGAGTTCGCCTGTACAGGGGCTCTACTTAATACCTATGATAATGAGACATGGACGGGCTACTTCTTGACGGCTAATCACTGCCTGTCTGATAGTGAATCCGCTTTGGGTACGCAGCAAGCAGCAGATACGATGGAATTCTTCTGGCTATTCCAGACGAGCCAGTGTAATGGCACGCCGCCCGATCGATTGAGGGTGCCCCGGACCGGTGGGGGCGCGGATCTAGTGGCCAACAGGACACGAAACGGAGGCAATGACTTTGCGCTGGTACGTATTCGTCGGGCGATACCGGGTGGGTTATCGTTGCTGGGCTGGACTACATGGACGCCAGGGGCGAATGATGTCCTGACAGGCATTCATCATCCTGGTGGAACTTTTAAGCGTATCAGCTTTGGCTCGCTGGCCTCTACAAACTCTAATTATTGGACCGTACGATGGTCAAGTGGCATCATAGAACATGGGAGCAGCGGAAGCCCTCTTTTTGACAGGGATCATCGGATTGTTGGGCAACTATCGGCAGGAACCTTACCACTTACCTGCGCCAATACTAACCTTAGAGGAGAGTACGGTCGCTTCGCCGTAACTTATCCGGTTGTTGAGCGATGGATGAAGATCGGCGGCACCATCAACGTTAACCGTGCCTATAACGGTAATGAGCAGGGTACGCCAGAACAACCCTACAACACGATTAGTGAGGCGCTTGCTCTGGCGTGGGATCGTGTTCGTATTAAGGTTCGGGCTGGTTCTTACCGCGAGTCTATGCGTGTTACACGCCCAATGACCATTATCGCCAATGGCGGTACGGTAACAATCGGCCGTTAGAGCAGCGTCATCAGCCGTCCCCGGTCATAGCACAATCGGGCATCCCCTTTGGGGAAATCAGCAAGCGAGACCGGCAAGGCGAGGCTAGGTTAGTGACCTATCCGCCACCTTGCCGGTCTCGCTTTTTGTGTGGGGGTTGTCAAAGGCGAGCAGACGTGGCACAATTGAGGCTAGAGCAAGCAGTCTTGGAGGTAGTATGGGTGCAGTTCGCGAGATATACGAACAGCAGGTCAAGCCTCTGGCGCCGGCTGACCGATTAGCCCTGGCGCGGCTGATTATGGATGATCTCATCGGCTAGGCTTCCCGCTGGTCAGTCGAGGAAAGCGACGCCTGGAGCGCCGAGGATATGGAGGACGTCAGGCGCGCCTCGCTGGTCTACGCCTCTCAGGACGAGTAATATGGCTAATGCTGATTGGAATGCATCTCATTACGATACGCAACACGCCTATGTCTGGAAGTTTGGGACGGGCGTGGTGGAGTTGCTCGCCCCGCAGCCCGGCGAGCGCATCCTGGACCTGGGCTGCGGTACCGGCCACCTGACGGCGCAAATCGCCCAGTCTGGCGCGACCCTCGTCGGCCTGGATAGCTCGCCGGAGATGATCCAACTGGCGCGGCAGCACTATCCAGGGCTTCAGTTTGTCGTGGCCGACGCCGCGGACTTCCAGGTGGACGAGCCGTTCGACGCCGTCTTCTCCAACGCCGCCCTGCACTGGATGCGGCGGCCCGCCGACGTGATCCGCTGCGTCTGGAATGCGCTTAAGCCGGGCCGTCGCTTCGTGGCCGAGATGGGCGGCCAGGGCAATATCCAGACCATTGTCGAGGCCGTGACCGAGGCAATGGCCCAGGTCGGGCTGGACGCCGCGCCGCTCAACCCGTGGTACTTCCCCAGCCTGGCCGAGTACGCTGGCCTATTGGAACGCCAGGGCTTCGAGGTATCCTTCGCCTGGCTGTTCGATCGCCCGACGCTCATTGACGGCGGCGAGGCGGGGATGCAGCAGTGGCTCGCGGTGTTCTGCAAGGACTTCCTGGCGGCTGTCCCCGAGGCGCAGCGCGAGGCGGTAGTGCGGGCTATGGAGGACCGGCTGCGGCCGCGTCTGTTCCGCGACGGCGCGTGGGTGGCCGACTACCGCCGGTTGAGGATTGTGGCGGTTAAGCTTTGAGGAGCAACCCATGAGTATTGTTATACCTGATGAAGTCGTCGAGGCGACAGGGCTATCGGAAAACGAGTTTATGCGTGAACTGGCCGTATTTCTCTTTGAGCAGGACAAGCTGACGTTGGCTCAAGCGGCGCAGCTAGCCGAGATGACTCGTCTACAGTTCCAGCATCTACTATCTAGTCGCCGTATCCCAGTTCATTATGATGTAGCGGAATTTGAAGCCGACTTAGACACTCTTCGAGAACTGAGGCGATTGTGATTGTCATCAGTAAGACGAGTTACGCGGTCACAGGCTTTTCCCTCCCCTTCCCTCTGGGAGAGGGTTGGGGTGAGGGTCTTTGAGGCCGGGCCAACCCATCGGACCCTCACCCTAGCCCTCTCCCAGAGGGAGAGGGGACACGTCACGCTAATATCGCAGTTTTACCGGGTAAGTTCTGTAAATGAGAACTTAGGCGAGGCGCACATGACCCGCACTGAACTGATCCATGCTCTAGAAGGCATCTTTGGCCGGGAGAACGTCCTATGGCGGCCAGCCGACCTGCTGGCCTACGAGTACGACGCGACCATCTTCCGTGGGCTGCCGGGCGTCGTCGTCCAGCCGACGCGGGCCGAGCAGTTGGTGGAGATGGTCAAGCTGGCGAACCGCGTCGGTGTGCCCTATGTGGCGCGCGGCGCGGGCACCGGGTTGGCGGGCGGGTCCGTGCCGCCGGAGGGCGGCATCGTCGTCGCTTTCTCCAAGATGAACCGCATCCTGGAGGTTGACGCGCCCAGCCGCCGCGCCGTCGTCGAGCCGGGCGTGGTCAACCTCCAGCTTAAGAACGCGCTGGCCCCCCTTGGCCTGACCTACGCGCCCGACCCAGCCTCGCAGAAGGTCTCTACTCTGGGCGGCAACGTCGCCAACAACGCCGGCGGTCCCTTCTGCCTCAAATATGGCGTCACGACGAACCATATCGTGGGCCTGGAAGTGGTGCTGCCCAGCGGCAAGCTGGTCCAGGTGGGCGGCAAAGCGCCGGACCGGCCGGGCTACGATCTGGTCGGCCTGTTTGTCGGGGCGGAGGGGACCTTGGGCCTGGTCACCAAAATCATCGTGCGGCTGACGTCCCTCCCGCCAGCCTATAAGACGATGACCGCCGCCTTCCCCAAACTACGCGACGGCGCCCAGGCCGTCTCGGACATCATCGGCCGGGGCATCATTCCGGCCGCGCTGGAGATGATGGATCGGCCAGCCATCCAGGTCACCGAGAACGCCATCAAGATTGGCCTGCCAACGGACGTGGACTGCCTGCTGCTCATCGAACTCCAGGGCGCGCCGGACGGCATGGACCGCCAGACCCAGGAGATTGTGAGTATCTGCGAGGCCAATCGCGCCCGCGAGGTCAAAGTGGCCCAGACTGAGGCCGACCGCGAGAAGTTGTGGGTGGCGCGCCGCAATGCCTTCGGCGCGGTGGCGAAGCTGCGGCCTAACTGCTATGTCGCCGACGGCACCGTGCCGCGCACCAAGCTGCCCGATGTCCTTGAACAGGTCTACGCCATCGCCGACAAGTATGGCCTCACCCTCGCCAGCATGTTCCACGCTGGCGACGGCAACCTACATCCGAACATCGTCTTCGACGCCCGCGACAAGGAGGAGACCGAGCGCGTCTTCAAAGCGTCCACCGAGATGCTCAGGGTGTGCATTGACGCGGGGGGGACGATTACGGGCGAGCATGGCGTGGGCATCGAGAAACAGGAGGACATGGCCCTGCTCTTTGACGCGGTCCACCTGGAGGCAATGGCGCGCATCAAGCGCGCCTTCGACCCGCTGGTCCTGTGTAACCCGCACAAAATGTTCCCCCGCGTCGTCCGAGGCGTGTGAACGGAGGTGGGGCATGCGCATCGCGATTCTTGGCGCGGGTGGGGTGGGCGGCTACTATGGCGGGCGGCTGGCCCAGGCCGGCGAGGATGTCGTCTTCATCGCCCGTGGCGCGAACCTGGCCGCCCTGCGTGACCACGGCCTGACCGTTGTCAGCCCACTAGGCGACTTCCACCTGCCGCAGGTTCAGGCCGCCGACGACCCGGCCAGCGTCGGCCCCGTCGACCTGGTTCTCATCAGCGTCAAGACCTACAGCACCGCCGGGGTAGTCCCGAGCCTGCCGCCGCTTGTCGGCCCCGACACCGTTGTCCTGTCGCTCCAAAACGGGGTGGACGCGGCGGACCGGATCGGGGCTGTCGTCGGCCGGGAATACATGCTGGGCGGGCTAACTTATA
>JAHCIP010000130.1 GCA_026129165.1 Anaerolineae bacterium
CGCGAGGTTGACGATAGCCCGCTCGACGTCCTCCTTGGGAAAGCGGTTGACCAGGGACCAGGCGGGCGGCAGGTAGCCCAGCCGCCCGCTGAGGACATTGGTCATGACCGAGGCGCGCTTGACCAGATTAAACTGCTGGAAAATCATGCCGATGCTGCGGCGGACGCGGCGCAATTCCTCCGGCGGCAGGGCGGTCACATCTACGCCGTTCAGGATGACCTGCCCGCTCGTTGGCTCGATGAGGCGGTTGATGCAGCGCAACAGGGTGGACTTGCCCGACCCCGATAGGCCAATCAGGGCGATAAACTCGCCATCCTGGACCGTCAGGCTCAGGTCATTCAGGGCTTTGACATCCGGCGGAAAAACTTTGGTCAGGTTCTTGATTTCAAGCACACCCGTCTTCTCCCTCCCTCTCCCCTTGGGAGAGGGTTGGGGTGAGGGTCTGTAAGCCTTTGCGTGGCGTCTAGGACCCTCACCCCCGCCCCCTCTCCCAGGGGGAGAGGGGAGAAAGAGTGAACAACCGCCCCTTCTCCCCCTAGGAGAGGGGAGACAGACCTTACGGCTTCGGCGTACCCGTCGTGGCGGGCGCGGCGGTCGCCGGGGGCCGCGTCGGCGGCGGGGCGATAGCGCGGCCGATGTCAATCTTGGCCGCGTCGGCCGCCTTCTGGATCGGCTCGTAGTCCTTCGGGTCGCCCGGCACCAAGCCGTCAATGTTGTAGAGCGCCTTGAGTTCCTTGATGCCGTCCTCGGTCTTCGAGATGGCGATCAGGCCGTCGGACACCTTCTTCTTGACATCCGCGGGCAGCCCCTTGCGCACGCTCACCGTGTCGTTGGGGATCAAGAAGTTCTTGTCGGCACTGTTGAGCAGCACCTTAGTTTTCTCGTACACATCGGGCACGGTAGACTTGACGTTATTGCGGGCGTCGGGCGTCCCCTTGAACTCGCCGAACACGGCCGCCACGTCCACCTGGCCGTTGAGCAGGGCGATGACCGACTTGTCGTGCGCGCCGGAGTAGAGGACCGTCATGTCCTTGTCGGGGTCAATGCCGTTCTGGAGCAGGAAGGCGCGCGGGTAGAGATTGCCCGAGGCCGACAATTCGTCGGCGAAGGCAATCTTCTTGCCCTTCAGGTCAGCAATGTCCTTGATAGGCGAGTTAGCAGCGATGATGAACGAGAACGGGTAGACCTTCGCCCCGTTGCGCGTCGTCGTCAGCAGCAACTCGATGCCGTAGCGGTTATTGGCGACGACATAGGACAGCGGCGCGAGCCACGCCACGTCCACCTGGCTGGCGTTCATGGCCTCGACCACCGCCGCGTAGCTCGTCGGGACCGACACCTGGAACTTCAGGCCGGTTTCCTTTTCCAGCAACTGGCCGATCTTGTCACCGCTCGCCAGCACCTTGGCCGAGTCGGTGGACGGGACGAAGGCCATCTTGACCGGGTTCGCCGCCGTGCCCAGGTCGCCACCGGCCGCCTTGGCCGCCGGCGCCTGCGTCGGCGCGGTGGTCGCGGCCGGCTTCGCGGCCTCCGTCGGCTTGGCCGCCGGCGCGATGGTGGGCGCGGGCGCACTCGTGGCCGCTGGCTTGGGCGCTTCAGTGGCCTTGGGAGCCGGGGCCTGCGTCGGCGCGGTCGCGGTCTGCTGACCACCGCATTGCGCAGCCACCAGAGTCAGAGTCAGAAGCATCAAGAGTAGGGCGAGTCGTTTCACAGGTCTCCTCCTTGCCTGGAGCATTACTCTGGAGCATTACTTATTGAGGGACACATCAGGCTCCAGGTATAATAGCCCAAATGAGGGCCGGGCGCAAGTATCATCAGCGGGGCATACGACGGCTGTGGCCAGTACCAGGAGGATGTAGCCCAGGTAATTCTCGAAGTAGAACCGGGCGAGCCACATAAAGACCAGCAGGAACACGGCATAGCCGCCCAGCGCATAGCGCAGCGTGTTGAACCGCCACTGATAGCGTAGCAGCGCGACCAGGAGCGGCCCGGCGATCAGTACCTGTAGCAGCGAGGCGGAGAATGGCGCGGCGGCATTGGGAACTAAGCCTACGGCCACTACGATGCCGCCCAGCCCCATCCCCGACAGGGGATAGCTTGTCGGCAGCAGTCCGCTAACATAGCCAACGGTATCTTCGAAGAAAGCGCTCCAGTCCCACAAGATGAAAGGCGCGGTGAGCGCCAAAGCCGTGACCAGCGTCGGGAGCAAGCGCCGCCCCAGTTGGCTCAGCCGGTTGCGGTGTGGAGCGCACTCGCGCCAGAGCAACAGCAGGTAGAAGGGCAGGAACAGGGCGGCTACGTGTTTGGTAGCCAGGGCCAGGCCCAGCCAGACGGCTGAGGCGAGGGGCCGCTCCTCCTGCCAGGCGACCACCGCCGCCAGTAGCAGGCTGAACACCAGGATGTCATTTCGTCCCTCAACGACATAGGGAACAAGGAGCGGGTTCAGCCCAACGAGAATCAGCGCGGCCAGACGGGGGACACGCTCGCGCACCAGACGGGTCAGCAGCCAGAGGGTGAACAGATAGGCGAGCAGGTTGGTCCAGCGGCCGTCGAACCACCCCAGCGTCGCCGTGGAGAGGAGTTGGACAGGGACAGCGACCAGGAGGGTAAAGGGGAGGTAGGCCACGTGGTAGATGGCCGGGTTGACGCGAGCTTCTGGCGGGGCGGGTTCGCGCCAGTTGCTGCTCCACAGCGGCCCATTGTAGTAGGGCCACCGCGCCAGCGGCGCGTCGGTATAATCCGTGGCGTAGGGATTGCGGCCGTGCAGCAGGGCATCCACCGCCGCCTCGATCTGGAGCGGCGTGTCATGGGCCCAGCGCTCCGTCTGCCCCGTGACGTGGCGGACCACCATAGACGTCACCATCGGTGCGACGACGAGGTTGACGACGAGCAGACCGAGGACGACCTGGCGGGCCGTCGTCGTCTCCCTGGCCCGGCCAAAGTAGTCCAGGGTGATATAGGTCGCGCCCAGGAGATAGGCCAACACCGCAAAGAGGCTGATGGCCTCGATGGGCAGCACGCGGCTGTAGGAGAGGCGGTACCCGTCCCAATGCGCGGTCATGGGAAAGAGGGTCGCCAGTAACAACAGCGAGTCGAGACCTAACGGGGAGGCCGCCAGGAGGGCAGCCAGCCCTCGGTCTACCATCCTGGGGGGGGATTGCGGTATACTTTGTGCCATGCGCACTCCAGATAGAGGTATTGGACCAAATTCTAGTCCATCCCCTCGCTTGTCTGCTAGCTTTAGTGCTTGATCTTTAACCCTGGATCTTTACGTCAGCCCAAGGAGCCTCCATGTACCCCTCCGACACCGCCGCCGACCATGCCCATCTGGGCTTCGCCACCCGGGCCATCCACGCCGGCCAGGCGCCCGAGCCGCAAACCGGCGCGGTCATCGTACCCATCTACCAGACCTCGACCTACGCCCAGCCTGCGCTCGGTCAGCATCACGGCTATGACTACTCGCGCACCGACAACCCGACGCGGTCCGCGCTTCAGATCGCCCTCGCTTCGCTAGAAGGGGGGCACTTCGGGCTGGCCTTCGCGTCGGGCATGGCGGCCACGACGACACTCCTCCTATTATTGAAGGCGGGGGACCATGTCGTCGTTGGCGACGACGTCTATGGCGGGACATACCGCCTGTTCCACCGCATCCTGCGCAACTTTGGGCTGGAATTTACCTTTGTGGATATGTCCGACCCCCAGGCTGTGGCCGAGGCGGTGCGGCCGACGACGCGGCTGATCTGGCTGGAGACGCCGACCAACCCGCTGCTCAAGGTGGCCGACATTCGCGCGGTGGCCGAGGTCGCTCACAGTGTGGGCGGCGAGCGGCCCCTCGTCGCCGTGGATAACACCTTCGCCTCGCCCTACTTGCAGCAGCCCCTGGCCCACGGCGCGGACCTGGTGATGCACTCGTCCACTAAGTACCTGGGGGGCCACTCCGATGTGGTGGGCGGCGCACTCGTCACCAACGATGAAGACCTGTACCAGCGGCTCAAGTTCACGCAGAATGCAGCAGGAGCCGTGCCGGGACCCTTCGACGCCTGGCTCACCCTGCGCGGCCTCAAGACGCTCGCCCTGCGTATGCAGGCGCACAGCGCCAATGGCATGGCCGTCGCTCACTACCTCAAGACCCATGCCAAGGTCAAGCGCGTGATGTACCCCGGCCTGCCCGAACATCCCGGCTTTGCCGTCGCCCAGCGTCAGATGACGTGTGGCTTTGGCGGCATGGTGTCGTGCGAGCTTCACGGCGGCGCGGCGGCAGCGCAGACCCTGGTCGAGCGCACGCGCCTGTTCACCCTGGCCGAGTCACTGGGCGGCGTCGAGTCACTCATCGAGGTGCCGGCCGTCATGACCCACGCCTCGGTGGCGGGGTCGGCCCTGGAAGTGCCGGCGGGCTTGGTTCGGTTGTCGGTGGGGATTGAGGAGGCGCAAGACCTGGTCGCGGACTTGGACCAGGCGTTAGCTGGGGTCTAGCTCTGTCCAAAGACAAAGCGGCGCAGCTTCTCCGTGTAGCGCTTCGAGCCGTCAGGCAGCGTCTCGCCGCCCTCGCGGAACCCCTTCTCCAGTTCGTCCATGTTGGGCAACTGGCTGCGGTGTTCGCGCAGGGCAGCGATTTGCGCGTCCAGCGCCGTTGTCGTGTCAATCTCGACGTTTGGCTCCTTAGCGCCGGCCAGGTAGAGTTCTTTGATCTGGTGCGGCTCCAGCCCCTCGGCCAGCAGATCGGGAAAGAAGAAGCGGTTATTGGCGGCGGGCTGGAAGGCGTACAGCGCAGCCTCGCCCACGGCGCGGTGGTCGGGGTGGTTGATGTAGTCGCCGTAGTAGACCACCGACGGGTCGGGGCAGACCAGCGCGTCGGGCTTGAGTTGGCGGATGAGCCGCGCAATGCGCTTGCGCAGCGCCAGGTCCGGCACGACCTCGCCGTCCGGCACGCCCAGGAAAAAGGTTTCCTTCGCGCCCAGGACGCGCGTCGAGGCGCGCTGCTCTTCCTGGCGAATAGCGATGAGACGCTCGGCCGTCATCTCAGGGTCGTCGCTGCCCTTGCTGCCGTCCGTCACCATGCAGATGTAGACTTCCGCGCCGGCCGAGGCCCAGAGGGCCAGTGTCCCGCCGCAGAAGAATTCGGTGTCGTCCGGGTGGGGCATGACGGCCAGGACGCGGCCCGGGGTGTGGTCGTTGAGGGGTGTGATTTCGTCAGGCATGATAGTCTCGTATAGAGAGCACGGATTAGGAGGATAAACGGATTCAGACGCGAGAGAATCCGTCTATTCTCTTAATCCGTGTTCGCGTGCTGTCGGTTATGGAGTCGGTTAAAGATTACGCCACGAGCGTAGCGACACCGGGGGCGGGCGCGCCACGGAGCAGGCCGGCCGTGGTGAGGTCCTCGTCAATGTCGGGCCAGTGGATGCCGTAGCCGCCGCCGGCGACTTGCCAGTTGGCTCGTTGCTCCGACGTCGCGTGGAGCAAACGCGGATACCAGCCCAGCGGGACGCTGATGGTACGCCCGTCTAGCAGGCCAACAATAAGCTCATCGTCGGTGCAGCGTACACTCTTGACGCGCTCACCAAGTTTGACGTCGAAGGTGGACATTACATCTGCGTCCGGCGCGGGTCAAGGGCGTCACGAAGGCCGTCGCCCATGAAGTTGATGCTCAGCACCGTGATGGAGATGAGCGCGCCGGGGAACAGAGCCAGGTGTGGGAACAACTCGATGTAGTCCCGCGCGTCGTACAGCAGGCGGCCCCACGTGGGCATGTCGGGCGGGAAGCCCACCCCCAGGAACGACAGGGTCGACTCCAGCAGGATGGCCGCGCCAACGCTGAGGGTAGCGGCGACGATAATCGGGCTAAGCGCGTTGGGCAGGATGTGCTTGAACATCAGGCTGGGCGTGTGCGCGCCGACAGACCGCGCCGCCTCGACAAACTCCTTCTGCTTAAGCGACAGGAAGGACGCGCGCACCAGCCGCGCCACGGGCATCCAGTTCAGCGAGCCGATGACCAGGACCGTCAGCAAAAAGATACCCGCGTTGATACCGAGCGCCCCACGCAGGGCATCGCGGAACAGGTAAATGACGAGCAGCAGAACGGGCAGCGTCGGCAGCGCCAGGAACAGGTCGGTAATCCACACCAGGAAGTTGTCCAGGCGGCCGCCAAAGAAGCCAGCGATGGACCCGACGACCGTGCCGAGAAAGATGGCGACGAGCATGGCGGCCAGCCCCACAGCAATGGAGATGCGCCCGCCGTAGAGCGCCATGGCGAGCAGGTCGCGACCCAGTGGATCGGTGCCAAAGGGATGCTCCACTGACGGCGGCTTGAAGGCGTTGGCGAAGTTGCCCACGGCTGAGGGGTCAATGGGGCGCAGGAGTGGCCCGACGGTGACGGCCAGAATAAACAAGACCAATACGGACGTGCCGAGCATCGCCAGGTTGTGGCGGCGGTAAGCGCGCCAGGCGTCGCTCCACAACGAGCGCGGCCGGCGCAGATCGGTGGGTGGGACGACGGCTATTTTTGTCGGTGTTTGCGGCCCCTTGAGGCTGATGGCGTCAGTCATACTTAATCCTCGGGTCCAGGAAACCGTAGACCACGTCGACGATCAGGTTAAATGTCACGACCAGGATGGCTGCAATAAAGACAATGCCCATCACGACCGGGGTATCGCTGTTGAAAATGGAGTTGATGAGCAAGTCCCCAATACCAGGGACGCGGAAGATCTGCTCGGTGACGATGGCGCCGGTGAAGACGGCCGGCAGGCCCAGCGCGATGAGCGTCACGACGGGGATAAGGCTGTTGCGGAGGACATGGACCGTGATGACCTTCCAATCCTCCAGTCCTTTGGCTCGTGCGGTGCGCACATAGTCCAGCGGCAGGTTGTCGAGCATGGAGGCGCGGGTGAAGCGAGCTAGTGTCGCCATCTGGAACAAGGCCAGCACGGCGATAGGCATGATGCTCTGTTTAGCCAGTTGCATAAATGTCTGGAGGTTGGTGACCTTGAGGGTAGAGTCATAGATGAAGGGGAACCAGCCCAGTTTGACGCTAAAAATAATGATGAACAGCGTCCCGGTGAAGAACGTCGGCACCGAGAAGCCGATGAAGGCGAAGGTCGTGGAGACCTGGTCAAACAGGGAATACTTCTTGACCGCCGCGATGATGCCGATGGGCAGCGCGAACAGAATGGCGAGCAGATAGGCGGTCCCGACGACCCACAACGTCGTGGGCAGGCGCTGCGAGATCAGGTTCATAACCGGAGCGCGCGTGGCGAACGAGTAGCCGAGGTTTCCCCGCACGGCGTTCCCCAGCCAGAAAATGTAGCGGATATGGGCGGGCTGGTCCAGCCCCAGCGATTTTTTGATGTTTTCGCGAACTTCGGCGGGCACAGACGGGTTGGCGGCGAACTGCGACAGCGGGTCGCCGGGCGCGAGGGCCAGAATCATGTACAGGATAAAGCTCATCACCAGGATCGTCGGCAGGGCGATGAGGATGCGGCGGATCAAATACTGGGTCATAGGCCTACTCTTTTCGCTCACGCGGGCAGACGATGATCACTCGATCCGGTCTAACTCTATGCTATGCGCGGGTCGGCTAACGGTTCGGCGGCCTGACCCCTTCCCCGTCCCCCTTCCCTACGAGGGAAGGGGGGGAAGGCACCCCTCCCTTTACAGGGGAGGGGCCGGGGGAGAGGTTCGCCTGACCTAACCCCCCGTCCCCCTTCCCTCACAGGGAAGGGGGAGTAGGGCGAGGTCTTGCCTTACTTGTACCAGTCCGCGATGTTGAACGGCTCGCCCGACCACGGGTTCGGCAGGGGGCCCTTGAGGTCCTTCGCCTTGCCAGAGGTAGGCGACGTGCGCGCCACCAACGGGATGACCACGACATCGTTGATCAGGATGTCATTGGCCTTGATGATCAGGTCATTGCGCTTGGCCGGGTCCAACTCCGTCCGCAACTGGTCCACGATCTTGTCGTAGTCGGCGTTGCAGTAGCGGTGCGGGTTGCCCAAACGCCAGCCGTTGGCCTTCGACGTCATTTCCTTGCACGTCCAGCCCGCGATGTAGTTGATCGGGTCGATATCCACCGAACCGTTGGTGAACATCTCGATGTCGGAGTAGAACTTGCCCGACGTATCCGGGTTGCCCTCGTCGGTCGAGAAGAAGACGCCCGAGTTGATGGACTTCAGCTCGGTGTCAACGCCGACCTTAGCCCAGTCAGCCTTGATCAGATCCTGGGTGGCCTGGCGGACAGGGTTCACCGTCGTCTGGTAGAGCAACTTCAGCTTCTTGCCGTCCTTCTCGCGGATGCCGTCGGCGCCGCGCTTCCAGCCGGCCTCGTCCAGCAAGGCGTTGGCCTTGTTGACGTCCTGGTCACACTTGGTATTCTTGGACTCGTAAGCCGGCACGCCAACCACGATGTTGCAGGTCGCTACGCCGGCCTGGCCGTAGAGCTGCTCAGCGATCTTCTTCTTGTCAATAGCAAGGGCCAGCGCCTGACGGACCTTCAGGTCGGTGAGGATGGGGTGCTTGGTGTTCGGCTCGGCCTTGGCGCCGTTGACTTCGGTGTTGGGGTCGGCGAAGTTGATGAGGAGGCGCTCGACGTTGGAGCTGGTGGCGATAACCAGGTCACCCTTGCTGCTCGGCGACTGGACCAGCGGTCCGAGGACCGTCCACGGCACCTGGAGGTTCCAGCCGTAGTCAGCCTCGCCGGTCTGGAACACGGCGCGCGCCGCGCTGGTGGCGTCACCGCCACCCTTGATCTGGACTTCCTTGAAGAAGGGCTTGTTCGCGTCGCGGTAGTTGGGGTTGATCTCGTAGGTGACGACGTCACCCGGCTTGAATTCCTTGACCTTGTAGGCGCCGGTGCCGATGGGGGCCAGGTTGCCCGGCGCGTCCTTGGCCTTCTCGCCGGTGAAATCCTGGAACTGCTTCTTCTGGAGAATCTGACCGCTGTCGGAGACGAAGAGCTGATAGGGGTTGGGGTTGGCGGCCTTGAAGGTCACCTTGACGGTGTTCTTGTCCACCGCCTCGACCTTGTCCACGCCTTGGAAGTTCGCCGCCGTGCCGCAGGCGGTCTTCTCGTTCAAGCAGTACTGTGCGGTGAAGACAACGTCGTCGGCGCTGAAGTCCGAGCCATCCGACCACTTGACGCCTTGCTTGAGCTTCCAGGTGATGCTCTTGCCGTCGCTGGCGATGCCGCCGTTGTCACGGGTGGGAACTTCGGCGGCCAGGGCCGGGGACAGCTTACCATCCGGCAGATACCACGCCAGTGGTTCCATCACCACCATCGCCGCGTGGTAATCTTTAGTGCCATTGGCCAGGTGGGGGTTCAGGATCGTGGGGGCTTGCCAGTAGAGAATGCGGAGCGTGCCGCCCTGGCCGCGCGTGAAGGCAGCCTTCGCGGCGGGCGCTTCGGTAGCCTTGGCCGCGGGAGCCTGGGTGGCGGCGGGGGGCTGCGTTGCGGCGGCGGCGGGGGCGGTGGTGGCGCGCGGCTTGGCGGGGCTTCAGTCGGTTTCGCGGCGGCGGCGGGGGCGGTGGTGGGCGCGGGGGCCTGGGCGGGCGCCTGGGCGCAGGCCGCGATGAAGGCGAACAGGATCGTGAGGGCCAGCAGCCCGCTCAAACGACTCAAACGGACACGGTTCATTGAGCCTCCTCCTCGATGGTGGTGATACGGGTCGTCGGTCACAGACGGAATTGCGCGTGGGCGAGTGCGTAACTGAGCAGTCTAGACGGAACCGCCCCTCCTTTCGCTGCCAAATGCTGAGTGGGAGCATTCTACTCAGGTTGCCCTAACTTGTCAAAAGCGCCGCCCGACGGGGGCAGGCGCGTAGGGGCAACCCCCCGTGCCTGCCCTGGGGCGGGGCGACCACGGGGGGTTGCCCCTACGGGACAAAAAAATACCCGACAGGTTATCAAAACCTGTCGGGTATTATGCTGACGATTGTCCTTCGGTTCGCGCCTTACCCCTTGATGATGCCGATGAAATGGCCTTCGGGGTCGGCGAACATCGCCATCGTCACGTAGCCGGGCACTTCGGTCGGTGGGATGACCGTCTTGCCGCCCAGCCGTTCTGCCGTGTCCAGCGTCGCCTGGAGGTCGGGGACGGTGACGTAGAAGGTCACATACGAGTTGCCCGGCCCGGCCCCAATGCCAACCGTGGGCGACGGCGGCTCGGCGTTGACCATGTTGTAGCTCATCTCCGGCATGGCCTGTATGTTCCAGTCAAACACCTGGCCGTAGAACTCGCGCAACGCATCCGCGTCCTTGCCGTTGATTTCGACGTGTGAAACCAGATTCGCCATGACAGGTCTCCTTGTGTGCTAGAACTAACTTTCCCTCCGGCGAAGGAAAGAATGGACCCAGGCCCAGCTAGTACAGCCATCATAACAGATTGGCTCAGAAATGTCAACAGCAATCCGAACATATTTTCTAGTATTATGCGGTCCAGGGCGAGTTGGTTCGCCTGCGCCCGTCGTTTCGATTTCAAAATGCCTCGTTCTGCCTCTTGACATCAGCCCCGTTTCTTAGTATAATATCCTCAGAACAATAGTTCTCATTTGAGAACGCTGCTTCCTTCTCCGTCGAGTTGTCGAGCCGTTCCCCTTGTCTAGCGAAGGAAGGTTCCTGTGCCTAAGGAAAAGACGCTTATTCCCAACAAGCAAATCGAGTTGATGTTCTTCCGCATCGCCAGCGACGAAGAGGTGCAGAAGTACGTCGAACTGGCCGAGGGCGGCCTGCGCCATACCGCGTCGGCCTACGCCTCCAACAAGGTCTACCACCTGTTCATGGACCTGGTGGACCTGGCCGAAGCCATCGGCGCGCTCCCCCTCCCGCCCACCGACGTGCCTGAGACGGACCCGCCGGGCTTGCCGGTCCAGCCGCCGCTCATCATTGGTGGCTATGCGGGCGACCACGCCGTGGCGATGGGCGAGAATTATCGCTCGCGGATGCGCCAGGAATTGCGCCTCCTGCCCGGCGGCTCCCCTCGCGTCAAGACTCGCTGAGGACAGGTGGCGGGTGACGAGTGGCGCGTGACGTGTGACGGATTACGCATCACGCCCTCGCCAGGGTAGCCACAGAGGGCTACCCCTACCACTGCCTCCTCCTCCCCTCCGCCCCGCCCGTCTCCCGCTGAAGACGGCGCGGGGTGCTTTGCGTCCTGAGGCGGCTTAGACCCTAAAGGTTTTGGAAACCTTTAGGGTCTAAGGATGATTCGATCGTGGTCCTTTATCCACCTGATGTATGATGACATTTCACCAAAATCGTCGTATAATTAGGGTTAGAAAAGCGAATTTGAACGATGATTTAACGGAGGGGCCGTGTTGGATGAGATTGATCAACAGATTGTCGCGCTGCTCCAGGCTGGTCGGACGGGCCAGCCACGCCGAGATCGGACGGGCGGTGGGCTGACAGCGTCCTCGGTCTACGAGCGGGTGCGCAAGCTGGAAGAGCGCGGCGTCATCCTGGGCTACCGCGCCCTGGTGGATCCGGCCGCGCTAGGACAAACCATCACCGCCTTCATCCGCGTGCGCCAGATGGCCGATGTCCGTCCCTTTGAGCGCGCCGTTCGGGCCGAGACCAATGTCCTGAATGCCACGACATCACCGGCGATGATTGCTACATGGTGAAAGTCCACGCTCGCAACACCACCGAACTGCACACCATCCTGCACCGGCTGCGTGCGGCGGCGGGGAATGTCAATACCGTGACCTCGATTGTGTTGCATACGATTAAAGAGAACAGTCCGATTGTGGTCCATTCGGTCGAACTTGAAAAGGAGACTAAAAGATGCGCCTCTATCCAGCCGAGAAAAACTGGCCCAGCTTCAATGACAGCCCCCACGAGCGCCCGGTCCTCGTCTACGACGGGGAGGCCCGCGCCTTCGCCTGGTTCGTTGGTGTCTTCGGCGGCCTGACTGTACTCGCGGCGGTCCTGACCTGGCTTGTCTAGAGCCACCCCAAATTTTGCGTCATACCGCAGGACGCAGGATCTCTATCCTGCGTCCTGCGCCCTATTTCCAGCCTGTTTGGGCTACCTTAATGTATGGAGATCGCATGGCCCACCGAGTTCGTCTACTAGCCGCCTTTGCCGCCATCTACCTCATCTGGGGTTCGACCTTCCTTGCCATCCACGTCGCCGTCGAAACCATACCCCCCTTCCTCATGGCGGCTGCCCGCTTTGTCAGCGCGGGAGCCATTGTCTACGCCATCGGGCGCTGGACCGGCGCGCCCTCGCCCGGGCGGCGCGACTGGACCTATACCACGGCGGCTGGCGCGTTGATGTTTCTCGGCGGCAATGGCGGCCTGGCCTGGGCCTCGCAATACGTCCCCTCGGGTCTGGCCGCGCTGATTATGACGCTCATCCCGGTCTGGATGACCCTGTTGGAGTGGCTGTGGCGGGGCGGGGCGCGACCGCATCGCGTTGTGCTGCTGGGGCTGGCGCTGGGCTTTGGTGGGGTGGCGCTGCTCATTGGGCCGAGCGCACTCCAGGGCCACGGCGAGGTCAACCTGCTCGGCGCCCTGGCGGTCGTCGCCTCGTCGCTGTTGTGGTCGGCCGGCTCGATCTATGCCCGTGGCACACGGCTGGCCTCGCCGGCCATCCTGGTGACAGGCATGCAGATGCTGGGCGGGGGTTTGCTCTTGCTCGTCGCCAGCGGCCTGCTAGGGGAGTTCGGTCGGGTGCAGTTCACCGCCGTCGCGCCGGTGGCCTGGCTGGGGCTGGCCTACCTCATCGTGATGGGCGCGGTCGTCGGCCACACGGCCTACTTCTGGCTGCTCAAGAACGCCAACCCGTCCCTGGTAGCGACGTATGCCTTTATCAACCCCATTGTCGCCGTCTGGCTCGGCTGGGCCTTGGCGGGCGAGGCGGTGACGGGACGGATGCTGGTCGCGTCGGCCATTATCATCTCCGCCGTCGCCCTCATTACCCTGTATAGCCGTCGAGGGCGTCGGCAGCCCAGGCCAGTGGAAGGCCGGCCGGTGGTCAAAGGAGTCCAGCCGTGAAACTGCGTGACTTTGGCGCGATCATCTTGCTCGGCTCGATCTGGGGCGCGTCCTACCTGTTTATCAAGCTCGGCGTGGCCGTCATGCCGCCCGCCACCTTTGTCCTGGGGCGGGTGGTCATCGCCGGACTGGTGAGCCTGGCGATTATGAACGCCCATCCCGCTGCCCAACACGCGGGCCGTCTGGGCCACCTTCGCCGTCATGGGCCTCCTCAACGGCGCGATTCCCTATAGCCTGATTACGATACCGTAAATCAACACATTGACCATAACTTCATTCTCCATTTGATTTAATGTAAAGCAGTAGACAACGGTAGCTACTGCCTTCTTGAGTCCCCCTTCGCCCTCTGTCTCAATGCAATATGGTCGACTAACCTGCGAACGAGCTCTCGCTTAACCTCAAACGTTGGATTGTCGATTTGCCCACGGATCCGCTCGAGAACTTCTGCGGCCTCCCTTAGGCGCTCCTGGCCATGCTCCTGGGCAACTTGCTTTTCAAACAGCTTGTCCTTCTGAGTGAGTAGCTTCCGCTCTTCCTGCGCCAGCTCATCTAGCTGTCACCATGTCATCCTCTGTAATTTTACTCTGGCGCAGCGCAGAAATTCTTGACGCCACTGTCGCCCGTTCTCAGTGCGTTGTCTATCTCTGATTTTGGCGCTCAATTTCCAGCCGCATCGAGCTTACCCTGCCTTGATTGGCTACCCAAGAGGGTTAGAACCTCCCCGGGGTTGAGAGCAAAGTGATGTATGTCCGCGCATACCGCATTCTCCAGTATGTCTGCTCTCACAAAGGCGCTCTGGCACTTCTGCAACCTGTGAGGGCTGGTGTACTCTTTTCCACCACAGCGGTAGTAGTGTGACTTATTGTGCGTTCCACCCTTGCAGCCTACGTAGGTCAGCCCACATGTGCCGCACTTGATTAGCCCTGCGAATAGATAATCGTGTTTGCGGTTCCGCTTACTTTCTGCAAAGTTCTCTCGTCGCTGTCTTTGCGCTCTATCCCAAGTGTCTTTGTCAACTAAAGGAGGAACTGCAATAACAATGGGCTGCTTGGCCCTCTTGTTATTGTAAACCAACTCACCCATGCAGGTCGAGCTTTGAAGAAGGTTAGTGTAACATTGTTTCTGTAAAAGCGAGCGACCGCCGAGTTGAAGGGGCGGTAGGTCAGGGTGTATCCTACGGGTTGCCAAACACCGAAAGGAGAGCACACCATGACCTACCAACCGAATTATAGCCTGCCGAGTGAACTTGTGGAACTAGTCGCGGCGGAGGGCCTCGACGCCTTGCCCGAACTGATGCGCATCGTGATCAATGCGGCGATGCAGGCCGAACGGCAGAAGTTCCTGGGCGCTGAACCTTATCAACGCACCGAGGAGCGCCGCGCCCACGCCAATGGCTTCAAGCCCAAGACGGTCAAGACGCGGGTGGGGGAGATCATCTTCGATGTCCCACAGGTGCGTGAAGGCGGCTTCTACCCGCAGGCCCTCGAGAAGGGCTTGCGCTCTGAGCGCGCGCTGAAGCTGACGTTGGCCGAGATGTACATCCAGGGGGTCTCGACGCGCAAGGTCAAAGCCGTCCTGGACAAGTTGTGCGGCACTGACGTATCGAGCATGGACGTCAGTCGGGCCGTAGCCCAGTTGGATGGGGTGTTGGAGGGCTGGCGCACCCGCCCGCTCGGTGAGTTCGTCTACGTCACGCTCGATGCGCGCTACGAGAAAGTCCGTCAGGATGGAGCGGTGCGGGACGCGGCGCTGCTGATCGCCACTGGCGTCGGCCGAGACGGCAAACGCGCCGTCCTGGGCATCTCGGTGAGCGTGGGCGAGCATGAAGTCCACTGGCGCACCTTTCTGCAGAGCCTTGTCGCACGTGGGCTACGCGGCGTGCAGCTCATCACCTCTGATGCCCACGAGGGCTTGGCGGCCGCCCGTCGCACGGTCTTCGGTGGCGTGCCCTGGCAGCGCTGCCAGTTCCATCTGCAGCAGAACGCCAGCGCCTACGTCCCACGTCAGGAGATGAAGGCCGAGGTTGCGGCTGACATCCGTGCCCTCTTCAACGCCCCTAATCGAGGGGAGGCTGAGGCTCTGTTAGCCAAGACGGTCCAGAAGTATACCAAGACCGCCTCGAAGCTGGCGACGTGGATGGAGGGCAACCTCCCAGAGGGCTTGACGGTGTTCGCTCTACCCGAGGCGCATCGACGTCTGCTGCGCACCACCAACGGGCTGGAGCGGGTCAATAAGGAGATCCGACGCCGCACGCGTGTCGTCGGAATCTTCCCTAACGAGGCGGCCTGCCTGCGCTTGGCCAGCGCCATCCTCATGGAGATCAGCGACGAGTGGGAGGCCGGCAAGGCCTATCTGACCTTCCAAGCCGCCTAGTCTGTTAGGTGCACCCTGGCCTTTTACAGAACCAATGTTGCACGATCAAGCGCAGTGACGATCAGAGTTAGAATTGTAATAACTGTGATAATTT
>JAHCIP010000131.1 GCA_026129165.1 Anaerolineae bacterium
TCTGAAAGGCTGGTAATATGCAAGCGACGCCTACCCGTGTCGTCCCTGATGCGCGCGGCCGTTACGGTCCCTACGGTGGCCGGTTCGTGCCTGAGACGCTCATGGCCGCTATCACCGAGTTGGAAGCGGCCTATACCGAGGCCCGCCAGGACACCGACTTTCAGGCCCGCCTGGCCGACCTCCAGCGCCACTACATCGGCCGCCCCACGCCCCTCTACTTCGCGGAGAAGCTGACGGCCCACTGCGCCGGGGCGCGCATTTATCTCAAGCGTGAGGACCTGGCGCACACAGGCGCGCACAAAATCAACAATGCCCTCGGTCAGGCCCTGCTGGCGCAGCGGATGGGCAAGCGCCGTATTATCGCGGAAACGGGGGCGGGTCAGCACGGTGTTGCCAGCGCCACGGTCGCCGCGCTGCTCGGCATGGAGTGCGTCGTCTACATGGGCACCGAGGATATGCGCCGCCAGGCCCCCAACGTCTTCCGCATGAAGCTACTGGGCGCGGAGGTGCGCGGCGTGGAAGCGGGCAGCCGCACCCTCAAGGATGCCATCAACGAGGCCATGCGCGACTGGGTAACGAACGTGGCCGGCAGCTACTACCTGCTCGGCTCGGCGCTCGGCCCCCATCCCTACCCCATGATGGTGCGCGACTTCCAAAGCGTCATCGGTCACGAGGCGCGGGCGCAGGCGCTGGCCCAGATCGGCCGTCTGCCCGATGCGCTGGTGGCCTGTGTCGGCGGCGGCTCCAACGCCATCGGCCTGTTCTACGCCTTCCTCGATGACGCGGTACGGATGGTGGGTGTCGAGGCCGGCGGCCATGGCATCGCCAGCGGCCAGCATGCCGCCCGCTTTGCCGATGCCCACCTGGGCCGGCTGGGCGTTCTCCACGGCGCACAAACCTATGTCCTCCAGAACGACGACGGCCAGATCGCGCTGACCCATTCCGTCTCGGCTGGCCTGGACTACGCCGCCGTTGGCCCGGAGCACGCCTACCTGCGCGAAGTGGGCCGCGCGGAGTACACCTACGCCACCGACGACGAGGCCCTGGCCGCCTTCCAACTCCTGTGCCGCACCGAGGGCATTATCGCCGCCCTGGAGTCGGTCCACGCCATCGCCCACGTCACGAAACTCGCGCCAGAACTGGGCCGTGACGCCGTGATCATCGTTAACCTATCCGGTCGCGGTGACAAGGACCTGCAAACCGTCGCCACCGCGCTGAACGTGCAGGTCTAGGGTGTTGCATAGTTAGGTGCTATCCTGGACTTATGCTAGAATCATCCGAATAGGAGTAAGGCTATCACTGCTCCCGCCTGCTGCTAAAGCAGGCAGGCTATACAGGCTATACAAAGCAGGCAGGCTATACAGGCTATACAAAGCAGGCAGGCTATACATGGAAGCCTCCTTCGGAGGCTAGTCTTCAGCCCCTTGGGCTTCCATCCCCTAGACAGGGGGCTTCAGCCCCTGGCGAGTGTTGTCATCGGATAAATATTGTCATTAAGACAAAAGGGCTGATACAGGATTGGTAAGAGAAAATATAATTACTACCCAATCTCGTGTTCCCTGGACCGTGGCCGACGTGGCGCGAGCCATCCTGGCGCCCGTCGTCCTCTACGCGGTGACCTTCCTGGCCCGCCGGGGGCTAGCCGAGGCTGCCAGCGCCCTGCCCGACGCGACCACGCTGCGCTATGCGACAGGCCTGCTCGTGATTGTGTTCCAACTCGCGCTGCTGTTGCCCGTGTGGTGGTGGGGGTTAAGGAAGTATCGCACCGGGTGGCAGACAGTGGGCTTTAGAGGCTTTGCCGTTCTGCCCGGCTGCGGGTTAATCGTTACCCTGCTCATCCTGGGCTACGTATTCACGGGCGCGTGGGGCCTGTTCCTGCGTCAGTATGGCCTCCGCGCTCAGCCCAACCCGCTGCCGCTGTTTGGCGAGGGTGTACCGGGCCTGCTCATCGCGCTGCTGGCGGCTGGGATCGTCGCTCCCTTCACCGAGGAAGTCTTTTTCCGAGGCTTCGTCTTCGGCGCGCTGCGCGACCGCGTGGGCGTTTGGGGTGGGATTGCCCTCAGCGCACTCATCTTCGCCGCCGCCCACCTCCAGCCCTTCGCGCTGCCGGCCCTGTTCGCGCTAGGGGCGCTGCTGGCCTGGCTGTATCAGTTGACCGGCTCGCTCTGGCCGGGCATCCTGATGCACTCAACCATCAACACCGTCGCCCTGCTCGTCCTCTACTTTGTCGGAGACTCACTTACTCCGTAATGTGTATTGCGTATTCTCTTTCTGAAATACGCAATACGCACCACGCAGCATAGGACTCTTATGACCGTAACCATCGTCGTTGGCGGCTTTCGCGGGGGCGAGGGCAAAGGCAAACTCGTCGCCTACCTGGCCCTGGCCGACCAGCCCGTGCTCGCCGCCCGCCTGCGCGGCCCAGAACAAGTCCTCGAATGGGGCGGGCAGCAGCAAACCGTCGCCTGCCTGCCCTCGGCTCTCATCCACCCGGATACGCGGCTGCTCGTCGGACCTGGCGAGGGGGTGGACGTGGGGCTGCTGCTCTCAGAAATCGAACGGCTCGGTGTCGCCGACCGTGTCGGGGTGGACCCACGCGGCCGGATCGAAGGCCACGCGGTACGAGCGGGCGACGTTCCAGAGCTAAGCCGCTTTCTGACCGACGTGCCGCTGGAACTCCACACCGCCGCGCGACGCGGACAGACAGTCCTCATCGAAGGGGCGCACGGCTTCGGCGTCTCGGCGCTGTACGGTCAGGCTGAGGCGGGGACGGAAGGCGACACGACCGCCCAGGCGTGCTGCGTGCGCGTGGGCCTCGGCCCTACCCAGGTCACCGATGTGGTGGTCGTCTTCCCCGCCCTCTCCGACGCACCTACCGGCCCAGCCAGCGAGACAAACGGGGTGAGGGACGAGGCCAGAATTGACAACTTCGACCTGGACCTGGCGCGGCAAGCCGTCATTGTCAACGGCGCGACCGCCATCGCCCTGACGGGACTCGACAGGCGTAGCGCGCGGGCGCAGGGGGTCCAGCGCCGTCCCCAACTGCCGACCGAGGCCCGCCAATTCATTGACTCGCTGGAGGCGATGCTCGGTCTACCCGTCGCTCTCGTCTCGACCGGCCCCGCCATCGAACACGTCATTGACTTACGCTGACATTACCATCACCCGTCACGCATTACGCATCAAATAGTACGCTAGGATGGAGACCCTATGTCGAAACGCGCCCAGATGCGCCAGAAAGCGCGAGAGAAGCCACGTGAGGATCGGACCACGCTGTGGGTCACGCTTGCCACGGTCGCCGTGGCGGCCGTGATTCTCGTCGCCATCGTCCTCACCCGTCAGCCAGGAGCCTCTCCCACCGCAACCAACACGCAAACCCTGCCGAACCCAGAGGTCCCCCGCATTAGTCTGGCCGACGCCCGCGCCCGCTTCCAGCAGCCGGGCGTTGTCTTCCTGGATACGCGCTCGGCCCAGGAAAGCTCCGACTCCCACATTCCCGGCTCCCTCAATGTCCCGCTGCCGGAAATTCCCACTCGCTTCAACGAGATTCCGCGCGATGCCGAGGTCATCGCCTACTGTACCTGACCGAACGAGGAAACAAGCGCCGGTGCGGCGCGACAACTCCTCGACCGTGGCTTTACCAATGTCAAGGCCCTGTCAGGTGGCTTCCGTGCGTGGACGACGGCGGGCTATCCGACGGAGAAAAAGTAAATGTCACGCCTGGCAAGCACCTTTGAGCGCCTCCGCGCCCAGCGCCGCGTCGCGCTCATGCCCTATCTATGCATCGGCCACCCCACGCCCGACGCGGTGCTGAACATTGTGCCCCGCGCCGAAGCCGCCGGGGCCGACCTGTTCGAGCTAGGCGTCCCGTTCTCGGACCCGCTGGCCGACGGGGCTACTATCCAGGCGGCGACGCAACGCGCCCTGGAGCAGGGGGCCTCACTGGACGTGTGCCTGTCCCAGGCCCGCGCCTTGCGCGAGCGCGGTGTGCAGGCGCCCTTTACCTTCATGGGCTACTATAACCCCATGTACCAGCGCGGCCTCGACCGCTTCTGCGGCCAGGCCGCCGATGCCGGTGTGGACGGCTTGATCGTGCCCGACCTGCCCCCCGAAGAGGCCCATGACCTGGCTCAGGCGGCGCGGCAGCACAGCGTGGACCTGGTGTTCCTGCTCGCCCCGACCAGCACGGACGCGCGGGTGCGCCTCGTCTGCCAGCAGGCCAGTGGGTTCCTCTATCTCGTCTCGCTGGTGGGTGTGACGGGCGCGCGCGATAGCCTGCCGCCCGATCTGGAGCGCTTTGTCGAGCGCGTCCGTGCCCAGACGAGCCTGCCGCTGGCCGTCGGGTTTGGCATTGGCGACCCGGTCCAGGCCGGCCGCGTGGCGCGTATCGCTGACGGCGTCATCGTGGGCAGCGCGGTGGTGAGGGTCGCCGACCGCGCCCAAGACCCACCCGCCGCAGTCGCCGCGTTTATCGGTCAGTTACGAGCGGGGATAGATCAGGTCGCTGTGCCGACGTAAACAGCACATCCCCCGAATGGTATGTTTCCGTTCGGGGGATGTGCGCATTAGCCCTCTACTTCTGCAACGACCGAATATAGGTGACAATATCTTCGATCTGCTGGTCGTCCAGCGGGCCGCCCTTCGCCTGGCTGAACGCCTGCATCGTCGTCCCGGTGCGCCCATTGGCTGTGGCGTAGATCAGGAACCCATCTGAGGCTTGCGCCAGGAAGACCGGATTGCTCAGGTGATTGCCCACCAGGGTGGGGTCACGGCCGGGGTCGCCTTGCGGCCCGTGGCACGAGGCGCAGTGCTGGGCATACAGACCTTCGCCGCGCGCCCGGTCGCCCTGCGCTACCTGCGTGTGATCCAGCCCGACACTTGGCGCCGTCTGCCACGTGCGCATGAAGCGCACCAGCGACCGAATTTGGTACGTGTTCAGCCCATTCTCCGCCCAGGGCACCATGGTGGTACCCGGCCGTCCCTGCGCAATCGCCGTCTCTAAGAATTCGTCAGACGCCGTCGCCAGGAATTCCTGGTTACCGATGGCATTGCCGACCTTACCCATCCCCTCGCCCTGTGCCCCGTGACACAACTCGCAGCGTTCCACGTACAAGGCCGGCCCATACGTCCGGCTGGCAATGGCCTGCACCGAACTCGGCTCGACCCGGCAACCGGCCAGCGCCAGCCCCATGACCATAACCCACCACGCCACATAGCGCATTCGGTTTCTTCCTTTTGATGGATGATTGATGTTTGATAATTATGGTTTAGGTCGCTACCAGGCGGTCCGCGCCGGTATAGACGCTGAGCCGCCGCCCCCGCGCGTAGCCAATGAGCGTCATATTCCACGCCTGTGCGAGGCGCACGGACAGGGCTGTGGGCGAGGTGCGGGAGACGACAATAGGGACGCCCAGCCGCACCGCTTTGGTAATCATCTCCGACGAAATCCGCCCTGTCGTCAGGATAATACGATCCTGGGTGGGTAGACCGCGCAGCAGACACGCGCCCCGAATCTTGTCCAGCGTGTTGTGGCGGCCCACGTCCTCGGCCACGATCAGCAGTCGATCCGGATCGGCCAGGGCGCTGGTGTGGACTCCCCGCACGTCGCGGTACAACTGGGCCTGCTCATTGAGTTGGCGAACCAGGCTCATGAGTTGGGGCAGGCTAATGGTGAGCGTCGAGGCCAGCGGCTCCCCCCCGCTCTCCAGATCGTGGAACGTGACCCCGCCGCCGCAGCCGCTCGTCAGTACCTGGGGGCCAAGCGTGTCGGGCAGCGGGTGCGCCAGCCGCGCGTCCATCGCTCCCACCGACTCCTCGCACACCTGCATCGTCAACGGTCCTTCCAGGCCGAGGCTGGGCATGTACCAGTAGACGCGGTGCTCGTCCTCGTAGACCTTGAGGGAGACGACCTCATCCAGCGTCTGGATCAGCCCCTCGGACTGCAAGAAGCCCAGCGCGAGATAGTGCAGGTCCCTCGGCGTGCACATGAAGCTGACCAGGTGCCGCTGGTTGACGTACAGCCGCCAGCGTGTCTCATTGATCACCGCGCCGTCCACCACCTCGGCGCGCCCCTCGTCCGTGTACTGGACCGTGCGCCACGGGAGCGTTGGCTCAGCCATCCAGGCGCTCCAGCACAGCCTGCCACTCCTCAGGCGTGTTGGCGTTCAGGAAGGATACCCCCTGCGGGTCCAACCGCCTGACATCCTCGGCGCTGACGTAGCGAACGCGGACGGAGGACAAGAAGCCAATCATGCGCAAGTCACCAGCCGCGATACGCGCTCGGATGGGCCGCGCGACGCGGCGGTGATAGACCGCGTGGAGGGGCTGCAAGTCTACATCCTTGGCCGTTGGCGAGCCGTCCCGCCGCCGCCCTCGGCCCGTCATGCCCTCGATAGGGGCGCGGGGAATGGAAGCGTCCCAACCTTGAGCCGCGTCGGCCAGATAGCGCAGCAGGTCTACATTCAGGAAAGGCATATCGCAGGCCACGGTGACAACATAGGGGTAGCGGGCGGCTTGCAGGCCCGTGTACAGCCCGCCCAGCGAGCCGGCGCCGGGAAAGGCGTCGGGCACGACCCGCCAGGCTGACCCACGATAGCGTTCAACATCATTGGCGACCACAATGAGGTCATCGCACACCTGGCCGAGGGTCTGGGCGACGCGGTCAATCAGCCGCTGCCCCCCCAGGGCCAAAAAGGCCTTGTCCTGGCCCATGCGCCGGCTTTGACCGCCAGATAATATGATGCCACTGAGGGCGGGCATAACACGCTCCGAGGTGAACTGCTCAGATTATAGCGGAGTCGGGAGAAAGTGCGAAGTATGGGACAGGGGTAAGGCTGGCAGCGCCCTAGGCGCACAGAAGAGCAACAACGCAACACAGCAGACCTTTAGGGCCTACGCGACCCTAAAGGTCTGTCTGAGATGGGCTGGCTGTGAGACCGCGACTAGGCGGCTTTGTGGGCTTGCAGATAGGCGATGGCATCACCGACGGTGGTAATACCTTCCGCGTCTTTGTCGGTGATTTCACCCCCGAAGACTTCCTCGAAGCGCATGATCAACTCGACAATATCGAGCGAGTCCGCCTTGAGATCCTCGCGGAAGCGAGCCTTCGGTACGACCTTGTCGGCCTCGACGCCGAGTTGATCCACAATAATATCGCGGACCTGCTCGAATACCTCGTTGTCCAAAACCTGGTTGTCCATGACGCAACCCCCATGCAGTGGTATGGTGTGCTGATGCGGCCAAGTATACTTGAGGTAGATAGGGCTGTCAACGTTTCGCAGATGGTTGACAGGACCCTCGCACCGGGCTAGTATTGGGCCTGGCTGCATCGTATAGATTAACCCCAGTCCGCCTGGAGGGTTACGCGTATTCCGTCTTGAGTTCAGAAGATAGACCCGTGAAGCAGGTTGTATGCACTCCCAACGCAAGCTCGAACACATCCGCGTCAATCTAGAGGAAAACGTCCAGTTTCCGCGTCTGACCACAGGCCTGGAACGCTACGCCTTTGTTCACCAGGCGCTGCCCGAACTCGACCTGGACCAGGTCGACCTGACCACGACGTTTCTCGGCCACCGTCTCCGCCTCCCGCTGCTCATCTCGTCCATGACGGGCGGGACGGAGCGCGCTGGCCTCATCAACGCTCATCTAGCCGAGGCCGCGCAGGCGGCCGGTATCGCCATGGGCCTGGGCAGCCAGCGCGCCGGACTTGAGCACCCCGAGACGGCGGCCACCTTCGCCATTGCGCGCGAACGCGCCCCGGATGCCGTTATCTTTGGCAACTTGGGCGCGGTTCAATTCAACTACGGCTACGGCCTTGACCAAGCGCGACGGGCGATAGACATGGTCAAGGCGGACGGTCTCATCCTGCACCTGAACCCGCTCCAGGAAGCCATCCAGTATGGCGGCAACACCGACTGGCGCGGGCTGCTGGACAAGATTGGCGACGTGGCCCGCCGCCTGGACGCGCCGGTGATTGTCAAGGAGGTCGGCTGGGGCCTGTCGGGGAACCTGGCCTCCGCCCTGCTGGAGCGCGGGGTGGCGGCGCTCGACGTGGCGGGGGCTGGCGGCACGTCGTGGAGCGAGGTCGAACGCCACCTCACGCCGGATGAACGCCTACGCCGTATTGCCCGCCGCTTCGCCGACTGGGGCATCCCCACCAGCGAGTCGCTGCGCATGGTACGGAGCGTCTCCCCCGATGTACCTCTCGTCGCTAGCGGGGGCATCCGCAGCGGCGTGGACGGTGCGAAGGCCATCGCCCTCGGCGCGGACCTGTTCGGCCTGGCGTCCCCCTTCCTCAAGGCCGCCGCTGTCTCAGCCGAAGCCGCCATCGAAACCGCCAATGAGATCGCCCACGAGTTGCGCATCGCTATGTTCCTGGTCGGCGCTGGTTCGCTGGCCAGCCTCAAGAATACCCCCCACCTGCGCCGCCTATCGCCCGAAGAGGCGATTATTATGTCACGAGCGGCGGAGTAGAGGATCCTATGCCCGATCTCGTTCGCCGCGTCCGCCAGGCGCTCGCCGCCACCGCGGGCCTGGCGCTGTTTAACCTCGGTCAGAGCCTCCAGGCTGGGCCGCTGATGAGCGAGTTGCCCGGCCAGACTGGCTATTGGACCTCGCCCCAGGGCAAGCTATTCTACAAAACTGTCGGGACTGGCGAGCCGCTGGTCCTGCTGCACGGCTTCAACGCCGGCGCGTCGTCCTACGAGATGCGCCGCATCGTCGCGCCGCTGGCCGAACATTTTCAGGTCTATGCCCTCGACTGGCTCGGCTTCGGGCTGTCCGACCGCCCGAAGCTGCGCTACACCGCCGACCTCTATGTGAGCCTGCTTGACGGCTTCCTGCGCGATGTGGTCAAGACGCCAACCCACGTGGTCGTCAGTTCGCTGGCCTCGGCGTATGTCATTCAGCACGCCGCTGCCCAACCCGACCGCTACCGCCGCCTGGTCCTGGTCGCGCCGACGGGCATCGAGACGCTGGCGGTTGAGCTGGGCGCTCCAGCAGGCTGCAGGTGCTATTCCGCATGCCGCCGCTGCTGGCGATTTTCCTTTAACCTGCTCGTCACGCCCCAGCCTGGCGTTTTTCCAGCGCGTCAGGGCAAACTGACCCAGCGCAGGCCTTGTCGGACGTCGTCAGCGCGTACGCCACCAGCCGCCGGGCGCCCGCTACGCCCCGCTCGTTCATTGGGGGTTGCTCAACTCGCCCATCCGCCGCGCCTGGGAGAATGACGCATCCTGGGCACAGCCGTCTGGGGCCGCAGAGGCGACTTCCACGCCGCCGAGACGGCCAGGCGTTCACCGCCTTGAAGCCTGACACGCGGCTCGAAGTTCTCGACTGCTGCGCCTGCTGCCCACGACGAGCACGCCGAGCGCTTCGTCCAGTTGGTCCTCGACTTTTCTTAACATAGAACACATATCCAGGCAATCCTCCATGCTTCACTTAGAAACACCGCATCTGGTCCTTGAGTTGGTGGACCCGCATAGTCCCCCCTACGACCTGCTCACCGTCTTCAACAGCAACCCCGACTTTCTCGAAGCCACGCGGGGTGAAGCCCTGTCGGCCTTCGACCTGCCCGACGTCAAGACGTTCATCCAGAGCGCGACTAGCCACGCCTACGACCGCTGCCTCGCCATTCGCCTGCGCGAGACTGGCGCCCTGATTGGCGCGGCCGTCGTCGTGGCGCCCCACGATAGCCAGGCCTACCCCTGGCTGGGGCTGCTCATCCTCGACAGCGCGTGGCAGGGACGCGGGCTGGGCGCGGAGGCGGTCCAGGCCATCGAAGAGGGTCTGACCCAGGAGGGCTGGACGGAAGTTCACCTGTGCGTTCTGGAAGCCAGCTTCCGGGCCCGCGCCTTCTGGGAGCGCCAGGGCTATAGTGTCTACGGCGAGCGCCGCGACCGCGAGGGCCGCGCCTGCTGGTTGTTGTGCAAACTCCTTGCCGTAGGAGAACCTCAACATGGCTGACGCCGCCTTGCTCAAGAAACTCCTGGTCAAATCCGGTATGCGCGTTCTGGTCCTCAACGCGCCCGACGGCTACCTGGCCCGCCTGGAGCCGCCCCCCGACGGCGCGAGCCTGTCCACCCAGGCGGAGGGCGTCTTCGACCTGGTACAGCTCTTCGTCGCTCAAAAGGCCCAGCTTGACACCGTATGGCAGACGGTTCAGTCCGCGGTCAAACCGGGCGGGGTCGTCTGGCTCGCCTACCCCAAGCTGAGTTCGAAGGTCAAGTCAGACATGACGCGCGACCGGGGCTGGGAGACGGTGCGGGCGGCGGGCTGGGAGCCTGTCACCCAAATCGCTATTGACGACATTTGGTCGGCGCTACGCTTCCGCCCTGTGAGCGAGATTCCCTCGCTGACACGCAAATTTGATAGACAGTGATCTCGCCTCTTTGACGCCGGGGCTTCGATGCTGCTATAATGCTCGCCTACTCTTTGACGAGCGAGCGAGGGCAGATGGCCGACATCTCCTATCACAATCTGGACATGCAGATCGAGCCCTCGAATGGTCGGTATCGGGTTCGGGTTTCGAGTCCGCCCTTGCTCGGTGAGGACGAGGCCGAGATCAGCCTCCCCTTTACTCCGGATGACTTAAAATCGTTTTTTGGCGGCCTGGGTCAGTCGCGCGACTTTGACGAGCCGCAAGCGGCCTCACCCACGCTGTCCCTGGAAGAGTTTGGTCGGCGGCTGTATAGCGCCGTCTTTACGGGCAAGCTAGAGACGTTTCTGGCCCGCTGCCAGGACGCCGCGCGCGGGTCGGGCCAGCGGCTGCGGATTCGGCTGCGCCTCAATCGGGCGCCTGCCCTGCTCAACCTGCCGTGGGAGTACCTCTACAACGCCGACCGCCGTAGTTATCTCGCGCTCGATAAACAAATATCCGTCGTGCGCTATCTCGAACTGGCGGAGCCTATACCCAGCCTGAGGACAACGCCCCCGTTGCGTATCCTGGTCATGCTCGCCAGTCCTAAAGATGCCCCGCAGTTGGACGTCGAGCGCGAGTGGGCCAACCTGAAGCAAGCGCTGCAGCCTCTGGAACAAGCTAGCCAGGTGATGGTGGACCGTCTCCCCCAAGGGACACTCCGCGCCCTGCGCGAACAACTCGAGAGCCAGCCCTATCATGTGTTCCACTTCATTGGTCATGGCGGCTTCGACACAGCCCAGCAGGACGGCCTGCTGCTCCTGGAAGACGATTTTAAGGCGAAACGGCCGGCCCTGGCCCAAACCGTCGGTCAGTATCTCCGTAATAGCCCGTCGCTGCGCCTGGTCGTCCTGAACGCCTGTGAGGGCGGACGCACCGGCGCGACAGACCCGTTTGCCGGCACCGCCCAAACCCTCATGCTCCAGAACATTCCAGCCGTCGTCGCTATGCAGTTTTCCATTACCGATCGCGCGGCCATTGCTTTTGCGGGTGAGTTTTACAGGGGGGTCACCAAGGGGGTGTCCCTCGACGCGGCCATGACCGATGCCCGCTTCGCCATCCAGGAAGAGGCCAACGACCGCGAGTGGGGCACGCCCGTCCTCTACATGCGCGCCTCGGACGGTTACATCTTTGACGTTCAACCAGGAGGGCCTTCGGCCCAGCCTGACGGACCAGCCGCCACTCAACCTAGCCAGACAACCACGACGCCCGCCCCGACCGCCACGGTCCAGGCGACAACCGCAGGAGCGCCCTCTGTGCCGACCGATGATAAGTACGCCAAGCTGCTACCCCATGTCCGTCTGCGCGAACTCTTGATTGACTTCTTTGAGATGGCCGATCTGCGCGTCTTGTGCTCCGACCTGCAGATTCCGTGGGATGACCTGGAAGGCGATGTGAAGCGGATCAAGGTGCTCTCGATCATCCAGTACTGCAAGAACCGACGGCGGGTTGGCGACCTGATTGACGCGGCGCGCAACTCCGACCCGAGTCGCGCTGACCTGCCCTGGCCCAACGCCGCCGACATCAAATAGCCATCGAGCTTCACGCATCACGTATCACGTCTCGCCCACCCGGAGACTCCGCATGCCCGTCTCCCTGACCAGTTCACGCGTTATCTACGACGCGCTCAAAGCCAACGATGTGCGCCTGATCTCCGCGCTGCCGGAAACCTGGCTGGTCCACCTCATCCGCATGGCCGAGGACGACCCGGACATGACGCTGGTGCGGCTGGCGAAGGAGGAGGAGGGCGTCGGCATCTCGGCCGGGGCGCACCTGGCCGGCGCCCGCTCCGTCATGCTCATGCAGAACCACGGCTTCTTGCAGAGCATCAACGGTATTGTCTCCCTGGCCTGGCTGTACCGCATCCCCCTGGTCATGTTCATTAGCTATCGCGGTGAGTTTGGTGAGCGCGACCCGTGGCAGACCGAGGGCGGCAGCGTCACCGAACACCTGCTCCAGGCGCTGCGTATCCCCTACCTGCGGCTGGAAGAACCGGGGCATGTCGCGCGGCGGTTGCACAAAGCCCTCACCCTGGCCGAGTCGTCCAATAAACCTGTCGCCCTGCTGCTGTGCCGCGACCTGATGTGGGAGGATTAGTGCTGCGCCTCGACGCCCTGCGGGCGATCTACCCCCACCTGGAAGACTGCGTCGTCGTGACCATCATGGGCGCGGTGGCCGCCGAACTCCAGTCCCTCGGCCATCGGCCCAACTTTTTCTATCTCCAGCACGCTATGGGCCTGGCGTCGTCCATGGGCCTGGGCATCGCCCTCACCCGCCCCGAACTCAAGGTCGTCGTCTTCGACGGTGACGGCTCGGTGCTGATGAACCTGGGCGGGCTGACCACCCTGGCCCGCTACCGCCCGGCCAACCTCGTCCAGGTGATTTTCGACAACGAGAGCCTGCTGTCCGTCGGCGGCTTCCCCACCGCCACCTCGACGGGTAGCGATCTGGCCGGCATGGCCCAGGCCGCCGGCATCCCGCGCACGGCGATGGTCCACACGCTGGACGAGTTCGTGCCCGCCTTCGAGGCCGCTCTCGCCGCCGATGAACTGACGACCCTTGTCGCCAAGGTCGAAGCCGTCGGCCCGAAAGCCTTCGTCACCGACCTGCCGCTGCTGGAAAACCGCTTCCAGTTTCGGCGCTATCTGAAGGAGATGAAGGGAAGAGTAAGCGCATGACCACTATCCTCGCCCAACTCACCGACGCCCTCGCCAGCGGTCAGATCACCGTGGTTGATCTGACCCAGCCCCTCGGACCGCAGACGCCCGTTATCGGCCTCCCGCCCATCTTCGCGCCTTCGCCCGGCTTCTCCAGCGAGGTCATCTCCCACTACGATGAGAAAGGCCCGGCGTGGTACTGGAGCACCATTCACCTGGGCGAGCACACTGGTACCCACTTCGACGCGCCGGTGCACTGGATCACCGGCAAGGACTTGCCCGACAATACCCTGGACACCATCCCGGCCCGCCGTCTGATTGGCCCGGCGTGTGTCATTGACATCCACCGCGAGGCCGCCGCTGACCCCGACTTCCTGCTCATGCCTGAGCATATCCTGGCCTGGGAGGCCGAGTATGGCCGTATCCCGGCTGGCGCCTGGGTTCTGCTGCGCACCGACTGGAGCCAGCGCCAAACCGCCGAAGAGTTTCTCAACGTCGGCCCCGATGGTCCGCACACCCCTGGCCCCCACCTGAGCGCGGTCGAGTTGCTCGTCTCGCGCGACGTCCTGGGCTTTGGCGTCGAGACGGTCGGCACGGATGCCGGCCGCGCGGGTATGTTTGAGCCGCCGTTCCCGTGCCACACGCTCATGCATGGCGCGGGCAAGTACGGCCTGGCGAGCCTGTGCAACCTGGACCGCCTGCCGCCGACGGGCGCGCTCGTCATCGCCGCTCCACTCAAGATTGTCGACGGCAGCGGCAGCCCCGTCCGTGTCCTGGCTCTCACGCCAGGCTAACGTCTAGGGCATTGCTAACAATAACACGCTGTCAACGGATTTAGGCACGGATTAAACGGATTACGTTGTTGCAGACATGCGTAATCCGTTCAATCTGCTCCTGAAATCCGTTGACAGCGTGTGCTTCAGCCTAACCTTCGACTTTGAAAGGCCCTTATAACCCCGACTCCAACCTTGACACCATCGAACATATGTGCTATACTAAGGACGGTGTGAGAAGGCCCGCGTCAGCGTCCTGAAGGCACAAGCGATCCCAGACCCAGCGTCTTACCAGCAGAGCCAGGCACGATTCAGGAAGGAGCACCCCGCATGGCCGAGTACCCCGTTGTTCACCTCGAGTACAGCACCCCTGATCCCCTCCAGGCCCGCGAGTTCTATAGCCGCGTCTTCGACTGGAAGACTGAATACGATGAACGGTTCGACTATGTTCAAGCCTTTCCCCCCAATGGCATCTCCATCGGCTTCCCGCGCCCCAACGCTGAGCAGGGGTGGAATGCGGGTGATGTGACGCTCTACCTGGGCAGCCCCGACCTCGACGCGAGCCTGGCGGCGGCGGCTAACGCGGGCGGCCAGGTACTCATGCCGGCGACCGATATGCCGGGGATTGGCGGTTGGGCGTTGTTTAGCGGCCCCGGGGGGGTACGCTATGCGCTGTTCAAGAGTGAGACTGCCCAAACAGCGACGCCAGGGCCGGCGGACACAGGTTCCACCCACTCCATCGTCCACATCGAATTCGTGACCGACGACCCAGCGAGCGCGAGCCAGTTTGCCCAGCAGATGTTCGGCTGGCAAACGCAGTACTTACCCCAGTTCGACTATCACACGGTCATGCTGCCCAACGCTATCGGCGGCGCTTACCCGAGGCCAGGCGCGCCGGGGGTCAAAGCCGGGACCATCATCGTCTATGTGGGGACGGCCGACCTGGACGCCACGGTCCAGCAAGTCGAAGCCGCTGACGGGCGCATGACCCTCCCCAAGACGGAAGTGCCTGGCATGGGCTGGATGGCGCACTTCACCGACCCGACGGGCAACCTGCTGGGTCTCTGGCAAACCTCGAACCCCAACATGGGTTAAGCTCGCCATCGCGCCTGGCCCATAAGCGTCTCCTCGGTCTGACACCCCCGCAGGGCTGTCAGACCTCTTTGTCTGTAGGGAGGTTGCGGCCCTTGATGCGAATGTCGGCCCGCGAGAAGCGGCCCTCATGGATCTGAAAGTATACTTCCGAGTACGGGCAGATGGTGATTAGCTCCTTAAAAGCGTCTGTCTGACTGACGCGGCGCAACAGTTGCTCCAGCATGTCCGGTAAGATGATCTCCGCCATCGTTTCTCCTTTGCTTACCCCTCCAGAACGCTTGTTCTATATCCATTCTACCAACTCCTACATTCTATGTCAAGAGCCTGGAAGGCGTTCCAAAAATGGTAGCAATAAGTTGCCGGGGGTACAGAAAGACCTGTCAGGTTACGAAAACATGACAGGTCTGGATAAGCGACCAGACTTGACAGGTCT
>JAHCIP010000132.1 GCA_026129165.1 Anaerolineae bacterium
TATCCTCCGCACCCTGGCCCTGGCGGGCATCGTCCTGCTCGGCCTCGAGTTCGTCGTGGCGCCGCTGAGCGTGGCGCTGATGGCGACGGGTGGCGCGGCGGCCAGCGTCGGCATCCTGACCAGCCAGTACGGCGTGATGTTCGCGCTGCGCCTGGCGCTGGTGTTCCTCGGCGCGGGCGTGTTCGGGCTGTGGCTGTATCGGACGGCGTTGCGGCCGGGGGCGGAGACGCTGCTGGGCCGGCTGGCCTGGACGGCCTTCGCGCTCGTCTTCGTGAGCGAAGTGCTCGGCCGCTTCCTCTTCTACGCCACTCACGTCAAGATTGGCCTCTAGCCGTCAATCAGACCTGACAGGTCTTGAAGACCTGTCAGGTCTGGTCCCACCGTTGAATGAAAGGAGGTGTCCGCTTCCAAACACATGGACTAGCTTTCCGCCAGCGTGTTATTCGCTGTTCGTCCAATCCGCCTGACACCGCCTGTGTGTCGCGACCTTGTCTAGAAGCCCTGGCCGAGACCGCCGTGCGGTTCTCCCCAGGGCTTTTCCCTGGCGCCGCGCGACGGCGGGATAGGGGAGGACAAACTTTTCCAGGAGTGTGAACTATGAACGAGCAAGGCATTCTCAAAGGGCCGCTCAGCCATGACATGTCGCGCCGCAGCTTCCTCAAGTGGAGCGCAGTCGTCGGCGGCACGGCGGCTCTGGCGGGCGGCGGGCTAAAGTTCGGCCTCCAGCAGGCGAACACGGCGCAGGCCGCCGCCGAGGGGAAGTGGGTCACCGCTATCTGTTGGCATAACTGCGGGGGCCGCTGTCTGTTACGCGCCTATGTCGTGGATGGCGTCGTACAGCGGTTGAAGACGGATGATACCCATCCGGACAGCGTTGATTATCCACAGCAACGCGCGTGCGCTCGTGGCCGCTCGCAGCGCATGCAGGTCTTCTCGCCGGACCGCCTGAAGTACCCCATGAAGCGCAAGAACTGGGCGCCGGGCGGCGGCAACAAGGAGCTACGCGGCAAGGACGAGTGGGTGCGCATTTCCTGGGACGAGGCCCTCAACCTCGTCGCCGGCGAGATCAAGCGCATCAAGGAGAAGTACGGGAACGAGGCCATCCTGGCGCATGGCAGTGAGATTGGCCGCGCCCTGGGCCTCTACGGCGGGTATGTCACCTCCTGGGGGTCAACGTCTTTCGGAACCTGGAATGATACCGGCCCCAAGATCGGCGCTTTCACCGCCATCTCCAAGATTGGTCTGACCAACCCGGAGCGAGCCGACCAGAACGACCGCTTTGACCTGCGCAACTCGCAACTCATCGTCGTCTGGGGCGGCAATCCATCGTGGAGCGGCGCGGGCAACCCCACCTACTACTACCTGGCGGCCAAGCAGGCCGGCGCTAAGATCGTCTTCGTGGATCCGTACTTCAACGATTCGGCTAAAGTCCTGGCCGATGACTGGATCCCCATCCGGCCGGGCACCGACCATGTGATGGTGCTGGCAATGGCCTATACCCTGTTGAAAGAGGACGACCCCGCCAAGAACCCGCTGATTGACTGGGACTTCCTGAACCGCTGCACCGTCGGCTTTGATAAGGACCACATGCCCAAGGGCGCGGACGCCAAAGAAAACTTCAAGGACTATGTCCTGGGAACCTATGACGGCCTCGCCAAGACGCCGGAATGGGCGTCTGAGATTTGCGGTGTCGCCCCGGATCGCATCCGCGCCTTTGCGCGAGAAATCGCGACCACCAAGCGCGTGGCGCTCCATGCCGGCTATGCCCCCTCCCGCACCAACAACGCCGATTCCTGGCCGCAGGCGTTTATGACGCTGGGTTGGATGACGGGCCACGTCGGGCAATCGGGCCGCATGACCGGCTGCAGTTGCCGCTACAACGCGGCCAATGGCGGCCCTGAGTTGGTTCACCAGGGTGGGGAGGGCCTGCCTGCTATTCAGAACCCGATTTCAGCCACCCGCTTGAACAACAACGAGCTGTGGGAAGCCGTCTTGAGTGGCAAGTACACCGCCGGCTATCAAAGCGTCAAGCCCATCAATGTCCAGCTCATCTATCACGGCGGCGCTTCGGCGCTTAACCAGAAAGTAGGGCTGGCGAAGGGCATCGCCGCGCACCGCAAAGTCGAGTTTGTGGTCACGCAGCACTACTTCTTGAACACCAGCGCCCGGTACTCCGACATCGTCCTGCCGATCACGACGCGCTGGGAGCGCTTCGGCGACTTTGGCGATGGCGCGGACCGCAAGCGCGAGGCGACCTTTATGGGGAGCCAGGTGTCGGAACCGCTGTATGAAGCCAAGGACGATATGTGGATCGCGCGAGAGATTGGCGCGCGGCTGGGTCTGGACCCGAAGGCTATCGAGCCGTTCTCTGCTGTTCAGCGTGTCTTTAACCAGATCGCGGGCGCGACCGTGATGAAGGAAGACGGTACCGGCTACGAGAAACTCGTCACCATCACCGACGCCGATATGGCTGAACTCAACGTGACGGGTAAGCCCCAAACCGGCCGTCTCCCCATTAAGGAGTTCCGCGACAAGGGTTTCTACCAGGTTCGCCGTTACCAGGGCGACAAATACGGGTACATTGCCCACAAAGCGTTCCGCGAGAATCCAGAAGCCAATCCCTTACCAACCGCCAGCGGGAAATTCGAAATCCACTGCCAGCCCATTGCTGACTTCATCAAGAAGCAAGGCTGGACGCAAATTCGACCCATTCCCACCTACAACCGTCCCATCGAAGGGTTCGAGGATACCTTTAAAGACTGGGAGAAGAAGGTCAAAGGACCCTATCCTCTCCAGCTCTTCACCATCCACTACCCGCGCCGCGCCCACTCCAACTTTGATAATGTGCCCTGGCTGCGCGAGGCCTTCCCGCAGGAGTTCATGATGAACCCGAAGGATGCGGCGGAACGAGGCATCCAGGACGGCGACATTGTCAAGGTCACCAGCCCGCACGGCTCAGTCGTTCGCCCCGTATTTCTCACGGAACGGATGATGCCAGGCGTGACCACCCTGGGTCAGGGGGCATGGGTCGAGATTGACGAAGCGACGGGGATCGACAAAGCTGGCAATACGAATATGCTGAACGGGGATATCCCGACCGGCCAGGGTCATGCAGGCTTTAACACCTGCATCGTCCAGGTTGAGAAGTACGACAAGCCGCTGGCTCCCGACTACAAGTGGCCGCAGCGCATCGTCTTCCCAACGGGAGGCGGCAATGTCTAGGCAACTGGCTTTCCATGTCAATGCCGCTGTCTGCACCGGCTGCAAGGCGTGTCAGGTGGCGTGCAAGGACAAAAACAACCTCGAAGTCGGCCGCCTCTTCCGTCGTGTCTACGATGTGGACGGCGGCGGCTGGGTGGAGCGCAACGGGTTCATGGAACCCAACGTCTTCGCCTACAGCCTCTCCATCTCGTGTATGCACTGCCAGTCGCCGCTGTGCCTGGAGGTCTGCCCCACCGGGGCGACCTTCAAGCGGGCGGATGGCATTGTGATGGTCAACAAGGATGTCTGCATTGGCTGCCGCTACTGTGAGTGGGCCTGCCCCTACGGCGCGCGGCAGTTCAATGAGGCGACGGGGCAGTCTTCCAAGTGCGACTTCTGCGCGGACCTGTTGGACAAAGGCGAGCAGCCGGCGTGTGTCGCCACCTGCCCGCAACGGGCGTTGGAGATTGGCGAGTTGAGTGAGTTGCAGGCCAAGTACGGGGCCACCAGCCAGGTGTACCCCTTGCCCGAGGCCGACCTCACGCAGCCGTCCATTGTGATTACGCCCCACCCCGCGATGCTCTTAGCGAACGCAAACACGGCCCGCGTAGCCAAGCCAGGAGAGGTGTAACCATGAACGTACGCGAATGGGCGCTCGTCGCCTTCACCATCCTGGCCCAGATGTCCGTCGGCGCCTTCGTCGTCCTCGGCCTCGTCCATGCCTGGGCCATGCAGCGTTACTCCCCCGACAAGGCCGACCAACTCTCCGACCGCGCCCTCCTCGCCATCGGTCCCACCCTGGCGCTCGGTCTGCTCGCCTCCCTCTTCCACCTCGGCAATCCCCTCTTCGCCTACCGCGCCGTCTTCAACCTCGCCTCCTCTTGGCTCAGCCGCGAGATTGCCCTCGGCTCCACCTTCGCCCTCCTCGGCGCCCTCTTCGCCTTCCTCCAGTGGCGTAAGATCGGCTCCTTTGAACTGCGCAATGTCGTCGCCTTGCTCGCCGCCACCGTCGGCCTCGTCCTGGTGTACGCCATGGCCCGCGTCTACATGCTCCCCACTCAGCCCGCCTGGAACACCTGGGCCACCCCGGTCTCCTTCTTCGTCACCACCTTCCTCCTCGGTACCCTCGCCATCGGCGCCGCCTTCGTGGCGACCTACTGGTGGGAGTGGCGCGGCGGTCGCCTGCAAGGCTCGGCCCTGGCCGAGATGCTGCGCCCTGTCCTCCGCACCCTGGCCCTGGCGGGCATCGTCCTGCTCGGCCTCGAGTTCGTCGTGGCGCCGCTGAGCGTGGCGCTGATGGCGACGGGTGGAGCGGCGGCCAGCGTCGGCATCCTGACCAGCCAGTACGGCGTGATGTTCGCGCTGCGCCTGGCGCTGGTGTTCCTCGGCGCGGGCGTGTTCGGGCTGTGGCTGTATCGGACGGCGTTGCGGCCGGGGGCGGAGACGCTGCTGGGCCGGCTGGCCTGGACGGCCTTCGCGCTCGTCTTCGTGAGCGAAGTGCTCGGCCGCTTCCTCTTCTACGCCACTCACGTCAAGATTGGCCTCTAGCCGTCAATCAGACCTGACAGGTCTTCAAGACCTGTCAGGTCTATCCCGTGCCAGGAGCATGAACCATGAACCAGAAACACATTCTGAAAAGGCCGCTTGACCATACGGTGTCGCGGCGCAGCTTCCTCAAGTGGAACGCGGTGATTGGCGGCACGGCGGTGCTGGCGGGCATGGGGCTAAAGATGGGGCGGCTGGTCACGTTAGCGGCTCCGTCGGCCCCACCCACGGCCACGGAAGGCCAGTGGGTCACGGCGGCGTGCTGGCACAACTGCGGCGGCCGCTGTCTCCTCAAAGCCTATGTAGTGGACGGTGTCGTCCAGCGGCTCAAGACCGATGACACCCACCCCGACAGCCCTGACTTCCCGCAACAGCGCGCCTGCCAGCGCGGCCGCGCCAACCGCATGCAGGTGCTTGGCCCCGACCGGCTCAAGTACCCCATGAAGCGTGCCCACTGGACGCCGGGCGGCGGCGATAAGTCGCTACGTGGCCGTGATACCTGGCTACGCATCTCCTGGGACGAGGCCCTCAACCTCGTCGCCGGCGAGATCAAGCGCATCAAGGAGAGTTATGGCAACGGCGCCATCCTGGGTGAGGTCAACGCGGGCATGGAGCGCACGCTGGCCTTGTACGGCGGCTATGCCACGTCCTGGGGGTCCACCTCCTGGGGCACGTGGCCCGATGTGGGCCCGGCCATGGCTGGCCCCTATGGCGACAGCTACTCCAACACAGGCAATGACCGCCTGCGGCTGCGCCAGTCCAAGCTCATCATCGTGTGGGGCGCGAACCCGGCCTGGACCAGCGGCGGCAATCCAGCCTACAACTACCTGCAGGCCAAGAAGGCGGGCGCGAAGTTCATCTTCATTGACCCGTTCTACAACGAGTCGGCCCAGGTGCTGGCCGACGAGTGGATCCCCATCCGACCAGCCACCGACATTGCGCTGCTGCTCGGCATGGCCTATGTCATGATCACCGAGGACAGCAAGACCAACCCGCTGATTGATTGGGACTTCCTGAACCGCTGCACTGTTGGCTTCGACAAGGACCATATGCCGGCGGGAGCCGACCCCAAGGCGAACTTCAGGGACTACGTCCTGGGAACCTACGATGGCAAGCCGAAGGACCCGCGCTGGGCGTCTGAGATTTGCGGCGTCCTGCCGGAGAAGATTCACGAGTTAGCCATCGAGTACGCCACGACACACCCCACGACCATCATCAACGGCGGCACGACAACGCGCGTTCACCGCGCGGAGGACACGGCCCAGGCCTTTATGACGCTGGCGTGTATGGCGGGCAATATCGGCCTCCCCGGCGCGGGCGTTGGGTTGAGTGTCCACAATCGCGGCGGCAATGCCGGCCCCTCCCTGGTCACCTCGGGCGGTACGGGTGTCCAGGCCCTCAAGAACAATATTGATATCCGCCTGAATCAAAACGAATTGTGGGACGCCGTCCTGAGTGGCCACTATACGGCTGGCAAGGGCGACAGTCGCAAAGTTGACATTCGCATGGTGTACTACGATGCCCGCTCGACGCTCAACCAAAAACCAGGCGCGACCAAGGGTATCCGCGCCCACCGTGAAAAGCTGGAGTTTGTGGTCGCCCAGGCGTATGCGCTGACGACGCAGGCCAAGTTCGCCGACATCATTCTGCCGGTGACAACGCCGTGGGAGAAGGAAGGCGGCTTCCTGACCGGGAACCGCGAAATTCTGATTTTCTACAGCAAGGTGACTGAACCCCTGTTTGAAGCCAGGGACGACCTCTGGATCGCCAAGGAGATCGGCAAGCGGCTCGGCGTGGATGTGGCCCAGATAGACCCCATCTCTGACAAGCAGAAGATATTCAACCAGCTCATGGGCGCGAAGGTGATGAAGCCGGACGGCTCGGGTATGGAGACGCTGGTCACGATCACCGACTCCGACATCAAGGAGTGGGGCGTCCAGGGCAAGCCGCAGCCGGGCCGTATCAGCGTGGCCGACTTCAAGGCGCGAGGCGTCTATCAGGTCGAACGCAAGCCTGGTGACAGGCTCGGCTTCACCGAGTTCGAGAAGTTCCGCCAGGACCCGGCCGCCGCGCCGCGCGAGACGCCGAGCAAGAAGATCGAAATCCACTGCAAGACATTGGCCGACAAGATCACGGCCTATGGGTGGACCGTCAAATCACCGCTGCCAGTGTACCAGCGCATCGAGGAAGGCTACGAGGACACCTTCTACGACTGGGATAACAAGGTCAAGGGCGATTATCCGCTCCAGATGTACACCATCCACTATCGCCGCCGCGCTCACTCCAACTTCGACAACGTATCCTGGCTACGCGAAGCCTTCCACCAGCCGGTCATCATGAATCCGACCGACGCGGAAGCGCGCGGGATCCAGGACGGCGAGGTAGTCAAGGTCTCTAGCCGCCACGGAACAGTGCTCCGCCCCGTCTATCTCACCAACCGCATGATGCCTGGTGTCGTGACACTGGGTGAGGGCGCGTGGATCGAGCTAGACGAGGCGACGGGATACGATACGGCTGGCAATACCAATATCCTCAACGGCGGTATTCCCACCGGCCAGGGCCATGCGGGCTGGAACTCCTGCAACGTCGAGGTAGAGAAGTACTACGGGACGCAGCTGGCCGACCACAAGTGGCCGCAGCGGATTCTATAAGGAGGTAGCATCATGGCAAAACAACTGGCCTTCTACCTCAACGCAGGCGCGTGCGTCGGCTGCAAAGCATGTATGATCGCGTGTAAGGACAAGAACGCGCTCCCCGTTGAGATCAACTTCCGGCACATTGTCGAGTACGAGGGCGGCAGCTGGATGTTCCGCGATGGCTTTGCCATCCCGTGCAATGTCTATGGCTACTCCATCTCCCTCTCGTGTATGCACTGTCAAGAGCCGGCGTGCGTCGAGAACTGCCCGACGGGCGCGAGCTTTAAGCGCGAAGACGGCGTGGTCCTGATTGACCAGGCGCAGTGCATTGGCTGCCGCTACTGCGAGTGGGCCTGCCCCTACGGCGCGCGCCACTACAACGAGGCGACACACACCATGACCAAGTGCTCCTTCTGCCAGGACCTACTGGCGAAGGGCGAAAATCCAGCCTGTGTGGATGCCTGTGTCATGCGGGCGCTCGACTTTGGCGACCTGAGCGAACTACGGGCGAAGTACGGTATGGTGAACGCGATTGAGCCGCTGCCACCCTCGGACCTGACGAAGCCCGCCTGGGTTGTCACCCCGCACCCGGACGCGGCCCGCAGCGGCCAGGGCACCGGCGCAGTCCGCGAGGAGATTTAAGATAGACCTGGGTGAATATTCCTTTCCCTGACGCCACGAACTCTATCCGGGACGAGGCGCCGCGACGAGTTATAATATGGACCAGGTCCATCAACATTGTATGCCGCAGAGATGAGGTTATCCATGCCTACGAATGGCCACCATCCTCAACCGAACTGGGAAGAACCCTTTACGGCCTTCAGCCTGGCTTACGGTTTTTTGAGCAAAGCATTCTACGAGCCGCCTACCACAGCCCTGCTTCAGGCCCTGATAGACGACGACTTGTTCGCAGACTGGCCGCTGCCGCCCAGTGAGGAAGATACCCAGCGTGGTCTCCAGTTATTGCAGGACTACTCCCATACCTGGTCTGAGTTGACCCAACCCGACCTGGAGTGGGACTACACCCGCTTATTTATTGGTCCCGGCCACGTCCTGGCCCCCCCCTGGGAGTCGGTCTACCTGAGCCGGGAACACCTGCTGTTTGACCAACCAACGCTGGAGGTGCGGCGTCTGTACGCCCAGTATGGGCTGCAAGCGCCCCGGCTGAATGCCGAACCCGACGACCATCTAGGGCTGGAATTGGCCTTCCTGGTCCACCTATGCAGTCTGGGGCTGGCCTCGGTCCAGCAAGGCGCGGCCTTCGAGGCGGTCATCGAGGCGCAGCGGGCCTTCCTGGGGCAGCACCTGTTGCGCTGGGCGCCGCAGTGCCTCCAGTTGGTCATTGACAACGCCAATACCGACTACTACCGAGGCATCGCCTACCTGACGCGCGGTTGCCTGGCTCAGGCGGCGGCCACGTTTAACGTTCGGCTTACTCCGGCGGCCCCCGTATGAACCTGCTAGGGATTGCCGACCGCCTCGCCGCCTCGCCCCCGCCACTGCGGGTGCAGACGGAGCGCTGCGTCCACGCCCTCAACAGTGCGTCCACCTGCGACCTGTGCGTGCGCGCCTGCGCCTTTGACGCGCTGCGCCTCTCGCCCACCATCACCCTGGACGAGAACCGCTGCACCGCCTGCGGCGCGTGCCTACACGTCTGCCCCGTAGACGCTATACGCGGTGACGATGGCGTCGCCAAACTGCTGAATCTCGCGCCCCGCTTCGAGGCGGCCCAGAGTGTCGAACTGGCCTGCGCCCGCCATCCTCGACCGGAACAGGGTCCGGCCGGGAGCGAGCTTGTCTTACGCGCCGCAGGCTGTCTGGCAGCCCTCGGCCCCTCGACCTACGCCAGCCTGCACGCCCTCGGCTTCCAGCGCATCGTCGTGCGACTGGATGCCTGCGCGGGCTGTCCCCTCGGCGCGGCGCGGCCTCAAATTGAAGCCCGCCTGACCTCGGCCCGCAGCCTGTTAGACAGCGTCGAGCCAGCTACCCGGCTCGAAACTATAGACGCGTCTGCCACCGACTGGACAGCCCGTCCCGTCTATGCCGTCAATAACCCACCTGTCTCGCGGCGCAGCTTGTTCCGCCTCTTCGCCGCCGAAGCGCCGCGTGTCGCGGCCCGCGCCCTCTTGCCCGTCGAGGAGGCGACGTCGGAAACGACTCAGCCGCCCCGCGAGCGCCGCCGCTTGCTCAACGCCCTCCAGCGCCTCACCCCCGCCCCTCCCCCAGAGGGAGAAGGGGCGGGGGTGAGGGCCGTCTCCCATTTGCCCTTCATCCACCTGCAGGCCTCCGACGCGTGTAACGCCTGTGGCGCCTGCGCCCGCGTCTGTCCGACCAGCGCCATGCGCTTGAGGCTGACCAACGAGGCTACATTCCGTCTATCTTTCCAGCCCGCCGCTTGCACTGACTGTGGCCTGTGCCTCGACCTCTGCGAGCCGGGCGCGCTGTCGCGCGAGCCGGTGGCCGACCTGGCCTCGATTGTATCCCAGGCCAGTCTCACCCTGCGCGAGGGCGAGGTCCACATCTGCGAGAAGTGCGGCGCTCGCTTTGCCGGCGCCCCCGGCGCAACCTTATGTCCACTCTGCGACTTCCGACGGCGCAACCCGTTCGGGAGCCGCCTACCCCGCGGGCGGGGACGTCCTATGCCCGTGCCCCGCGTGTCGAATTCAGCTTCGCAAGGAGAGTCATCGTGATTACGGATAACCTGCCCAAGCCCTATGAAACGTTCATGCAGCGCTTTCCCAATGTGTGGAAGGCGTACAATGAAATGGGACAGGCCGCCCACGCGGAAGGCCCGCTCGACCAGAAGGCCCGCGAGCTAGTCAAGCTCGCCATTGCCGTCAGCGCCCGTTATGAAGGCGCGGTCCACTCCGCCACGCGCAAGGCGCTCGCGGCGGGGGCGACCCCGGAGGAAATTTACCAGGTGCTCCTGCTCGCTCTGCCGACCGTCGGCTTCCCGACGACCGTCGCCGCGATGACGTGGGTGGACGACATCCTCGAAAACGCCAAGCTGGCGCGACAGTGGCCGTGAGATAGCCAAGCCAGACGGGGTTTGTGGCGAGACCGCTCCGTCTTCGACTACAATCCTGGGCGAAGCAAAGGGTTTCGCCTCGCCAGACGCGACATGTCGCTTCGCTCAGGGCAACAAAATCTCGCCAGGATGACAACGATGCCTTCCCTTGAAACTCTACTCAATACCTGCTCCGTCCTCCACCAGCACTTGTGTCCGCGTCAGGTCCTCGGGGTGCGTATGGGCTTGCTGGGTGGGCGGCTGTTGGGGATAGACGTGCCTCAGACAGACAAGCGCCTGCTCACCCTCGTCGAACTCGACGGCTGCGGCGCGGACGGTATCGCCGTCGCTACCGGCTGTCGGGTCGGCCGCCGCAGCCTGCGTATCCTCGACTATGGCAAGACCGCCGCTACTTTTGTGGACACCCACACGGGGCGCGCCTTCCGCGTCCGCCCGAACCCCGCCGCCCGCGACTGCGCCCAGGATTACGCACCCGAGGCGACGACACGCTGGGAGGGCTACCTCCTGGGCTACCAACGCATGCCAGAAGACGAACTACTGCTGGCGCAGGAAGTCGCGCTCACTTGGTCGCTGGAGAAGCTGTTGAGCAAGCACGGCTATCGCGTCACCTGTGAACAATGTGGTGAGGAGATCATCAACGAACGGGAAGTGGTAGTCGAGGGCCGCATCCTGTGCCAAACCTGCGGTGTCGCTAGCTACTTCCATCCTGTGGACCATTTCGCCACCGAGGCGCTGCAACTCGCCTATGCTATGCCGTACTCGTCGGGATATGAGCCATGATACTTTAGGAGGCACAGCTGAAGCCAGCGCAGTCCAGGCCTGTCATGTACAACGGAGTACAAACTATGATGCAAGCCCCGGCCCGGGTGGCCGATCTCGTATCCTTCCAGCCCCGGCCCTACCAGTCCACCGATGATTTACGCGCCGTCAGCGCGCTCATTCGTCGTGCCTATGCCCGCGCCCCCGGCTGGAATGCCTGGAGCTTCGCCCGCTTCGACATCTGGGCGCAGCGCCGCATCGCCGATGAAGTTGTGAGGGGCTGCTGTGACTGGCAGCCGCACATGGCGCTATGGGAAGACGAGGCGGGCCGCCTGGTTGGCGCCGTCTTTTTCCCGGACAGCGTCACCCCCTACCGCGATCTGAACGCCGCCGTACTCCTGGTGGACCCCTATCACCGTGACCTATGGCCGACGTTACTTGACTGGGCAGAGGCCCACCACGACGACCTGGACCTGCCCGACCCCGCCTTGCGAGTCGAAGTCCTGGACAGCAATGGGGTGTTGACCGAGCTACTCCAGTCACGCGGCTATAGCCGGCTGACCGCGCACTTCATCCGCCGCGCCAAGACGCTTGACCCCACCGTGCGCGAGCCAGTAACACTGCCACCCGGTTTCACCATCCAGACGATGAAGACGAAGGACCAGGTAGAGAGGCACTTGCACGCTGTCAAGACCGTGTTCAACTTCGAGGACACGCTACCTATCTACCGCATTGTTGAGCGTGCACGGTCAAGCGTGCCGGAGCTAGCGCTCATGGTGGTCGCCCCTAATGATGAGGTGGCGGCGTTTGCCCGGCTTTGGTTAGACACGTTCAACAGCGTCGCCGAATTTGAGCCAGTGGGAACCGTGCCAGCTTACCAGAAGCGCGGCCTAGCGGCGGCCCTGCTGGCCGAAGGCCACAACCGGCTACGGGCGATGGGCTGCCGAACCGCGACGGTCGACTCGTGGAGCGAGTCCGTCGGCGCGAACACTCTTTACGCGGCGGCGGGACTCCTGCCGGTGGACGAGATGTACGAGTGGCGCGCCTCCACGTAGGGGCAGGCGCCCGTGCCTGCCCTATCCGCCCGAAGAGGGCAACTACGGCGGACAGGGCAACCACCAGGGGTTACCCCGACAGGTGTCCAACAAAGAAACAACGGAGGCGAGAGACTTTTCTCTCGCCTCCGTTCGTGTCCCCCAGGAGGGTGGTTAATTCAGGGCCGCCAGGTACTCGTGGATCGCCTGGGCGGCATGGAGACCCGCCACCACCGCCGTCACTACAAGATCGGGACCGGTCACAGCATCGCCGCCGGCGAACACACCGGGCCGGCTCGTCTGCCCCGTCTGGGTCTCAGCGTCAATGAGGCCGTAGTCGTGGGTCTTCAGGTCGGGCGTCGTCTGGCCGATGGTCTCGTCGGGCCAGTAGCCTAGGGCCAGGACGACCGTATCCACTGGCACCGTAAACTCCGAGCCTTTGATGGGCACAGGCCGCCGCCGTCCGGACTGGTCCGGCTCGCCCAGACCCATGCGCTGGAGTTCCATGGCGCACACGTGGCCATCCTCATCCCCTATGAACCGTACCGGCGCGACCAGGTACTCGACCCGCGCCCCTTCCTCCATCGCGTGCACCCGTTCCTTCTTGGAGCCGGGCATCTCAGCCTCGGTGCGGCGGTAGTAGCACGTCACTTCCTCCGCGCCCATCCGTAGCGACGTACGTAGGCAGTCCATCGCTGTATCGCCGCCGCCGATGACTGCCACGCGCTTCCCCACCTGAGGTGGCTCGCGGAAGCGGTCTGGCACGAGCTCACGCGGCGGGTTGGTCCGCAGCAGGTACTCACCAGACTGGTAGATGCCCGCCAGGTCGACGCCAGGGGCCTTGAGCTTGGCGTCAATGTTCGCGCCGACGCCGAGGAAGACGGCATGATAGCCCTGCTCGAACAGGCTGTCCACCGTGATGTCTCGCCCCACACGAGTATTGCACGCAAACTCGATGCCCAACCCCGCCAGGTACTCCACCTTCTCGACAATGAGCGACTTGGGCAGCTTGAAGCTGGGAATGCCGTACATGAGCAGGCCGCCGGGGTAGGGCGCCGCTTCGTAGACCGTCACGCCGTGGCCGAAGCGCGTCAGGCTCTCGGCGGCGGCCAGCCCGGCCGGCCCGCCACCGACGATGGCGACGCGCTTGCCAGTCGCCGGCGCCAGCGTAGGCTTCGGCCAGCCTTCGACCGCCCGTTGGTAGTCGGCCACGAACATCTCCAGCTTGCCCAGGCTCGGCGGCCCCAACCGCTTGCCCAGCACGCACGACCCTTCACACAGGCGTTCCTGCGGGCAGACGCGGCCGCAGATTTCGGGAAAGATGCTCGTCTGGCGGTAGATATTGGCCGCGCCGATAAAGTCACCCTGGGCAATCAGCCACATGGCGGCCGGGATATCGTTGCCGAGCGGGCAGGCCGCCGCGCAGCCCGACGGCTGGGGGCACTGGAGACAGCGGCTCGCCTCGCGCCGTGCCGTCTCGATATCGTAGCCGAGAACGATGTCTTGAAAGTCGTGGACACGCGCCTCGGGTTCGCGTTCCGCGTATGGGGTATGGGGGATGCGAAGTCGGTCTTTGACTCCGGCGGTGGGATTGCCATTGTCCGGCATGGCCCTCTCCTGCGAGATTGTCTGCAGCTCTCTGTTAGTTCACACGGCCTCGACGGCTTTGAGATGGGGGAAGAACTGGCGCACCGTTCCCTCAACCCAGCCGTGGAGGGTCGTCGGAGACAGTGGGCAGCCGAGGCACGCGCCCGACAACCGTACCTTGAGCGTCGCGCCGTCAAAAGCAACCATTTCCACCGCGCCGCCGTGGAAATACTCGATGTAAGAACTGAGGACTTCAATCAGGGCGCGCATACGCTCTTCATCAGTGGCTGTATCAGCGGCCTGCGCAATCTGTTGTAACTGGGGAATCAAACGGCTTGCCATCGGTGTTCTCCTTGTGGGGCCGCCGATTGAAATCGGGGCTACGGGGCGTATCGCCGAACGTCGGCCTTCGCCGACGTGGACCCCGTCCGCGAAGGCGGACGATCAGCCGAAGGCTCCATAGCCCCGACTTCTAGTCGGCGGCAATTTGCATCACGGATAGCGGCTGAGCAGGTCAAGGGCGTCGCGGTCGAAGCCTTCCGGCTCCTCGCACGCGCATTCGGGCTCTTCGACACGCGGCGCGACTTGCCATGTCTCGCCCGCCTCGTACAGGGCCTGGAGCGTGCCGACGCCATAGCGCTGCTGCGCCTGGGCCACCTGCCCCATGACCCCAGCCTCGTAGGTCTGGCGCTCGACATCGCGCAGCACACCCAGCGGGACCGGGTAATTGGGGTAGGTCATGCGGCTGAGTAGGGTCGCCAGGGTGATGTCCTCAGCGTGGGCGTCGTGGACCAGGAGTTGGTCCGTCGGCGTCTCATCCAGCGCCACGACCTCGGGATGCAGCCCGCGCAGGCGAATGCCCTTGTCGCGGGCCTTACCGAAGATCATCGGCTGGCCGTGCTCCAGGAACAGGCTGTTCTCCTCGCGGACGGCGGGATCGGCCAGGTAGGACCACGCGCCGTCGTTGAAGATGACACAGTTTTGCAAAACCTCGATGAACGAGGTGCCCTTGTGGGCAATCGCCTTCGCCAGCACATCGGCCATGTGCTTGGTCTGTACGTCTACCGTGCGGGCGACAAACGACGCCTCGGCCCCCAGGGCGACACTCAGCGGGTTGAACGCCGCTTCGAGGCTGCCCATGGGCGAGGACTTGGTCTTGGTGCCGGGCAGCGAGGTGGGCGAGTACTGGCCCTTGGTCAGACCGTAGATGCGGTTGTTGAACAGGATGATGTTGATGTCCACGTTGCGGCGGCAGGCATGGAGTAGGT
>JAHCIP010000133.1 GCA_026129165.1 Anaerolineae bacterium
GCTCTGCTGCGCGTCAATCACGACGTACTGGCCGACAAAGGGCTGCAGAAGGCCCGGCTCGCGTTCCGACATTTGGATGACCGTGCCGTCGCACAGGGTCAGCGGGTAGTACGAGCAGGCGTCAGCAACCTGGACGAAGGGGCCGAGTTGGCCCAGGAATGCCTGGTTTGGCTGAGGCGTGCCAGGGGTGGGCGTCGGAGTGATCTCCCCCAACGCGACGACAGCGCCGCCGCACTGGAAGTTATCGTCGCCGCACAGCAGCTGCAACTGGACGCTGTACGAGCCGGGGTCCAGGGCGTCGAGCGGAACCTCGAACGACCACGGCGTGAGAACCGTCTGACAGACCGCCCCACAGGAGGTTTCGACGGCGTAGACCGTGATGCCGCCTGGCACGGCTTCATAGCGCTGGTAACGAGGCAGGCAGCTATCGCTGGACACGCCAGCAATCCGCAGCACCGCGCCCGTTTGGGCTGGGGACGGTGGAACGATTTCGAAGCGCACGTCGTAGTTATAAATGGCGCCGTTGAACTCACAGGCTGGTACAGGCGTTGGGGTGAGGGCCAAGGGGCTGATGGGCGCGGGTTGGCATGTCAGAGCTTCGCCAGAACATTCGAGGATCAACTGGACACTATAGTCATCTGATGGCAGCGCGCCCAGCTTGATGTCCTGCGCCCAGGGGGTTAGAGCCTGTCCACAGGCCGTGCCGCACGAGGTTTCGCGGAAGTAAGCGGTAATGACACCCTCGTTCAGAGTATAGCGGGTATACTCAGGCACACAGGTATCATGGGAGGTGCCGGCTAGGCGCAGGACGCTTTCGCCATCCGACGTGGTCAGCAGTTGGTAGGTCACATTAGAGTTATAGGGGCACTCGCCGGGTTGGGCTGATGCGGCAAGCACGGCGGGGAGCGTAGACGTGGCCGAACCGGCTACGCCGACGACAAAACCAAGTAGAAGCGCCCCACTGAGCACGACGCCTAAGAGTAATCGCCACATAGTCGTTCTCCCCGCTTGTGGTTGGTAATGGGCTGGTACAGGCGAGAATTCGCCCTACAATGATAGTTGGCGTATACTTATATAACGTTGCAAGCCCCTGCGTCGTCACGAACGACGCAGCAAGAAGGAGACCACCTGTGATTTCCCTGACTTCCCTCCCCCTTACCCTGGTCTAATCGCGCGAGGGATAGTCCTACTGTCCCTCGCTTATCTCCGCAAGCGAGGGCATCATGCTTTTAGTTTCCAACCTCTCCAAACGTTTTGCTGATGTTGTCATCCTGGACCGTGTCTCGTTTGTCATGAACCAGGGTGACCGCGTCGGCCTTGTCGGTCCTAACGGCGCCGGCAAGACAACGCTCCTCCGACTGATGGTAGGCTCGGAACAACCGGATAGCGGCGGTATTACCCGCCAACCGCCCAACCTGCGCATTGGCTACCTGGCGCAGGCGCTCCAGTTCGCGCCCGACGCGACGGTCGGCGCTATTCTGGCCGAGGGCGCGGCGCGCTGGCAGGCAGCCCAGGCCGAGATGGACCGGCTGGCCGTGGCGCTGGCTGAGGCTGGCAGCGACCCGGCGCCGCTGCTAGAGGCGTATGGCCGGGCCGTCGCCGAGTTTGAGGCAGCGGGCGGCTACGCGCTCGAAGCGCATATGGAGGAGGTCCTGCACCACCTCGGCCTGCGTGACCTGGACCCGGCCAGCCATGTCGCGGTCCTGTCCGGCGGCCAAAAGACACGGCTCGGACTGGCGCGCCTGCTGCTGGCCCAGGCCGACTTGCTGCTGCTCGATGAGCCGACCAACCACCTGGACATCGAGGCCCTGGAGTGGCTCGAAGGCTTTGTGGCCGACTACCCTGGCGCGGTGCTCATTGTGTCCCACGACCGCGCCTTCCTCGACAACACGGTGACGCGCATTCTAGAGTTGAGCGAGGAGACGCACACGGTCAAAGAGTACGGTGGCAATTATTCCGACTACGCCGACGCGAAGGCCGCTGAGCGCGAGCGCCAGTGGGAGCAGTACCGCGACCAGGAGGCTTATGTCAGCCGGCTCGAAGCCGACATCCACCGCACCAAGATGCACGCGCTGTCAGTCGAGTTGACGACCACCTCCCGCCAGCCGGGCGTGCGGCGCTACGCCAAGAAGGTCGCCAAGAAGGCCAAGTCGCGCGAGAAGAAGCTAGATCGGTACCTGGAGGCTGACGAACGGGTGGACAAGCCGACGCGAGCCTGGGACCTCAAGCTCGACTTCCTGACTATCCCACCCAGCGGCACGAATGTCGCCGTCTTAGAGGGCCTCAGCCACCGCTACCCCGGCGGCCCCTGGCTGTTCCGCGACGTCAGCTTCACCCTGCGTTCCGGCGAGCGCGCTGTCCTGCTCGGCGCCAATGGCACGGGTAAGTCCACCCTATTGCGGCTGCTGGTAGGCGAGTTAACGCCGACCGAGGGCCGCGTGCGGCTGGGCAGCAATGTCCACGTCGGCTACTTCGCCCAGGAGGGCGAGACGCTGGACCCGACGCTGACGCCGCTCGAAGTGGTGCAGCGGGCGGCCTCCGTCGGTGAGACCGAGGCGCGCAGCTTCCTGCACCTGTTCCTGTTCGCCGGCGACGAGGTCTTCGTGCCCATCGGCAACCTGAGCTATGGCGAACGGGCGCGGCTCCAGTTGGCGCAACTGGTCCTGGGCGGGGCTAACTTCCTCATCTTGGACGAGCCGTTGAACCACCTGGACATTCCGGCCCGTGAGAAGTTCGAGGCGGCGGTGAGCAGCTTTCCAGGGACGGTGCTCGTCGTGACCCACGACCGCGCCTTCATCGAACGCTTCGTCAGTCACGGCGAGAAGACGTATGTCCTGGAGTTGAGTGCGCCGGCCGAAGGCGAGCCGCCCACGTTGCACGAATCCAGGCGGTGGTTATAATTGGCCGGGAAAGGACTCGGTATGGGCGCAGTCTCCCCTATCAAGACAAAACCAAAAGCCGACATTGACTATCCCGACTCGGATGGGAAGCCTATGGGCGAAACCGATGTCCACGTCCAGGAGCTAGCCAACCTGCTCCAGACGCTCCAGATTCGCTATCGTGACGCCCAGGATGTGCATGTGGCGGGCAACTCATTTATCTACTACGAGGAGGGCAACCGTCGCGCTCGGTTTTCGCCCGACGTCTACGTCGTCTTCGGCGTCCCCAAGCGGCTGCGTCGGATTTACAAGCTGTGGGAGGAGGGGCAGCCGCCCTCTGCCGTCTTCGAGTTTACCTCGCGCAGTACGATGCTCGAAGATAGGGGCAACAAGAAGGCGCTGTGTGAGAACCTCGGCGTCCACGAGTACTTCCTGTGCGACCCCCTGGCCGAGTACCTCCGCCCTCCCCTCCAGGGCTTCCGCCTGACCGACGGCTGGTATCGTCCCATCGAGCCGGACGACCAGGGCTGGCTGCACAGCGCAACGTTGGATGTCACCCTCCGCTTGGAGAACGCCCAACTCCTCCTGACCGACGCCGCCACGGGTCAGCGCCTGCTGCGCCCCCTCGAAGCCGACCAGGCCCTGCGTCAGGAGGCCGAGGCGCGCCGTCAAGCCGAAGCTCGCGCGGCGGAGGCGGAAGCGGAACTGGACCGCCTCCGCGCCGAGTTAGCCCGGCTGCGTGGGTCGAGCGAGGAGTAGATCGAGGACTGCGGCGTGAACGCCGCAGCGTAGCCAGAGGTTGTCTCTCAAGCTGGGGCGTTCAGACCCCAGGGCGATGTCAAAGTCCGAGAAGTTGGGGAGGCAACGGGCTGTCAACGGATTCGGGGAGCGATTGAACGGATTATGTCACTGCAAATGGGTATCATCCGTTCAATCCGCTCCCCAAATTCGTTGACAGCGTATTCTTTAGGCTAACCATACGACTTTGACATGGCCTTGGTTCAGACTTCAGTTCGCTTGAATCAGGAGACCGAATGGTGAGCCACCGTAACTATGCCATCGGCGTGGACTTTGGCACCGAGTCGGGTCGGGCCGTACTGGTAGATGTAGCCAACGGCGACGAGATCGCCACCGCTATCCATGTCTACGCCAACGGGGTCATTGACGAGGTTCTGCCAGGGACAAACATTCGACTAGAGCCGGACTGGGCGCTCCAGGACCCTAACGACTACCTGGAGGTGTTCAAGCAGGCGGTCCCGGCGGTCCTGCGTGAGAGCGGCGTGTCACCGCAGGATGTCATCGGCCTGGGGATTGACTTCACCGCCTGCACCATGCTCCCCACCCGGGCCGACGGCACGCCACTATGCTTCCTCCCAGAGTGGCGCGACCATCCCCACGCCTGGGTCAAGCTCTGGAAACACCACGCCGCCCAGCCCGAAGCCAACCGTCTCAACCAGGTCGCCCGCGACCTCGGCTACACTTTCCTCGACCGCTACGGCGGCAAAATTAGCTCCGAGTGGTTCTTCCCCAAAGCCTGGCAGATACTCAACGAAGCCCCGGCGGTCTACGCCGCCGCCGAGCGTCTGATCGAGGCGGCCGACTGGGTCGTGTGGCAGTTGACCGGCGTTGAGACGCGCAACGAGTGCACCGCCGGCTATAAGGCTATCTGGTCCAAGAGCGAAGGCTTCCCGCCCAATGAGTTCTTCAAGGCGCTGGACCCTCGCCTGGAACATATTGTGGACGAGAAGATGTCGCGCACCCTGGCCCCGCTAGGCGCCAAGGCCGGCGGGCTGACCGAGGAGGCGGCGCGCTGGACCGGCCTCCGGCCCGGCACGGCCGTCGCCGTCGCCAACGTGGATGCCCATGTCGCCGTGCCCGCCACGACCGTGCAGGAACCAGGCCGCATGGTCATCATCATGGGCACCTCTAACTGCCATATGGTGCTGGGCGCGGAGGAGCGCGCTGTGCCCGGCATCTGCGGTGTCGTCCAAGACGGTATCCTGCCCGGCTTTCCCGGCTACGAAGCCGGCCAGTCGTGCGTGGGCGACAGCTTCGCCTGGTTCGTGGAAAACGCTGTCCCCGCCGCCTACGAGCGCGAGGCAGCCCGTCGCGGCCTGACAATCCACCAGCATCTCGAAGACCTGGCAGCGCAGGTGGCCCCCGGTGCGAGCGGCCTCTTGGCCCTAGACTGGTGGAACGGCAACCGCACCATCCTGGTGGACGCCGACCTGACGGGCATAGTGCTGGGCCTGACGCTGGCGACGCGGCCCGAAGAAATCTATCGCGCCCTCATCGAGTCCACTGCCTACGGCACGCGCACCATCATCGAGAACTTCGAGACTCACGGCGTGCCTGTGACCGAGATTGTGGCGACCGGCGGACTACCAGAGCGCAACCGCCTGCTCATGCAAATCTATGCCGACGTGACGGGCCGGCCCATTCGATTGGCGCGCACGCGGCAGGGCGGAGCGTTTGGGTCGGCCATGCACGGCGCGGTGGCGGCCGGCAAAGCAGCCGGCGGCTACGCCTCCATCTTCGAGGCGACTCGCCATATGGCCCACCCGCGCGACGAGGCATACCAGCCCATCCCGACCCACCAGGCCGTCTACAACCAGTTATACGCCGAGTACAAGACGCTGCACGACACTTTTGGACGGGGTGCGAACGACGTGATGAAACGCCTCAAGCGGCTGCGCGACAGTGCCGTGGCCGGGGAGATGGTCCATGCTTGAGGCGCTCAAAGAGCAGGTCTGGCGGCTGCACCTGGAACTGCCCAGGCAGGGTCTCGTTACGTGGACCGGCGGCAACATTAGCGCCCGCGACTCGGCGACTGGGCTGGTGGTCATCAAGCCGAGTGGTGTCCTCTACGACGAGTTGCGGCCCGAAGACCACGTCGTGCTGACCCTGGACGGCGAGGTGGTGGAAGGGCTGCTCAAGCCCTCATCCGACACCGCCAGCCACCTCTATATCTACCGCCAGCGGCCCGACGTCCACGGCGTGGTCCACACCCACTCGGCCTATGCCACGGCCTTCGCCGCCCTCGGCCGGCCCATTCCGGTCTACCTGACGGCCATCGCCGACGAGTTCGGCGGGCCGATTCCGTGCGCCGGGTTCGCTCTCATCGGCGGCGAGGAGATTGGGCGGCAGGTGGTCGAGCACATCGGGGCGTCACCCGCCGTCCTGCTCAAGAACCACGGCGTCTTCACCGTCGGCCCCTCGGCCGCCGCCGCTGTCAAGGCGGCCGTGATGGTCGAGGACGTGGCCCGCACCGTGTGGCTGGCCCTCCAACTGGGCCAGCCGGAGGAGATTCCCGCCGACGCGGTCGCCGCGCTCCATCACCGCTACACCCATGTCTACGGTCAAAAATAAGCGAGGACGAAAGTGATCAATCTGGAACAGTTCGAGGTCTGGTTTGTCACCGGCAGCCAGCACCTGTATGGCCCGGAGACGCTGGAGCAGGTGACCGATCACTCTCAAGCCATAGCCCGCGCGCTCAACTGGTCAGATGCTATTCCGGTCACGGTCGTCTTCAAGCCGGTCCTGACCACCCCCGACGCGGTCCACCAGTTGTGCCTGGAGGCCAACGCCGCCCGCACCTGTGTCGGTCTCATCACCTGGATGCACACCTTCTCGCCGGCCAAGATGTGGATTGCGGGCCTGCGCGCCCTGCAGAAGCCCTTCGTCCACCTGCACACCCAGTTCAACCGCGACATCCCGTGGGCGACGATTGACATGGACTTCATGAACCTGAACCAGTCGGCCCACGGCGACCGCGAGTTCGGCTTCATCGGCAGCCGGATGCGATTGGAGCGCAAAGTGGTCGTCGGGCACTGGCAGGACGAGGATGTCCAGTCGAGCCTCGGTGTCTGGGCCCGGGCAGCCTGCGCCTGGCACGACGCCCAGGGGGCACGCTTCGCCCGCTTTGGCGACAACATGCGTGAGGTGGCGGTCACCGAGGGCGACAAGGTGGCGGCGCAGATGCAGCTGGGCTACAGCGTCAACGGCTACGGGGTAGGCGACCTGGTTCGCGTGGTCAATGCGGTCTCCGACGCTGAGATTGACCAATTGGTCCAGGAATATCAGGACCAGTACGTCGTCGCGCCGTCCCTCCGCGCTGGGGGAGAGCAGCAGACCGCCCTGCGTGATGGGGCGCGCATCGAAGCCGGGCTGCGCCATTTCCTGGAGCAGGGCGGGTTCAAGGGCTTCACCACCACCTTTGAGGACCTGCACGGGCTGGCGCAGCTGCCGGGCCTGGGGCCGCAACGCCTGATGGCCGAGGGCTACGGCTTCGCCGCCGAGGGCGACTGGAAGACGGCAGCGCTGGTGCGGGCCATGAAGGTGATGAGCGCGGGGCTGGACGGCGGCACGTCCTTTATGGAAGACTACACCTACCACCTGAACCACGACGGACCCCGCGTGCTTGGCGCGCACATGCTCGAAATCTGCCCCACCATCGCGGCGGACAAACCTTCACTCGAAGTCCACCCACTGGGCATCGGCGGCAAGGCCGCCCCAGTGCGCCTGGTCTTCGACTCGCAGACGGGGCCAGCCATTAACGCTTCGGTGGTCGAAATGGGCAATCACCTGCGCATGATCGTCAACCTGGTGGGTGTCGTCCCGGCTGACGAACCACTGCCCCGCCTGCCCGTCGCCCGCGCCGTCTGGATACCCCAACCCGACCTGAAGACCGCGGCGGCCGCCTGGATTTACGCCGGCGGCGCGCACCACACCGGCTTCAGCCTGGCGCTGACGGCCGAGCACCTGGCCGACTTCGCGGAGATGGCGGGTATGGAGTTCCTGCTGATTGACCAGGATACGCGTCTATCGGCCTTCAAGAAGGAACTACGCTGGAACGACCTATACTACCATCTGGCGCGAGGACTGTAATACATATGGATACCGAGCGAGTCCAGGCCGCCCTGCGCGACGCCAGCGACACGCGTCACCTGGTCATCGAGGCAGCGGCCCTGGGGGCGGTCGCGGCGGCCTTTGGGCAGGGCTTTGGGGAAAAGGCTGCCGTCGTCGTGGCCGACGAGACGACCTTCGAGGTGGCAGGGCGGGCAGTCCACGAAAGGCTGGTCGCGGCGGGACGCAAGGTCGAAGCGCCGATTATCTTCCCCGGTGCGCCGACGCTTTACGCCGACTTCGCCAACGTCCTGACCCTGGAGAGCCGCATCAGTGCCACCGATGCGGTTCCCGTCGCCGTCGGCTCCGGCACCCTCAATGACCTGACCAAGCTGGCGGCCTACCGTTGCGGCCGCCCCTACATGGTCGTCGCCACCGCCGCCTCGATGGACGGCTACACCGCCTTCGGCGCGGCTATCACGCAGGATGGCTTCAAGCAGACGATGGCCTGCCCCGCGCCTCGCGTCGTGCTGGCCGACCTGGACATCCTGGCCCACGCGCCGCCTTCCATGAATGCCGCCGGCTACGGTGACCTGCTGGGCAAGGTGACGGCGGGCGCGGACTGGCTGCTGGCCGACGCCCTGGACATCGAGCCGGTAGATCCGCGCAGTTGGTCGCTGGTGCAGGACTCCCTCCGCGCCTGGACCGCCCGCCCAGAAGGCTTGCCACGCGGCGACCGTCAAGCCGTCGGCGCGTTGTTCGAGGGGCTGATTCTGACTGGCATCGCCATGCAACTCAGCCAGTCGTCACGGCCCGCCTCCGGCAGCGAGCACCGTTTCAGCCACCTGTGGGAGATGCAGGCGCTTGGACACGGCGAGGCCCCTGTCCCGCACGGCTTCAAAGTCGGAATTGGGACCCTGGCCGCCACCGCCCTGTACGAGTGGCTGCTGGCGCGTGACCTGACGCGACTCGACATCGAAGCGCGGGTCCGTGCCTGGCCTTCGCGGGCCGAGGTCGAACGGAGCGTCCGGCAAGCCCACGCCCTACCCGCGCTGGCGGACAACGCGGTCGAGGAAAGCCTCGCCAAGCACATCACACCCGCTGCCCTCCGCGACCGCCTCACTCGGCTTCGGGAACACTGGCCTGTCGTGCGGGAGAAGCTCAGCCGCCAACTCCTGCCCAGGGAGCAGGTAGCGGCTCTCCTGGAGGCGGCTGGCTGCCCAACTGACTCCGCTGCGATTGGCGTTGATCGCACGCGAGTGCGCGTCAGCTATTCTCTGGCCCGCACCATCCGCCGCCGCTACACCGTCCTCGACCTGGTCTACGAAATCGGGCTGCTCGACGCGAGCCTGGACGACTTGTTCGCCCCACAGGCCGGATAGGTTTTGATAACCTATCCGGCCTATTGAGAGAAGACGACGGGTGTAGGAGCCAGGTCGCCTCGCCCAAGGCTGGGACATCCTGCTCCTACCAGGACACGAAAGGGGCGAAGCTGATTGGCTTCGCCCCTCTATTTTCAGTTTAGATTTGCCACGTTGCTTACTTGGCGGGCGTTGGCGTTGTCTGCGCCTCCCGACCATCATAGGCGGGGGCAAGACCCTGCCAGGGGGTGCCGATCCAGCGGAGCAGGAAGTAGTCGGCGCCGAAGTAACCCGCGACCTTCCAGGCCAGCATCACGCCCACCGCCAGGATGAGCAGGAAGCCATTGGTGCTCGCCGAGCCAGCCATGATGAAGTTCCAGTTCATCAACGCCCCGAAGAAGGCGGCGATGCCGACAAACGCGCCCACGATCAGGCCGATGCCAATCAGCACTTCACCGAAGGCCACGAGCTTGGCGAACCAGGTGTAGGACTGGGTGTCGAGCAGGAACTGGAGGAACGAGCGGTACCAGTCGAAGGAGATGGCGGGCCGAGCGGGCGGAGCGGGGATGGCGATGGCGCTCGTCCAGTACTTCTTGAGGGCTTCGCCAGTCTGGACCCAACCCGGGTCACTGATCTTGTGCTCGCCAGCTTCGATCCACTGGAGGCCGAGCCAGACGCGGACGATGAGCCAGAAGGCGGCCATGCGGGTATCGGAGAACAGGAAGCGGGCAACGGGCGGGTCTTGGACGACAGTATTCTTGCGAGTGATAACGTTCGCGGACATTTTAATTTCCCTCCTGAGGAAATCCGAGAGACTTTTTGTCTCTCGCTGCGCTGTTTCTATGGTCCCCAGTATAGGGCATTTTTTGAGTTGTGCAGTAGCGAGTCGTTCACGAAAAACGGAGTTTCGTTAACAAACCAAAGGGGGTTGCACAATTCAACACGCCGTGCTATTCTTCTACGAGTCGGCTACGCCCCCCTGGCCGCGACCTACCCGGTGACAATCCAGTGACTTAGCCGCGTACCATGATGCCCATACAACCGCCGCCCGACTCGACCACGTCACTCTTAGCTTCCCGCTCGGCCGCTCGCGCCCCCCGACGCTCTGCGTGGGTCGGGATCAGCCTGCTGCTTCTCGTCTTTATAGCGCTAAGCGCCCCAGCGGCGCATGCCCAGCCACCCCCACCCGCATCGTCTCCTGCCCGCTTCCTCTGGGATGCTGGGCCGGGCGCTAACACCCCCGACGCGGTTACGCGCGTCAACCTCAACCTGCGCTCCGGGCCAAGCAAGGCGTTTGACGTGCTGCGTCTCCTCCCGCCGGGCGCGGAGTTGACTGTTCTGACTCAGACCGAGAGCGGCGAGTGGTACATGGTGCGTGCCAGCAACGGCGATGAAGGCTGGGTTATGTCGGTCTATTTGACCGTCAACATCCCGACAGAAACCATCGCGGTGATGGAGGGGCTGCCCCCTGCGCCGCCCGCGCCCGTGACTCAAGTCGCCTGGACAGCGCCCACCTCCTCGGTCCATGTGACGGCCATCGGGGACTCGGTCATGCTGGGCGCGTCACGGGCTATGTACGCCGCGCTGCCCAATCTAGACGTGGATGCGGTCGTTGGCCGTCAGGCCGGTCAAATCGCCAGCGTTCTGCGGGCGCGGCAAGCGACGGGACGACTGGGGGATGTCGTGGTGATCCACACTGGAACGAATGGGGTCTTCACGCGCCGCCAATTTGATGAGATCATGGGGATTCTGTCTGATACACCGAAAGTGGTGTTCGTGACGGTCAAGGTTCCGCGCTTCTGGGAGGGCGGGAATAACTTCATGCTCGCCAACGCGGTGGACCAGTACCCCAACGCGATTCTTGTAGACTGGCGAGCGGCCAGTCTAGGCCAGTGGGGCTACTTCGCCTACGACGGCTTCCACCTCCAGGCGGCCGGCGCGCGCGCCTACGCCCAACTCGTCGCCGCCGCCGCCCAACTGCCCTGATACCACCTCCTGGAACCGTGTCGAGGATCAGGGAGTCATGCCGAGAACACCAGGTCGAAACCAACCTACGCGAAGCTGAGAACCGTCCCGATTGTCATGCTGAGCGAAGCGAAGGATCTGCTCTGGCGTTGTTGTCGGAGCAGATCCTTCGCTTCGCTCAGCATGACAGGCAAAAGCAGTTGCAAAGACAACGCCTCCGGTAGCCACTTGCTACCGGAGGCGCTTGGCTCAGATGTCAGAGGTCGGGCTAGCCGAGAACTGTCTCGTCGGCGACGGCCTCGGAGAAACGTTGGCGGCGATTGCGTTCGCCGATCTTCCAGATTTTCTCGCGGTCCTGAACCCGGTCGGTGAACAGGATGCCGTCCAGGTGGTCAATCTCGTGCTGGAAGATACGCGCTACGTAGTCGCGGGCGCGGATACGGAACTCGCGGCCCTGGCGGTCTACGCCCTTGACCACCACCCACACATAGCGGTTCACGCTGCCCTGCCAGTTGGGGATGGATAGGCAGCCTTCCTCGCCCTCTTCCATCTCAGGGGAGGTCTTGATAATCTCCGGGTTGATGATGGCGTAGACCTTACCACTCTGCGGGTCGTCCTCATCGAGGGGCGCTTCCACGACGATGACGCGCAGCGGGGCGCCCACCTGCGGGGCGGCCAGGCCAACACCCGGCGCCTCGCGCATGGTCGCCACCATATCGTCAATCAGTGTCTGGAGGCTGGCGTCAATCTTCTGGACCTTGCGGGCTTTCTCGCGCAACACGGGATTGCCCGATTCAACTGTCACAATCTCCCGCACCGTCGCCATGGTCTACTCCCTCTGACCCTATTTCCTCAATTATAGCCGCTCGCTTGAGTGGGTCAAAACAAGATAAGCGCAGTATTGCCGAGGCGGCGTGTCGCCTGTACAATTCCCCTTATGCCACACTTCATGTCTGATATAGCCCTCCTCGTGGCTGTCGTCCTACTCCTCGTGGTCCTTTCTGCCTTGCTCTCGCCCTTCGAGACGCTGGGCTGGTGGGCCGGCTGGGATCGGCGTTGGCCCGGCCCCGTCGCCCCGCCGGACGCGCCGGCGCCGCCTCTGTCCGAGGGGACCACGGCCACCGCTCGCTATTACCTCGTCTACCTGAGCGGCGTCGGCTCCTTCGGTCCGAAATTGCTCATCGAGAAAGAGCTAAACTTCCTGGACCTGCTCCGGCGCCGGCTGCCGGGCGCGCTCATCGTACGCGACATCTACCCCTACTCCCCCACCAACGACCCGCTGTCGGGCCGCCGCTATCTCGCGCCCTTCTGGCGGCTGATTCACCGCCTCATGGAGGCCAGTGGTGTTACCCTGCTCGTGCTCATCATCAGCCTGCGCAACCTGTTCCAGGTCGCCATCTCCGCCGACCGCCGCTACGGCCCCCTGTTCAACTTCGGCGTCGCGCGCGAGATCGCCCTGGCCCTGGTGCGGAGCGGCTACCGCCTGGGCGACCGCCAGCCCGTCGTCCTGATGGGGCTGAGTGGGGCAGCGCAGATCGCCGTTGGCTGCACACCCGTCCTGCGGAGGCTGCTCCACGCCCCGATCTGGCTGGTGTCCATTGGCGGCGTACTGACCGATGACCCTGGCATCCTGATGGTCGAGCATGTCCTCCACCTGTCCGGCTCGCGCGACCCCGTCCAGCATGTGGGAGCTTGGCTCTACCCAGGCCGCTGGCCGGTCTTCAAACGGTCGGCCTGGAACCGGGCGCTGGCGCGGGGCAAGCTCACGGTGGTGGACGTCGGCCCGGTGCGCCACATGGCCCAGGGCGACTACTTCAGCCGTTCGGCGAAGCTGCCCACCGGCCAAAGTTATGTCGAGAAAACCGTGGCCGTTATAGGCGACTATGTTCAATCCCTCGCGCCTTAGACCCAGCCTGACGCCCGTCGTCGGCCAGATGCACCGCGTCCTGCGGCGGCGCTTCCCCGACGCGCTGTGGATGGGGGACACCAACTTCCCCGTCGTCGCGCTGACCTTCGACGACGGCCCCGACCCGCGCGACACGGAAGCCCTGCTGCGCGTCCTGGACCGCCACGGCGCCGCCGCCACCTTCTTTCTGATTGGCGAGCGAGCCCGCCGCTATCCCGACCTGGTGCGAGCCGTGGCTGACGCGGGCCACCAGCAGGGACTCCACGGCTACTACCACCGCGCCTTCCCGCTCCAGCCCGCGCCGCGCCTGGCCCACAGCCTGCGGCAGACTCAGGCCGCTCTGGCCGAGGCCACGGGCCAGCCGCCCGACCAGTACCGCGATGTGCGACCACCCTACGGTGTGTTCACCCCTTCGACGCTGAAAGCGTTGTGCGGTTGGGGCTATCGGCCTGTCATGTGGAGCGTCGTCCCGCTGCACTGGCGGCAGTCAGCGCGGCAGACGGTGCGCGAGGTCGTCGAGCAGGTCCACCCTGGCGCGCTGATCGTGCTGCATGAGAGCCTGCCCGGGCCGCCCGTGGCGCGCCTGGCGGACGAGATACTGCCGCGCCTCCAGGACGCAGGCTACGAGTTTGTCCTGGTCAACGACCTGTGGCGCACCGTCCGACCCGGTGAGGATGTATGACCGAGTTTATCGTTCACCTATGGGATGTGATTAGCCACGCCCTGCGCTTCCAGCCCGACCTGCTGGTCTACGTCCAGGCACTGCCCCACGCCAACTGGCTGACCTTTGCTGTGGCCGCGTTGGCCGGTGTCTCGCAACTGCTGGGCCAGAGCGCGGTCCTGCTGGCGAACCGCGTCTCGCCGGGCCGCTTTGTCCTGAGTCTGGCGCTCAACGGCCTCATCTTCGCGCTGGACCTGGCGCTCTGGTCGGTCAGCCTGTGGCTGGTGGCTGGCTGGTTCTACGGCATTCACGCGCCGCTCAGCCTGATTCTCCGCCTGGTCTGCCTGGGCAGCGCGCCCCTCACGCTCGGCTTCCTGGTCCTCATGCCCTACCTGGGCCCCGCCCTGGGCTGGGGCCTGCGCTTGTGGAGCTTCCTGGTCATCCTGACCCTGGTGCGCGGCTATTACCCGCTCACGCTCTATCAGGCGTTGACCTGCACAGCCGGCGGCTGGCTGCTCATTGAGATTCTCAACCGTAGCCTGGGCCAACCGCTGCTCTGGTTCCGCGACTGGCTCTGGCGTACGGTGACGAACAGCCGCTACGACGAGGATGTCCAGCGCAAGGTAGACGAGGTCACCGCCCAGTTGAGCCAGCAACTCCCCTCACGAAATTAGCCCTAGCGGTCAGGCTATTCACCGTCGAGGACGCAGAGGGCGCGAAGGGATAGTTTATTATCCTCAGTGCCCTCCGCGTCCTTTGCGGTAAACAGGTCGCTGTCCTTGGGAAAAGGGTGACTTGAGGTTCTTGCCCAACCTGTGAAGAAACTCATAGCCCATTAACAACGCGGCGTGTATAGTAGGTTTAGCAAGAGCAGGCAAACAAGACCTACATCAAGGAGATAGCCGCCGTGAAGACACGCTCGTTGCTCGCCGCCCTGAGTGTACTGATGCTCCTGTTCGCTTTTGGGAGTTCTGTCCGCGCCGACGGGCCTCCCCCTCAGCCAGCGTCCCCGGAGGGTCAGGACAGCGTCACCACCCTTGTCAATGATCGTACCATCACCATTCGTTCGCAAGCCGACATCGAGGCCAAACGCCTCGCGTTGCGGCAGTTCATCTGGGGCACGGATACCCTCCCCACCCAGCTACCAACCACTGTGACGCGGAACGTCGCCAGCCCGGTGCGTGGGCTTACCAACCTCGCCCGCGTGGACGACCTGCACATCACGATGGAGGATAGTGTCCAGGGTCTAGCTCACCACTTCATCCCCCAGCGACCGAATAACCGGCTGGTCATCGTCCACGGCGGGCATGACTGCACCTTCGACGCCGCGCCCTCCTACGCCGATACGGATATTGGGTTGCAGCGGACCATCAGCCAACTCTTGATAGACGGCTATG
>JAHCIP010000134.1 GCA_026129165.1 Anaerolineae bacterium
CCGGCTGGCCCGCATCTTAGGTTGGGAGCCGTGGGAGCGCGCGTGAACGCCGCGGCGTCTCGTTTACGCGCCACTCGGTGGCCCCAATCTTATGTTTTGTCCACCCCTCCTGGTACGGATAATCCCCTGTCTAGGGCAATGGGGTGGCCTGTTATTCCCTGCCCTGCCTGTGGAGGCAGAAAAGAAGGCGCCTGTCCCTACTGTGGAGGTACCGGCCGCCGTGGCTAATTGATAGTGGCTTGTCCTTGTGGGGCCACGCGCTATAATTGACGGGCGTCTTCTGGTGGGTGACAGGCGAGGGGATAGGCTGAGAGGTGATGGGCGAGGCTCAGGGGGTATCCGATGGCGTTAGTGCAAGAGGCATGGGGGCTGTCCCAGCCAACCTATGACCGGTCTACGCTTGGCTGCGGGATTGCCCATATCGGCGTGGGGAACTTTGTGCGGGCGCACCTGGCCGTCTTCCTCGACGCCGCCCTGCGCGAACAACCGGGCGACTGGATGATGCACGGCCTCGGCCTGCGCGAGGCGGACCTCGGCTTGATGGCGGCCATGAACGGCCAGGACAACCTCTACTCCCTGACCGAGCGCGCCGGTGCCCACGACACCTTCAAAGTCATCGGCGCCATCAAAGACTTTACTTTCGCCCCGGCCGACCCCGAGTCGGCGCTCCAACTCCTCGCGTCCGACGCCATCAGAATCATCTCGCTGACGGTCACCGAGAAGGGCTACACTTACGATGCGGCGGGCGACCTGGATCTGGCCGATCCGCTGGTTCAGGCGGACCTCCGGGAGAATGTTCCCCGCACCGCCATTGGGTGGTTGTTCGAGGTGGCCCGTGAACGCCTGTTGAACAGGGGGCAACCCGTCACCTTGCTGTCTTGCGACAACGTGCCGGGCAACGGCGACACCCTGCGCCGTCTCCTGCTCCAGTTTGCCGAGCTAAAGGACCGTGCCGTCGCCGTCTGGATTCGGGACAACACCAGTTGCCCCAACTCGATGGTGGACCGCATCACGCCGAGCGTCACGCTGGCGACACGGGACTTTGTAAGGACGACTTTTGGGGTAGAGGACGCCTGCCCTGTCGTGAGCGAGGCGTATTTGCAGTGGGTGGTAGAGGACCGTTTCATCAACGGCCGGCCGGCCTGGGAGGCAGCGGCGGTTCCGATCCGGCTAGGTGCACGCGCCGAGGCGGTGAGGGTTCAGTGGGCCGCCAATGTCGAGCCGTATGAGAAGCTCAAAATGCGGCTGCTCAACGGCTCGCACTCGGCCCTGGCCTATACTGCCTACCTGATGGGTTTCCGGGTCGTAGACGAAGCGATGGGCGACCCGCTGGTACGCGGCTTTGTGCAACGCTATATGGACGAGATCATCCCAACCCTGCCCGATGTTCCGGGCGTGGATATCCCCACGTACAAAGCGACACTCATCGAACGGTTCTCCAATACCGCCATCCGCGATCAGGTGCAGCGTCTGGCCGAGGACGGCTCCAAGAAGGCCCACAACTTTATTGTGCCACCGCTGGAGGAGGCCCTCGCGGCGGGCGGCTCCGTCCAGCATATCGCCTTCGCCCTGGCGGCCTGGTTCCGCTATCTGCGCGGCGTGGATGAGCAGGGCCAGCCCATAGCCATCGTGGACCCGCTGGCTACCGAGTTGACTGAACGGGTGCGCCAGAGTCCCCACGACCCGACGCCGCTCCTGGCCGTTGAGCCAGTCTTCGGGCCGCATCTGGTCGCTAACTCCCGCCTCGTCTCCACGGTCAAGGACTGTCTGGATAAGATAGAGCGATGGGGTGTCCGTCAGGCGATGGGGCGACTTGTAAGCCCTTGACAAGACAAGGCTTCCCGATTATCGTTCTTTACAGGAAGAGTTGGAGAACATTCGCGAGGCAATTGCGGGGTACGTGGCAGCCTTAAAGGAGGACGGCCGCCCTGTTCCAGAGGAGCGTTTTGATACTCACACCACACACTTTTGAGGACCGATGCACCCCACCCTCTCACCCTTCACCCCCCTCTTTGACGATGATACGACGGATGGCGCGGCGCTCGCGCCCGAGTTTCAGGCCGTATACGGGAGTGGCTGGCGTATCCCGCTAGCGCACCCAACGCGCCCCTACACCTTCATGAACTTCGCCACCTCGCGCGATGGCCGCGTCTCGTTTAATCTGCCGGGCCAATCGTCGGGCGGCGACATCAGCGACTTCAACCCCCACGACCAGTGGCTCATGGGGCTGCTGCGGGCGCGGTGTGACGCCGTCCTCATGGGTGACGGCACCATGCGCGTCGTTCCCGACCACCTGTGGACGGCCGAGTTCATCTACCCGCCCGACGCCGAGGCGTTCGCCGCCCTGCGTCGCGCCGAAGGCCGCGCACCGGCCCCACTCCAAGTCTTCTTGACTTTGCATGGCGACCTGCTCGCCGAGGCAGTCGTCTTCGACCAGCCCGACTTCCACATCGTTATCGCCACGACTCACCACGGCGCGGCGGCGGCTCGTCCATTCCAGGCTCGGCCAGCCCGCGTAGACATCCTCGATCTGGGCGAGGAGGGGGTGGACCTGCCGCGCCTGATGACCATCCTCTTGAACGAATACGGTGTTCAGTCGTTGCTCGTCGAGGGCGGGCCGCGCGTCTACGGCGCGCTGCTGGCGGCGGGGCTGGTGGACGACGAGTTTGTCACCTTCTGCCCCATCGTGGTCGGCATGGCTCCCGCTGCCGCGCCCCGCCCCAGTCTGGTCGAAGGCGTCGCCTTCAGACCAGAAAACGCCCCGCGCTCGCGGCTGCTCTCCCTCCGCCGCGCGGGCAACCACCTGTTCCTGCGCTCGCGCTATTCAACCCTCTGACCGGGGCAGGCACGGGGGCCTGCCCCTACCATTGGATAACTCGGGCGGGGCAACCCCCCGTGGTTGCCCCGCCCGAGTGAGGGTCGCCCTCTTTCACCGGCTAGGGCAGGCACGGGGGCCTGCCCCTACGGCTGCCCGAAAATCCCTCTCAGGAACTTGACCTTCGTCACCTGCTGGAAGCCCTCGCCGCCCTCATGCCCATTGTAACGGTAGATGCTGATACTCTTCGGGCCGCCATAGTTGTTATAAGCGGCGAAGACGGTAGACGGAGGGCAAATCTGATCCATCAAGGCGACCGAAAATAGACCCTGCCCGCGCGCTCGGGCTCCCAGATTCACCCCGTCGAAGTAGGCCAGCGTCTCGAACACCCGCTCTTCCAGGTCACGGTGGACCTTGCAGTACAGCGCGATCTCTCGATATGGGTGGGCGTCCGAAATCTCCGTCGCGCGGCGGTAGTGGCATAGGAATGGCACATCCGGCATAACCACCGCGACGCTGGGATCCAGCCCGCCGACGGCGATGGAAATGCCCCCGCCCTGGCTGCCGCCTGTCACCGCGATGCGTGAGCCGTCCACCGCCGGGTGGCTGCGCGCTGCCTCCACCGCCCGCACGCCATCCACAAACACGCGGCGGTAGTAGTAGGTCTGCGGGTCGAGGACGCCCAGCGTCATAAAGCCGGGGTGATGGGGGTTGGCGCCGTGCGGATGATCATCCGCCGTATCGCCCGGTCGGCCCGCGCTGCCCTGGCCGCGTGTATCCATGACCAGATGAGCGTAGCCCGCGCTGCTCCATAGCAGCCAATCCGTCGGGAAGCCTCGACCGCCGCCATAGCCAATGTACTCGACCACGCAGGGGAGCGGGCCGCTGCGCTCCCGTGGCAGGAGGAGCCAGCCTTTGACCGACGCGCCGGCATAGCCAGCGAAGGTGACATCGTAGGTCTCGACGGTGCGCAGGCCGAAGTCGGCTGGCTCGAAGCGAGCATCCACTGGCTGCTGCCGCGCCTCGGCCAGCGTCGTCTGCCAGAAGGCGTCGAAGTCGGCTGGCTCGACATGGGGTGGGGTGTAGGTTTCGAGTTGATGCAGCGGGAAGTCGAAGAAGGCCATGTTCACGATTCCTTTCATTTGAACCCCCAGAGCTTGCTAGGCCTGCCGGGGGTTATAGGTGGTCATGTTACAACCGTACAGTATGATATAGTCACTTGACAGTACCCGTCAATACGGTATAATGCAGGCTAGGCACCATGTTCGGTGCATCCATCACTGCATCCATCAATGATGGAGGAGGATACGCTATGGCGCGTAAGACTCGGTCATCTCGCCTGTCGCGGCGAGAATTCCTGAAACTCTCCACCTTTGGCGGTCTCGGTCTGATTGCGGCGGCGTGTACAGCGCCTCAGACCCCCGCCCCGGCGACGGTCGCCCCCAAGACAGAGGCCAAACCTGCCGCCACCACCGCCCCCGCTGCCCCCGTCCCCACATCCGCCCCGGCGGCCAAAGCCCCCGCCGCCCAGTCACCCGGTTCCAATCTCGTCGGCAAACTTGAAGGTCCCCAGGTCATCCGCGACGCCTCGAAGATGCCCGCGACCTTCAAAGAAGCGCCCATGCTGGCCGACAAGGTCAAGGCCGGCCAACTGCCGGCCGTCAAGGACCGCCTACCCTCAGAGCCGATGGTCGTCCAGCCCCTCAGTGAGGTCGGCAAATATGGCGGCACCTGGCGGCGCGGCTTTACCGGCCCGGCGGATGCAGAAAATGTCAATCGTATACTCTCGGCGGACAAACCCCTCTTTTGGGACTTTACAGGCAACGAGATTCGACCCTCATTGGCCCGCGACTGGAAGGTGAGTGACGACGGCAAGACCATTACCCTCTATCTGCGCAAGGGGGCCAAGTGGTCGGACGGCAAGCCCTTCACCGCTGACGACTGGATGTTCTGGTACGAGGACATCTACGGCGACAAGGAAATCACCCCGACACCGCACCCCGACATGCTTGTCAACGGCAAGCCGGGTGTGATGAAGAAGGTGGACGACTATACGGTCGTCTTCGAGTTTCCCGAGGCCAACTATCTATTCGAGGACCTACTGGCCGGCAGCACGTTCATCGGCGGCGGCCAGTCCACCCGCCAATCCACCGGCAACGCGGGCGGCGGCTACGCCCCGGCCCACTACCTCAAGCAATTCCACGCCAAGTACGCGGGTAAGGACAAGGTCGATGCCCAGGCGAAAGAGGCCAAGTTCGATAGCTGGGTCGCCTACTTTAAGAACCGCATTGACTACGGTCTCAACCCCGACCTGCCGACGATGGGGCCATGGAAGACAGCCCAGGCTCGCAACACGCCGACCTTCGTCCTGGAGCGCAACCCCTACTTCTGGGCGGTGGACACCGAGGGCAACCAGTTGCCCTATATTGACAAACTCCAGTTGACGCTGGCCGAGAACCTGGAAAACCTCAACCTGAAGGCCATCGCCGGTGAATACGACTGGCAAGAGCGCCACACCGACATGCAGAAGCTGCCCGTGTTCATCGAGAACCAGCAGAAGGGCGGCTACACTGTGCGCCTCGACCCGGCCCTCAACGGCAGCGACTCGACGCTCCACGTCAGCCAGACCTACGAGGCCGACCCGGAGATTGCCAAGTGGCTGCGCAAGAAGGAATTCCGCCAGGCCCTCTCCATGGGCATCAACCGCGACCAGCTCAATGAGACCTTCTGGCTCGGCACGGGCAAGCCGGGCAATGGCCTGCCCGACCCGTCCATGCCGTTCAGCCCCGGCGCGGAGTGGAACGACAAGTATGCCAAGTATGACGCTGCCGCCGCCAACGCGCTGCTCGACAAGATCGGCCTGGACAAGAAGGACGGCGAGGGCTTCCGCCTCCGCACCGACGGCAAGGGCAAGCTGACGCTCGAACTCATCACCGTCGGCGCTCAGTTCGTGCCCTACACCAAGCACGCCGAGATGATTCGCGAGCAGTGGCGCAAGATCGGCATTGATGCTGTGGTCAAGGAACTCGAACGCTCGCTGGCCTTCCAGCGCTCCAAGAACAACGAGAACCAGATCATGTTCTGGGCGAACGATGGCTCGGAGTTCATCTACTTGTTCCCGCGCCATGCCCTGCCCGTGGACCCGGCCGAGTGCCATATGGGCCAGGCCATCGCCGACTGGTATGCTTCGGGCGGCAAGCAGGGCAAGGAGCCGCAGGACGCCGACTTGAAGCAGGCGCTGCAACTATTCAGCAGCGCGGGCGGCAAGAAGCGCGAGGAGCGTGTCAAGATCGCCCAGGACATCTGGAAGATCTACGCCGAGAACCTGTGGAGCATCGGCACTGTCGGCCGCTCGCCGGCGTTTATGGGCGTGCGTATCGTCAAGAACACCATGGGCAACGTGCCGGCGCGCCAGTTGAACGCGCAGCATGGCCGCACCCCCAACGCTTCGCATCCCGAGACGCTGTACTTCAAGAGCTAACTCCCGAATGTCACCCTGAGCGAAGCGAAGGGTCTCGCTCGACTGCCCGAGATGCTTCGCTTCGCTCAGCATGACGGTGAAACCTATGCTTGCCTATTTCACCCGCCGTCTGCTGCTCGCCCTGGTCACGACCATCGCCATCTCGGCGCTGTCCTTTGTCATTATCCAGTTGCCGCCGGGCGACTACATCGACCAGTATATCGCCCAACTCTCGGCCTCTGGCAGCGCCATCAGCCGCGAGGAGGCGGAAGCGCTGCGCGAGCAGTATGGTCTCAATCAGCCCATCTGGGTGCAGTACGGCTTGTGGATGGGCAAGATTATGCGGGGCGACTTCGGCATCTCGCTGGAGTGGCAGCGGCCAGTGTCCGAAGTCATCGGCGAGCGGCTGTGGTTGACTATCGTCGTCTCTCTGGCGGCCATCATGTTCACCTGGATGGTCGCCTTACCCATTGGCATCTACTCGGCCGTGCGCCAGTACTCGCCCGGCGACTACCTGTTTACCCTCATCGGCTTTGTCGGCATCGCCATCCCCAACTTCATGCTCGGCCTGATCCTGATGTACATCGGCTTCCGCTTCTTCAACTCCAACGTCGGCGGTCTGTTCTCGGCCGATTTTGAGACGGCGCCGTGGAGCGCCGCCAAGGTCTGGGACATGGTCAAGCACTTGCCACTGCCGGTCTTCGTCCTTGGTCTGGGAGGCATGGCCCAACTCATCCGCATCATGCGGGCCAACCTGCTGGACGAGTTACGCAAGCCGTATGTCGTCACGGCCCGCGCCAAGGGCCTGACCGAGACCCAGGCCATCCTCAAGTACCCGGTCCGCGCCGCCCTCAACCCCTTCGCCAGCACCGTCGGCTATCTGCTGCCCTACACCGTCTCTGGCAGCATCATCGTCTCGCTCGTCCTCGGGTTGCCGACCGTCGGCCCGGTCTTGCTCAAGTCGCTGGTCGCCCAGGATATGTTCCTGGCTGGTAGCATCATTCTCTTGCTCGGCGTGCTCACCGTTATCGGCACGCTGATTTCCGACTTGCTGCTCATGTGGATCGAGCCGCGTATCCGTTTCCAGGCCCATTAAGTGAGTTGAACATGGCTCAGTCAGTTCCCGCCATCCCGACCGACCCCGATCACCTTGTCGAAGACATCGCCACCGACGCCGAAGAGCGCGTCTCGGTCGCTACGCAGTGGCAGCTCATGTGGTGGCGCTTCAAGCAGCATCGCCTGGGCGTGTTCAGCGGGGTGGTCATTGTCATTTTTTACCTGGTCGTCGTCTTTGCGGACTTGCTGGCCTACGTGGACCCGGCTCAGTCCGAGGCGCTCCGCTCGCTCATCGCGCCTCAGCCCATCCACTGGTTCGACAACGGCCAATTCCGCCCGCATGTCTACGCCCTAGCCGGCAAACGCGACCCGCTGACCTTCAAACGCGTCTATGAGCCGGACCCCGAGCGCAAGATTCCTATCACCCTGTTCGCGCGGGGCTTCGAGTATAAGCTACTCGGCATGGTCCCGACCGATGTCCACCTGATTGGACTGGCGGGCGCGCCGCCTGAAGAAGGTCTGTATCTGCTAGGGACCGATTTGCAGGGCCGCGACATGTGGTCGCGCCTGATGCTTGGCACGCGCACGTCGTTGACCATCGGCCTGCTGGGCGTCGCTATCAGCCTGTTTCTGGGTGTCCTGTTGGGCGGTCTATCTGGTCTCTATGGCGGTTGGGTGGATACGCTCATCCAGCGTATCATCGAGATTACGCGCTCCATTCCCACCATCCCCCTCTGGATGGGGCTGGCCGCCGCCGTGCCCAACTCCTGGAACGTGACCCAGATCTACTTCTCTATCACCATTATTATCTCGCTTATCGGCTGGACCGAGCTGGGCCGCGTGGTGCGGGGGCGCTTCCTGTCCCTGCGTGAGGAGGACTTTGTCCTGGCCGCGGAACTGGCCGGTGCATCGCAGTGGCGTATTATCTTCCGCCACATGGTGCCGTCGTTCCTGAGCCACATTATCGCCGCCACGACGCTGGCCCTGCCGGCCATGATTATCAGTGAGACGGCCCTCAGCTTCCTGGGCCTGGGCCTGCGTCCCCCTGCCGTCAGTTGGGGGGTGTTGCTACAGGATGCGCAGAACGTCCAGTCCCTCGCCATCTCGCCCTGGCTACTCGCTGCCGCCATCCCGGTCATCATTATCATCCTGGCCTTCAACTTCCTGGGCGACGGCCTCCGCGACGCCGCCGATCCTTACGGCGTCTGACAATATTGTTAATTCTGATAATTCTGTTAATTCTGTCTAAATGGACTGGGTGTATGGAACCAATCCTGACGGTGGACAATCTGAAGACGTACTTTTTCCAGAGCGAGGGGACGGTCAAGGCCGTGGACGGGGCGAGCTTCGAGGTCTACCCCGGCCAGACGCTCGGCCTAGTCGGCGAAAGCGGCTGCGGCAAGAGCATCACCGCCCGCTCCATCCTGCGGCTGGTGGACAAGCCGGGCCGCATCGTGGACGGCAGCATCCAGTACTACCCGGCCAACGGGGGGCAGGCCCTGGAGCTAACCGAGTTGCCCTCCGACGGAGCGACCATGCGCGAGATTCGCGGCAAGGACATCGCCCTCATCTTCCAGGAGCCGATGACCTCCTTCAGCGCGCACTATTCCGTCGGCAACCAGATCATGGAGGCCATCCGCATCCACGACCGGGGCCTGAGCCAACAGGCTGCCCGCGCCCGCGCCGTTGACTTGTTGCGCAAGACGGGCGTCCCTATGGCCGAGCAGCGGCTAGATATGTACTCCTTCCAGTTGAGCGGCGGCCTGCGCCAGCGCGTCATGATCGCCATGGCTCTGGCGTGTACGCCGCGTATCCTCATCGCCGACGAGCCGACGACCGCCCTGGACGTGACGACGCAGGCGCAAATCCTGGCCCTACTCAAAGACTTGCAGCGCAGTTTCGGCATGGCGATTATCCTGATTACCCACGACATGGGGGTGATTGCCGAAATGGCCGATGAGGTGGCAGTGATGTACCTGGGACGGGTAGTCGAACGCGGGCCGGTGGACCAGATCTTCCACGCTCCGCGCCACCCCTACACCCGCGCCCTGCTGCGCTCGATTCCGAGCATTGACGGCGAGCCGCGCACCAAGCTGCCCACCATTCGCGGCTCGATTCCCCACCCCTACAGCCGGCCGCAGGGCTGCCCTTTCCACCCGCGCTGCCTGGAACGCATCGCCGGCGTGTGCGACCAGCACGAACCGGCCCTGGCCCGCATGGCCGATGGACAGGCCGTCGCCTGCTTCCTCCACCACCGCGAAGAGATTCGACAGAATTAACAGAATTGGCTGAATTGACAGGAGTCAATGGGGACGGCTTTATAGTCATCGAGGACGTGGAATATGACATCTAATCCGAATTCTGTCCATTCCAATAATTCTGTAAATTCTGTCGAAAATGCCCCCCTTTTGGAAGTGCGCGGGTTGAAGATGCACTTCCCCATTCGGCGCGGCTTTCTCCAGCGTACCGTGGGACATGTGCGGGCGGTGGACGATGTCAACTTCTTCATCCAGCCGGGCGAGACGCTGGCCCTGGTGGGCGAGAGCGGCTGCGGCAAGACGACGACGGCCCGCTGCATCCTGCGCGCCCTGGACCCGACGGCGGGCGAAGTCCTGTTCCGCACCGACGATGGGCGTGCCGTCAACCTGGCCGCGATTCCGCGCAAGCAGTTGCGCCCCTGGCGGCAGCACATGCAGATGATCTTCCAGGACCCCTATGCGTCCCTGAACCCGCGCATGACTCTAGCCGACATTGTGGGCGAGCCGCTGCTGGTCAATGGGATGCGCGACCGCCAGGCCCGTAACGACCGGGTGGCCGAACTACTGCGCCTGGTCGGGTTGCGGCCGGAGTACATGCAGCGCTACCCGCACGCGTTCAGCGGTGGCCAGCGCCAGCGCATCGGCGTGGCGCGCGCGCTGGCCCTGAACCCCAGCCTGGTCGTCGCCGACGAGGCGGTGTCCGCGCTGGACGTGTCGGTGCAGGCGCAGATTCTCAACCTGCTCATGGAACTCCAGGAGCGGCTCGGCCTGACCTATCTGTTTGTCGCCCACGACCTCAGCGTGGTCAAGCACATCAGCGACCGCATCGCCGTTATGTACGTCGGCAAGATTGTCGAACTGGCCCCGACGCGTCGTGTCTTTAGCGTCCCCAAGCATCCCTACACCGAAGCCCTGCTCTCGGCCGTTCCCATTCCTAACCCTCGCGTCCACTCGCAACGTATCTTGCTGGAAGGCGACGTCGCCGACCCGTCCAAGCCGCCGCCGGGCTGCTACTTCCACCCGCGCTGCCGCTACGCGGTCGAGCGCTGCCGTATCGAGCCGCCGCCGCTGGTGGAGGTGGAGTCGGGCCACTACGCCGCCTGCCACCGCGCCACCGAACTGACTCTGCGCGGTGTCATGGGGCGGGAGACGGGGCAGAATTAGTCAAGGGTGTCATGCCGAACGAATGTGAGACACCCGCTCCGACGACGATTATCAGAGCAGATGCCTCACTACGCTCGGCATGACAAACAAATGGCTACGGCTTGACCTGCTTCGCCTGATCGTAGAGCCACAGGTAGCCCTCGGCGCTCCTCTCCCACGAGTAGTCCTGCGCCATAGCCGACTGAATCATCTGCGCCATATGATGCTTGCGGTCGTAGTAGGTGCTGACGGCCCAGCCGACGGTGTAGTAGATCGCGCTCGCGCTCGGCTCGGAGAACTTGAAGCCTGTCCCCTCGCCCGTCGCCTCGTTGTACTGCTGGACCGTATCCTCCAACCCGCCCGTCGCCCGCACGATGGGCAGTGTCCCATACTTGAGCGAGTACATCTGATTCAGGCCGCACGGCTCGTAGATCGAGGGCATGCAGAAGAAGTCCGCCCCCGCCTCGATGAGGTGCGCCAGGTCGTTGTTGTAGCCGATGTAGCTGCCGATGCGGCCCCCGTAGCGCGCCGGCAGCGGGCCGTAATACGACTCCAGGGTCGGGTCGCCGGAGCCGAGGAGGGCGAACTGGACGCGCATGGCGTTGACGATGGGTTCGACGGCCTCGGCCAGCAGGTCGAGGCCCTTCTGCGAGGCGAAGCGGCTGACGATACCAATGATCGGGATGTCCGGGTTCTCTTCCAACAGCATCCGCCGCTGAAGCTCCCGCTTGCAGACGGCCTTGCCACTCAGGTCGTCGGCGGTGTAGTTGGCGGGCAGGCGGCGGTCCGTGGCCGGGTTCCACTCGGTATAGTCCACGCCGTTGAGGATGCCCACGTAGCGGTCGCCCTTGTCGTTGAGGTAGGGGGCCAGACCGTAGCCCAGGTCCGGCGTGCGTGTCTCGGCCGCATAGGTCGGGCTGACGGTGTTGACCATGTCGGAGTAGACGATGCCGCCCTTGAGGAAGTTGACCGCGCCATGGTCCTCGAACTTGTCGGGGGTGAAGTTGCCTGGCTGGAGGCCGAGGTAAGCGTAGTCCGAGGCGGGGTAGACGCCCTGGTAGCCCACGTTGTGAATGGTCAGGACGCTCGCCGTGCGGCCCAGCACTGGATCGTTCCAGTGCCAGATTTTAAGATAGGCCGGGCCGAGCGCCGTGTGCCAGTCGTGGACGTGGACAATGTCGGGGGCGAAGGCCGTGTCGCGGCAGAGCTGGATGCCGGCGCGGGTCAGGAAGGCGAAGCGGCGCGGGTTGTCCAAATAGTCGTTCATGGCTTTGTCGTGGTACAGCCCCTCGCGGGCGAAGAACTTGTCCGACTCGATGAAGTAGACCGGTACGCCGCCGTTAGAGGCGACGTGGACAGCGCACCATTCGAGGGTATTGCCCATCCAGACGCCCAGCGACCCCAGATAGGGCCGCAGCCTAAATTTTTGGGTGTCAATGAAGCCGTATTTGGGCATGACGACGATGACTTCATGCCCCATCTTTTGCAGGGTTTGCGGCAGGGCGCCGACTACGTCGGCCAACCCACCCGTCTTGGCATACGGCACACACTCCGCCGCGATCATCGCAATTTTCATTGGTGTTTACCTCGTCGTTAGCGTAGGGGTAGAATGACACACGGATTATAGCATATTCGTCTCGCCTGACCTAACCCCTCCGGCCCCCTTTGTGAACACGCTGTCAACGGATCTGAGGAGCTGATTGAACGGATTAGGCGCCTTCGCCGGAACATAATCCGTTCAGTCCAAACCTAAAATCCGTTGACAGCGCGCTCCCAAGAACGAAATCCCGTCGTCTGGTTGGTCCAGACGGCGGGACGGAATGATAGGGATGGTAGGGGCGGGTTTCCACGCCCGCTCTATGGGAACCCCACAACGGGCGCGGGAACCGCGCTCCTACCGGCACGTCGGAGACTCTAAGGGTTTCCAAAACCCTTAGAGTCTCTATCGTTACGGTATGCGAGTCACGGTCAGGACACGCAGGACGGGCGGGCGGATGTCAGCGCCTGTGCCGCCGCGGCCATCCCACGCGAACAACTGCATCCCCTGCTGGTACAGCGGATCCTCCCAGGTGCGGAAGGTCACGCGGCCTGATGTCCTCACGTGCTCTTGCAGCTTCGCGCGCGCGGCTGCATCGAACGTGAACACGTTGGGCGTGCCCACCCCCAACTGGCTGTCTGTCAGCGTCGGTGTGAGCCGCGCGTCCGCGTCCGCCGTCGCCAGCGTGCTGAACGTCGTGCGACCCAGGTTCGGGTCCACCGCCGAAGTCAGCATGTCCACGCCCCAGCGGCCTTCGAGGGCGGGCGACATGTAGCTCGCATCGAGACCGGTTAGTTCGAGCACGGCTTCCTCAAACTCGACGGTGCTGCCGGCCGTGCCGAGGTTGAAGTGGGTGATGCCGTGGTAGACCAGCGGGCGGATGGGGCGATTGTCCACGCCGGTCCACAGGTCACCCACCCCGAACTGGACGCCGAGTTCGCCTGGTCGGTTGACGACGTAGCCCGAGAGAGCCGCGTTGAAGCTAAGGGTCTGCCGCTCGACGCGGAAGTTGAACGGGAAGGTGAGATTGACGATGTCCGCGTCGCGGTCGGGCGGCACGTTCTCGGTGTAGAGGAGGAGCATGCCCTTCTCGGGGAAGCGGCCCGTCGTGTCGCCACCCAGGAAGCCACGCGCGTTGGCGTAGACGGTCAGGACGCGGCTGCTGTTGGGGGCGACGACGACCGTGCCGCCAAGAGCCGTGGAGTCACCCGTCGTCGGGGCGAGGCGGAAGCGTACGTCCCGCGCGTTGTAGGTGTACACCCCGCTGTCAGGCGCCCGGTCCCATTCCTCGCGCTCGAAGCCTGGCGTGGTGTACGCCTCGACCCAGAAGTTGAAGGCCTGGTTGTCGCTGGTAATACCCAGGTCGGCAGCATTGAACGTCAGGATCATGTTCGAGCTGTTGACGAGGGCCTGCGTGATGTAGTACGGACCGCTGAACCGGCGTGTGCTCATATTATAGATGAAGGTGGCGTTCTGACCGGTGGATGTTCCCGTGGTGAACGCGCCGACATCGTAGTTGAAGCCGACGTAGTCGGCGATCCCGTCGCGGTTGACGTCAATATTGATGTCGAACTCGTTCTCCAGAGGAAGCGTGCGCGGGCCGTAGGTCTTGATGCCAAACTCGATGAGTTGGCGCGTCGTGCCGCTACTGGTGAACGAACCACTACGGACACCGACGTACTGCACATCCGTCGAGTCGAAGATGTCCGCCTCGTTGGGGTCGCTACCCACCAGGGCGAAGATTTCGGCTGTGCCCGAGTAGGCCGAGGTGTTGGTCAGGGTAATGTGACCAGCGTCCTCAGCGCCGAAGCCGGTGAGACTCAGGCTATTGGTGGAGGCGTCGACGGCCGAGGCGCGGCGGGCCAGGGCGTAGATCGGGACGGCGATGGCATCGCCCGCGCCGCCCTGCTCCGTGATGCGGACGAAACCGCTGAGCTCGCTGCGGGTCAACTGCGTCGGGTTATTGGCCGCCGCGTTGGACAGGCCATAGGGCGGCAGGCCCGAAGCGACGATGGTCATCGTCACGGTGACAGCCTGCGTCGCGCCCGCGGGCAGCGTGACCGTGGACGGCGATACCGTCACCGTCGAGCCGGCTGGCGCCACAGACGGGTCCTGGAAGGCAAACTGGAGGTTGTAAGTGCGCTCCGTCGTGCCCTTGTTACTCACGATGAACGTCTTGGTCTCGCTGGATGTGTTGACCACGGCCTTAAAGCCGAAGGACACACTGCCTACCTGGTTAGGCGCGTAGGCGACGGTCGTCGTTTTGACCGCCTTGTAGGCGTCCACCAGGCCCGCGCCCTGGCGGCTGATGGGTACCACCACGGTGCGCGGCGTATCATCCGGGTTTAGACCGAGCAAGTCCCGAATGATGGGATTGGCAGTGTTCGTGACGGCGGCCTCGACTTCCTGGCCGGTCCAGGTCGGGTGGGCCTGCTTGACCAGAGCCAGGACGCCAGCGATATGTGGCGCGGCCATGGAGGTGCCCGACAGAGTAGCCGGGCCGGTGCCCTCACCCGCGCCGGCGGAAACGATATTCGAGCCAGGCGCGCTCACGTCAGGCTTTAGGATGTTGCCGGCGATGGACGGACCACGGCTGGAGAAGCCTGAGACAAAGCCGGCCAT
>JAHCIP010000135.1 GCA_026129165.1 Anaerolineae bacterium
TCCCTTGCTAGGGGAGGGGATGGGGGAGGGGTGGCAGCCATCTGCGCGGCGACGGTCGTCAGGGCGATGACCAGCCAGAACAGCGTGACCGAGGCCGGAAACTTGATATTAGCGAAGTAGTGGTCGAACACCCCGGCGACGAGGATGCCCGCTAAGGCCGCCGCCCCGCCCAGCACGACCGGCTCCAACACAGCGTCCGCGCCCCCCCAACCCTGCCGCGCGACGAGGAAAAACCGCCCCATCACCAGCAGAAACACGGCCAGCCCAATCAGCCCAATGTTCTCAGCCATGAGCAGGTAGAGGCTCGACACGCCGATGTAGAGGTCAATGTCCGGCGTGGCCCCGTAACCGACGCCCAGCCAGGGATGGCGGCTGATGAGGATGAGGGCATCCTTGTACTCGCCAAAGCGCATCTGGGTCGAGAGGTCCTGGCCGCGCACGCCGGCGAAAAAGCTCGCCACGTAGTCCTGCGTCCACGGCAGCACGAGGATCAGCGCCACGGCTACCAGCATCCACACCAGCAGGCGGCGATAGCGCAGCAGGGCGATAAAGCCGGCCGCCGCCAGCAGCCCCAGCATCGAGCCGCGCGAGCGCGTGGCAAAGACAGCCAGCCCCATAACGGCTACCAGCAGCCAGGCCAGGCGGTGGGGAATCAGGGGGCGGCGGGCGAACAGGTGGGGGATGGTCAGCGCCGTCACGACGATGAGCAGCCCCCCGAAGGCGTTGGGGTCAATCGAGGTGCCCGTAGCCCGTTGCGCCAGGCTGGGGTCGTCGTTGATGTAGCGCAGCACGCCCGGCCCGGCCGGGTAGTCGAAGACTCGCAGCGCGGACAGGAGGCGCACGGCAAGGGCATCAGGGATTACATACAGACCCACCCCTAGCATCGCCGCCAGCCCGCCGCCCAGGATAAGGACGCGCGTGGCCTGGAGCACCTGCTGGCGGTGGCGCAGGATGTTGGGCAGCAGCCAGACGAGGCTGAGGGCCAGGAGGAACTCCGCGAAGCGGCGGACCAGGTCGCGGCTGGGAGTCGCGTTGGCCGTCCCCAGGACAAAGCCGAACACCGCCACCCCGGCGTAGAGCAGCGTCGGCAGCCAGAGTGCGGACCCGCGCCAGCCTTCGATTTGCCGCCCGACCAGCAGCATGGCCCACGCCGCCAGCATTGCCAGGAAGGTCAGGTTGAGGAAGGTGGGGTTGAAGCCGATACCGAGGCGGACCGCGCCGAAAGGCAGCAGGGTGAGGACGCCAATGAGCGCCCACACGCTCCACTGGAGGTGCTGGAGCAGTGCCACGCCCACGACCAGCCCCAACACGCCGGCGATGACGATGATCGGGTTGACCCAGGCGACGGCGGCCCCGGCGGCGACACCGAGGAGGATACAGACGAGGAAGAGGGGAAGACGAGGAAGAAAGGGAAGACGAGAAGATTGAATATAATCTTCAGTCTTCAGTCTCAAGTCCTTATCCGCCGTTGCCACCTTAGCTCCGGTACACCATAAACACCCCGGCAATGATGGTCAAGACCCCCGCGACGCGCCAGGCGGTGATGGGTTCGCTGAAGAAGATGGCCGACAGGACCACCACGATGATGTAGCTCATGCTGAGCATGGGGTAGGCCCAGCTTAGATGGGTGCGGGAGATGACGGAGAGCCAGAACAACGAGCCGCCAAAGATGAGGACAAAGCCGCCCAGGACGGCCAGGTTGGTAAAGGCGCGGATGAGTTGTGGGATGGCGTGCCAGCCCGTAAGCTCTAGCGACCCCACCTGGTTCATGCCAGCCTTGAGCAGCATCTCACCAATAACGGAGAAACTAATCGCAATCAACAGGGCGATAAATGGGGGCATCCGGTGCTCCAATAGAGGTTCAGCGCGCCAACACGCCGGCAAACTGGTGGACGGCTTGCGCGGTCCACGCCACTTCGTCATCGGTCAGTTCGGGATACAGGGGCAGCGATAGGATTTCCCGCGCCGCCGCTTCGGCCTGGGGCAGGGCGCCTGGCCCCAGCCCCAGACTCTGATAGGCGCCTTGCAGGTGGGTCGGCGTCGGATAGTGGACCAGCGTGCCGACGCCCTGCCCCGCCAGGTGGGCCATCAGCGCGTCCCGTTCGGGGGTGCGCACGACGTAGAGGTGGTAGACCGGCTCCACATCCGGCGCGACCCAGGGTGTCTCGACCGGCCCGCCCGCCAGCAGCGCGTCATAGCGCGCCGCGATCTCGCGTCGGCGAGCGTTGTCCGTGTCTAGGTGCCCTAGCTTGACCGAGAGAATCGCCGCCTGGAGTTCGTCCAGCCGGCTGTTCAGCCCGACAGTCTCGTGTACGTAGCGCGACCGCTGGCCGCCGTTGCGCAGCATGCGCACTCGCTCGGCCACGGCTGGCGACGAGGTCACGACCATGCCGCCATCGCCATACGCCCCCAGGTTTTTGGTGGGGTAGAAGCTGAAGGCGGCCACATCACTCAGGCTGCCCACCCGCTGCCCGCGATAGCGGCCGCCGTGGGCCTGGGCGCAGTCCTCGACCACGAACAGCTCATACTGCTCGGCGATTTCCAGAATGGCGCCCATGTCCGCCGGTTGCCCATACAGATGCACCGGCATGATAGCCCGCGTGCGCGAGGTGATGGCGGCCTCGATCTGGTTGGGGTCTAGGTTGTAGGTCAGCGGGTCAATGTCCACAAAGACAGGCGTCGCGCCAGCGGCAGTGATGGCGAAGACGCCAAAGGCGGCCGTGAGGGGGCTGGTGATGACCTCGTCGCCCGGACCGATGCCCAGGGCACGGAAGCACAACTCGATGGCGTCGGTGCCGGAGTTGCAGCCGACGGCATAAGGAACGCCGATATAGGCGGCGAACTCAGCCTCGAACTTCTCTAGTTCCGGTCCCAGGATGAACCAACCGCGTTGGAGAACGCGGCCGATGGCCGCGTCAATCTCAGGCTGGAGGCGAGCCACCTGGCGCTCGAACGTATTGAACGGGATCTTCATACTGCCGCACTTTCATTCGTAGGCGTGACCAAACTACCGGCCCGATACATCCTGCGCTACATTGTGCCCCGTCCGCGCGCCCTCTTTGCGCCATACCAGCTTGATCCATAGACGGGTGATATCGCGGAGGACGCGGAGCAGGCGCTTCCAGTTAAAGAACTGGGAGATGCCGTAGGCGCGGTGATAGTGGTGGACCGGCACTTCCTCAAACACAAAGCCCGCATCGCTAAACTTCTTGACCATTTCCAGCGGCAGCGTCCCATCGGGCGACTCGAGGGTGACGGCCTCGAAGCACTGGCGGCGGATGAGGCGGAAGTCACAGTCCACATCGCGGATGGGGAAGCCAAAGGCGAGCTTCATCAGGTGGTGGTAGAGGCGGCCAATGATGATGCGGTGGATCGGGTCGTTGCGGCTGATCTTGTAGCCGTTGACAATATCAACGCCTGGCCGCATGCGCTCGGTCAGCTTGGGCAACTCGCGCACGTCGTACTGGGCGTCACCGTCGGTGTAGAAGACGAGGTCCTTGACGGCATGGGCGAACAGGAAGCGGAGGTTCCCGCCATAGCCCTTATTCTGCGGGTGGTGGAAGACGCGGAGTTGGGGGATGAGAGGTTTGAGTTCTTCCAGCGCCTGGGCAGTATAGTCCCAACTGCCATCATTGCCTACCAGAATCTCAAAATCGTCGGTGACCTCGCGCAGCGTCGCGGCGGCCATGACCACCATACTGGCGATCGTGCCGCCGTCATTGTAGGCGGGGAAACAGGCGGATATACTGGGTCGCGGCATAGGCGGCTCCTCTGGCAAAGTGAGCCAAATCTTACCACGTTCCGGCTGGGCCGGCAAACTTACCTGCGAACGGCCCGTACATAGGGTCTTGACAACCCAGAGAATCAGAGATATACTAGAACTGAATGAATAATCGGGACTGGTATACCTACAGGCGAATGCATGACAGACCACGGTGAGGGACGGCAGGTTCAGATTCTCCTGGCGGCGCGCGAGCTTCTGGCCGAGCGCGGCTTGCCGACGGCGATTAGCGTGCAGGATGTGGCGGTGCGGGCTGGGACCACCAAGGTCACCGTATATCGCTACTTCCCGAGCAAAGAGGCGCTGTTTGCGGAGGTGGCGGCCTCGCTCGGCGACGGCAGCGACCTGCCTGGCCGGCGCGACCAGATTGTGGCGGCGGCGTTGCGCGTCGTACCGCGTTACGGGCTACACGGGGTCACGATGGAGAGAATCGCGGAAGAGGCGGGCGTCAGCCCGGCCACGCTCTACTGGCACTTCAAGAACAAAGAGGACGTGCTGCTGGCGATGGTTGAGCAGATGATAGGGCAGATGGACATTGCCGGCATCTTCCCGCCTGAGCCGCTGGAGGATGCTGATGCCTTCATGCAGGCCGTCGTGCCGCCCGTCATCCGCCTGCTGGAAGAACGGGTCAACCTGATGCCCATTGCCATGGCTGAACTCACCACCCACCCCGAACTGGCCGCCGTTGCCTACAGTCGAGTCTTCGCCCGCGTCTGGGGCGCGGCCATCGCCTTCATGGCGAAGCAAACCGAGGCCGGCGTCTTCCGCCCCGGCCATCCTTTCCTGCGCATGCAAGCCTTCATTGGCATGTTGCTCATGTATAGCCTGGCGCGGCGTAACTTCGGCAGCCTGGTGGACCTACCCCCGCCGGCCGAAGCCGCCGCCGAGTTTGCCGACCTCTTTTTGCACGGTGTCGTCGCTCAAGACCCTGGAGACACAACCCATGTCTGAAACCATCTCTGCCCCGCCGGGCGGCCATGACCGCCGCCGCCTGGTTCCGGTTGTCGTTCTGGTCATCGCGCTCGCCCTGGCGTTTTTCTACTGGCGCGGGCGACAGGTGGGCGCGGCCGATGGTGTGATGACCGCGTCAGGGACCATCGAAGCCGATGAAGTGAATATTGGCGTCGAGACGGCGGGGCGCGTCGTCGCGCTGCCCCTCAGCGAGGGGGACGAAGTCCACGCCGGTGATGTCCTGCTCCGTTTGGACGATACGGTCGCCCAGGCGCAACTGGTCCAGGCTCGCGCGGCGCTGGACGCGGCGCGAGCCAACCAGGCCCTGGTAGAGGTGGGGGCGCGGACCGAAGACCTGCGGGCAGCCGAGGCGGCGCGGGACCAGGCGGCGGCGGCGCGGGCGGCGGCAGCCCAGGCGCTGGCGAACGCCAAGACGCTGCGCGAGACGCCGCAGGACCTGACGGCGCGCATCAACCAGGCCGAAACGGGGGTAGCGGCGGCCCAGGCGCGGCTGGACCAGGTTAAGGCCGGGCCGAGGGCGGGCGACCTGGCCGCCGCGCGCGCCGGCCGCGACCAGGCTCGCAGCACGCTGGCCCAGCTAGAGACGACGACCAAGACCCAGGTAGACATGGCACAGCAAGCCCTCACCGCGGCCGAGAACCGGCTGGCGCTGGTGCGGCAGGGGCCGCGCGCCGAGGACATCCACGCCGCCGAACTGGCCGTCGAGCAGGCTAAGAATACGCTGTGGGGGTTGCAGGCCAACCGCGATGGGGTGTGCGGCCAGAAGAAGCGCCTGGGCGAGTCTGCGTGTGACCTGGCCCAGGCCAACGTGGCGGCGGCCGAGACGGCAGTGAGCAATGCCGAGAACACGCTCGCCAAGCTGCACAACGGGGCGCTGCCGGAGGAAGTCCAGGTGGCCGAGGCGGCCGCGGCTCAGGCGCGCGCCGACCTGGCCGCCAAGCAAACGACGGCTGCCCCGGCCCTGGCCGCGGCGCGGGCGGCGGTTCAGAGCGCGGAGGCCCGCGTGAAGGACGCGGAGACCGGTGCCACGCCCGAAGAGCGCGCCCAGGCCGAGGCCGGGCTGGATCAGGCCCAACGCGCCCTGGCCGACCTGAAGGGCATGCGGGACAACCCGCTGACGGCGAACGCCCAGGTGGACGTGGCGCAAGGGCAGCTCGACACGGCGCGGGCGGCCGAAGCGGCGGCTCAGGCGCGGCTCGACGCCCTGAAGAACGGAGCGACGCCGGAGCAACTGGCCGTGGCCCGCGCCCAGGTGGCCCAGGCCAACGCCGGCCTCGCCGTCCTGAATGCCCAAGTCGCCAAGCTGAATGTCGCCGCGCCGATTGACGGGGTGTTGAGCCGACGGTCGGTCCACCTGGGCGAGGCCGTCGCCCCCGGCGCGCCGCTCATGACCATCGCGCCGCTCCGCAACCTCAAGCTGACCGTCTACGTGCCAGAGGACCGCATCGGGCTGGTCCGACTGCAAACGCCGGTGGACATCACGGTCGACTCTTATCCGGGCGAGACGTTCCAGGGGACGGTGACTTTCATCTCGCCCCAGGCCGAGTTCACGCCGCGCAATGTTCAAACCCAGAGCGAACGGGCCAAGACCGTGTTTGCCGTCAAGGTACAAATTCCCAACCCGGACCAACGCCTCAAGGCGGGCATGTTCGCGGATGCGCGCCTGAGCGCGGGGAGGTGAGGCCATGCTCGACCGTATCCGCGCCCTCATCGTTAAGGAGTTCATCCAGATTGTGCGTGACCCGCGCACCCTGGCGATTGTCCTCGTCCAGCCGCTGATGATGTTGCTCCTGTTTGGCTACGCCCTCAATACGACGGTAGACCATATCCCAACGGCTATCGCCGACCAGGTGCGCGACCAACGCAGCCGCGACCTGGTGCGGAGCCTGACCAATACCGGCTATTTCGATATCGTGGCCGAGGTGCCCCATGCTGGCGCGGCGCGCGACGCCATTGACAGCGGCGTCGCCAAGGTGGCTTTTGTCATCCCGCCCGACTTCGGCGCGGATGTTCTATCCGGCCAGCCCGCCCAGGTCCAGGTACTCATTGACGGCTCGGACCCCAACGTGGCTCAGACCGCGCTGCTGACCGCCAGCACCATTACCCAAGCGCGGGGGCTGCAATTGCTCGGCCAATCGCTGGGCCGGCCCATCCGCCCGTCGCTCGACCTGCGCCCCACCGTGCTCTACAATCCGGGCTTGCTCAGCGCCAACTTTATGATTCCCGGCCTGATTGGCGTCATCCTCCAAATCCAGGCCGTGCTGCTCACTTCGTTCGCCATTGTGCGCGAGCGGGAACGCGGCACCCTCGAACAACTCATTGTCACACCCATCCACTCGGCCGAACTCATCGTCGGCAAGCTGCTGCCCTACGTGGTGATTGCCTTCGTCCAGATTGGCGCGGCCTTGCTCATGGGGCGGCTCGTGTTCGGCGTGCCCATCAACGGCAGCGTCAACCTGCTCATGCTGCTGTCGCTGGTCTTCCTATTTGGCGCGCTGGGCATGGGCCTGCTCATTTCGACCATCTCGCGCAACCAGGCCCAGGCGATGCAGACAACCATGCTGACGGTGATGCCAGCCATGCTCATCTCGGGCTTTATGTACCCCCGCGAGTCCATGCCCCAGTTCGTGCAGATTCTGTCCTATGGCATCCCACTGACCTACTTTTTGCAGATGCTGCGCGGGGTCATTCTCAAGGGGATTGGGCTGGAATACCTGTACGGCCAGGTCGCGGCCCTCCTGGCCTTCGGCCTGGTCATTGCCACCCTGAGCATTGTGCGCTTCCGGCGCACCCTGGAGTAAGCATGGCAGCGTCACTGGAGGGGAGCAGCGGCGTCCGCACGCGCGGCCTGACGCGGCGCTTTGGGCACGTGCTGGCGGTGGACCACCTCGACCTGGACGTAGCAGCGGGCGAGATTTTTGGCCTGGTGGGACCCGACGGCGCGGGCAAGACGACGACGCTGCGCATGATCGCGGGCGTCATCGCGCCTACCGAGGGCGCGGCGGAGGTATTGGGGCTGGACGTAGTGCGCGACGGCAATCGGGTGCGGCGGCGGGTAGGCTATGTCGCCCAACGCTTCGCCCTGTACGGCGACCTGACGGTGGCCGAGAATATCCGCTTTTTTGCCGATGTCTACGGTCTGGCGCGAGGGGAGTGGACGGCGTGGGCCGCCGACATCCTGGCCTTCTCCGGGCTGACCGAGTTCCAGGGCCGGCTGGCCGACAACCTGTCCGGCGGAATGCGCCAGAAGCTCGCCCTGTCCTGCGCCCTCATCCATCGGCCGCAGGTGCTTGTGCTGGACGAGCCAACGGCTGGCGTGGACCCGGTCTCGCGGCGCGACCTGTGGCGCATCCTCTACCGCTTGCAAGCCGACGGCTATACCATTCTATTGTCTACGGCCTACATGGATGAGGCGGAACGCTGCCACCGCGTGGGATTGCTGGCGGGGGGGCGGCTGGTGTCGGCGGGAACGCCGGATGAGCTGCGCATGGGCCTCCCGCAGACCATCCTGGAAATCAGCCTGGTCGAACCTAGCGCGGCCGATCTGCGCCTGGCGCGGGACCTGGCGCTCCAAACGCCGGTCGCGCGCGGCGCGCAACTCTTTGGCGACCGCCTGCACGTCATCGTCACCTCCCCCCCCGATGGGGAGGCGGTGATACGAGCGATCTCGGCGCGCCTCCGCGTCAACCAGGCCGCGCCTATCACGCCGACACTGGAAGACGTGTTCCTGGCGGCGCGGGCGCCATCGCCATAACCATGAATCAGGTGGAATCTTGCCTTGAGCGAGAGTTCATCCGCGACGGAATTGCTGAGGCGCAGGCCTACCCCCCTCTGGCTCCCCTCGTATGCGGGGGGATGGGGGGGTAACCTCACCTTGGACTGAGTTTAGTCAAGGCAATTCAATCCTGTTAATCCTGTTAATCCTGTCAACCTTCTCAGAGCCGGAGGTAGGCATGGCGCAGCCAATAGCGACTGGCGCGGCGGTCGAGGCAGTGGACCTGACCCGCCGCTTTGGCGACTTTATCGCGGTCGACGCGGTCAACTTCCGCGTCGAGCCGGGCGAGGTCTTCGGCTTCCTCGGACCCAACGGCTCGGGCAAGACCACCACCATCCGCATGTTGTGCGGCATCCTCCCGCCGACCAGTGGCGCGGCCACGGTGCTGGGGCTGGACATCGTGCGCGACGCCGCCCATATCAAACGCCAGATTGGCTACATGAGCCAACGCTTCGCGCTCTATAACGACCTGACCGTCGCCGAGAACCTGACCTTCTATGCCCGCGTCTACGGCGTGCCGAGACCTGAGCAGGCCAGCCGTATCGCCGCGATGATGGACCGCTTCGACTTGCGCCCGGCCAGCCGCACCCTGGTCGGCGCTCTGCCCGGCGGGTTGCGGCAGCGCGTGGCCTTCGCCGCCGCCGCGCTCCACCAGCCGGCCATCCTCTTCCTGGACGAGCCAACCGCCGCCGTAGACCCGGCCGCCCGGCGCGGCTTCTGGGACATGATCTACGATGTGGCGGCCGGCGGCACCACCGTCTTCGTGACGACGCACTACATGGACGAGGCCGAGTACTGCCACCGCCTGGCGTTTATGAGCCGGGGGCGGCTGATTGCCTGCGACTCGCCCGCCGCCATCCGTCACTCGCTGGGCAGCGACATGGTGGAGGTGGACTGCGCGCCGCCGTCCCGTGCCCTGGACCGCCTGGTGGGGCAGCCCTGGGTCCGCGCGGCGACGCTCATGGGCGCACGGCTGCATGTCGTTCTCCAACCCGGTACCTCCCGCGACCTGCTCACCGCCACGCTCCGAGAGGCGGACGTGACAGTGCGCTCGGTCGAGCCAGCCCTGCCCTCGCTCGAAGACGCCTTCGTCACCCTGATGACCAGCCCGCCTGCTTGACTGAATGGCTTGTCTATCCCATGACTGACTATGTTAACTTTCGGTTGTCCTCTGGGGGTCGTAGCGTGCCCCGGCCTCAGCGTGTCGAGACATGCCAGACCTGCGGCCTCGCCCGTGGCGGCGGCTATCCGACCTGCCCCGAGTGCTATGCGGCGGCCGAGGTGTTCTGGCGCGCTGACTGGGAGAGCCTGCTCCAGGCCGAGGGTATCGCGGCTGGGTCTGAGGACGAACGGCTGCTGGCCGACGTTGTCCTGGCTGAGATGGACCAGCATCCGTGGACGGTGGTAGACACTGCCATGACGCTGGTTCGCTGCCGGTCATGTGGGGCTGAGCTAGGCGGCGGGCCGAGCGACTGCTTTGAGTGCCAGTTGGCCTTCGGCAACGCGATTGCCTATGATATACCGGCGGGCGAGCAAGGCGTCATGACGGCCAACGAACACGCGCTACGGATTGGCCGCCACATACTGCGCGCTCCTCATCAGCACAGCCCGAATATCCTGACGGCCTGGCGGCTGACCTTCCCCCGCCTGCTGACGGGCTGGCTGCCGACGACGGAGGAGGCGCAGCGCGGAATGGCGCTGGTCAAGGCGGGGAAGACGGAGGCGTTTGAGGCGGCGATGCGGCGCGTGGACGCGATGATTAACAGGTCGGCCCAGCCCTAAATCGGTCGAGATCAAGCGGTTGGAATCTTGACCCACTCCGGTAGCGGTTCGACCTCGACGGTTTGGACCGGCATGGCAAGATGGTGGGGGTAAATGGCCTGGTAGCCTGACCAGCGGCCCAGCGGAGCCAGCACGCCAAAGAGAAGCCGCTGGATCGCGGGGGGCGGGTTCAAAAACTGAACGACATCCTTGAACTCCTGGGCGATGACGGCCATCTGCAGCGGATTAGGGACGCCCTTCTTGTTGGTCTTGCCTTCCTGCGCCAGCGCGAACAGGGTCGTTGCCATTTGTTCAAAGTGCCGGGCCGGCCTGATCTCGACGATGACGCGGGCTTCCTGGTCTCCGGCGTTCCACCAGTCGTGCGGGATCCCTCGCGGCAGGTCCGCCGACTCGCCGGCCTGGAGGACGCCCTTCTGGTCACCTCGCATGTAGCCGATCTTGCCGTCCAGAACCGTAAAGCGTTCGTCAATCGTCGGATGGACATGCGCGCCGAGGACGGCGCCGCCGGGGCGGACGCGCAGATCGGCCACCATCAACTCGCCATTGGTCTCGCTCGTACCGACACGAATATACCCAAACTCGCCTGTAGCGGGGTTGGCAAAGACGTCGCCAGCCTTCGACATTCAGTCCTCCAGTGTGATCACGAGTGGATACACCGATTATAGCATGGGGGGCAAGACTGTCAAGAGCCAAACTGACGATCGACAGGGCAGGTTTTTAGCGCCAGCCACGTTTTGGATGCGACTTTGACGGCTGGCCCACGTCGGGGTATGATAGGAACCTTACCTGACTGGAGGAGAGCATGGCCCTGGATCAACCTTATCCCGACCTGGACGAATTCCTTACCGCCCTGGGTGAGGCGGGGCAGCGCCTGAGCAGTATCAACGCCTCCGAAGGCGCGGCCGGCAACATCTCGATCTATATCGGCTGGCCGCTCGAGGTGCGCCGCCGCTTCCCCGTAACCGAGCCGTTCAACCTGCCTGTGCCGGCGCCGGCCCTGGCGGGGGGTCTCATTATCGTCACCGGCTCGGGTCGGCGTCTGCGGGACATCCGCACCAACCCGGCGGCGAACCTGGCGGTGGTGGCGGTGGCTGCGGATGGGCAGGGGGCGCAGGTGTACCTGTCACCCCACCGCCTGTTCCAGCGCGTCACCAGCGAGTTCAACTCCCACCTGGCCGTCCACAGCGACCAGGTGGCGCGAACCGGGACGAACTTTCACGCCCTGATCCATGCCCAGCCGCCGCATCTGACTTATCTGAGCCATATCCCGGCCTACCGCGACGAGGCCTATCTCAACCAACGCTTGCTGCGCTGGGAACCCGAAACGATTGTGAATTTGCCGGAGGGCATCGGCGTGCTGGCGTACCGGCTGCCTGGCTCGCCGGCCATGATGGAGGCCAACGTGGCGGGGTTGCGGGAGCATCGGGTGGTGCTGTGGAGCAAGCATGGGGTGATGGCGCGCTCGGAGTTGTCGGTGACGAAGGCGGCGGACCGGGTCGAGTATGCCGAGACGGCGGCGCTGTATGAGTACATGGACCTGGTCAGCGGGGGGCGCGGCGAGGGCCTGACGCTGGACGAGTTGCGGGCAATTGTCCAGGCGTTTAACGTGCCGACGACGCTGGTGTAATTTTCCCAGAGCGACCCATAAGAGGGGCAACAGGAGGGCCAGTGTGGCGAAGCTGATCTATATGGCGATCGCGTCGCTTGACGGCTACATCGAGGATGAGAGTGGCACGTTCGATTGGGCGATGCCGGATGAGGAGGTGCACGCCTTCGTCAACGATCTTGAGCGCTCGGTCGGGACCTATCTGTATGGACGTCGAATGTACGAAACGATGATGGGCTGGGAGACCGACCCCACCCTGGCTGAGGATGCGCCGGTCACGCGCGACTTCGCGCACATCTGGCAGGCGGCCACCAAGATCGTTTACTCAAAGACGCTTCAGGCCGCCGCGACGACCCGGACCCGCATCGAGCGAACCTTCGACCCCGCCGCCGTCCGGCAGATGGTGGCATCGGCGGACCGTGACCTCGCCGTCGGCGGCCCTACTCTTGCTCACCACGCCTTCCAGGCTGGGTTGGTGGACGAATGCCACCTCTTGATTGTGCCCGTCCTGGTGGGCGGTGGCAAACCGGCCCTGCCCCGCCAGGTTCGCCTCAACCTCGACCTGCTCGACGTCCGCCGTTTCGCCAATGGCACGCTTCATCTCCGCTACCACGTCGCTAACTGAGGCGGCCGTTAGCTTCTGAATCCCGCCGCATGGCGCTCAATGATGTCTACGGCCCGTGCCACCCCATCTTCGGCGCGGATCTTTTCGCCCAACGCGGCGGCGCGGGCGCGCAGAGTGGAATCCGTCACAGTGGTGTGAAGGGCTTCGGCTAACTTCTCGGCGGTGAGCTGTTTGATGCCAGGGACACGCGGCCCAACGCCTAACTGCGCCACGCGGTCGGCCCAGGCCGCCTGGTCGCCATTGGCAAAGGGCGTAATGATGTTGGGCACGCCCGCGCGCAGGCCGGCCCCCGTGGTGCCCGCCCCGCCGTGATGAATGACCGCCGCCATGCGCGGGAACAGCCAGGCATGAGGCACATTGTCGCTGAAAAACACGTTGGTCGGTGCGGCGTGGCGTGTGATACCGCCCCACCCTGTCAACAACACGCCCCGTTGCCCACTCAGTTCCAGGGCGCGCAGCGCCAGTCGGGTCTGGCGTGCCGGGTCTTCGTGGCTCATACTGCCAAAGCCTAGATAGACCGGCGGCGGGCCGCTGTCCAAGAAACGCATCAGGTCGGTGGGCGGGCGCCAGTCGGGTTGGCTGTCCAAAAACCAGTAGCCCGTGATGTGCTGATCCTCAGCCCAATCAGCGGGTTTGGGAATGACGTGGGCGCTAAAGCCATACAGCCAGGGTGTCCCCAACCGGCGGCCAGACGCCAACAGTTCAGCATAAGAGCGCCACGGCCGCAAGCCCAACTTTTTTCGCAACCGGTTGGTCACCGGCGCGCCCATGGCGCTCCACATCACACGGTGCATGAGCGTATGGGTGAGGGCGTTGTAGCCCCCGCCCAGCGAGCCACGCAGCGCTAAAAAGAACGACGGAAAGGCGCGGGTGGGCGCAAAAGGCAGTGGCGAAGCAAAGACGGCCGGCATGCCCAGCGTGCTGGCCGCTTCCAAAGCCCCGCTTGCCGTGGGGCTTTGGATGACAAAGCCCGCGTCTTGAATGGCGGTCCACACTTCGTCTTGCGCTTCGGCGCTTTGGCGCATTATGTCACGCATCACCCGCACCTGACGGATCAGATTTCCGCTTCGGAGAATGGTCTGTATCTCCGGGCGTTGCATAACCTCTTGCAGGTTGAAAGGCGTTGGATGCGTGTTCACGCCATACGCTTGAATCCACTCGGTGTAGTTGTACGACGTGGCGAGGGTGACACGGTGCCCCGCGCCTTGCAAACCGACCGCCAGCGCCAAATACGGCTGAACATCCCCCCGTGAGCCGAACGTAGAGATGAGGATTTTCATTGGCTGCCCCCTCGCTCTCTCCGCGCCATTCCTTGCGGTTGACGCGGCTCGAATAGCGCCTATAATTCGTCGCTCCAACGGCAGTCAAGCCGGTCAAGAGCGAGCGACAGGTATCGTATTATACTCTCTTAAACGACCCAGGGAGGTTTCTGTGAGCGTAAAGAAGGACACGCAAAAGTCCGCCGAGAGTACTAAGGGGTTCACGGCCGAGGAACGCGCCGCGATGAGGGAGCGCGCCAAAGAGTTGAAGGCCGAAAAGGACAGGGCGGACGGGGAAAGCGCCCTGCTGGAGAAAATCGCCGAGATGCCGGACTCGGATCGCGTCATGGCTGAGCGGCTCCATGCCATCATCACAGCTAGCGCGCCCGCCCTCGCGCCGAAAACCTGGTACGGGATGCCCGCGTATGCCAGGGACGGCAAGGTCGTCTGCTTTTTCCAAAGCGCGCAGAAGTTCAACGCCCGGTACGCGACCTTCGGCTTCAACGACACGGCCAACCTCGACGAAGGCGCCCTGTGGCCGGTTGCCTTCGCGCTGAAGGAGTTGACGGCCGACGCCGAGGCCAGGATCACTGCGCTCGTACAGAAAGCGGTGAGCTGAGGACGGAGCCTGCCGTGCCGCGGAGGATGGGGAGGAACGCAGAGGATTTTCGTTGATCCTCTGCGTTTTTTCGCGTCCTTTGCGGCCGAAGAATTCAGCGCGGCGCTGATTTACCCCGCGGCGATTTGGCTGGCGGTTTTGCCGGGACGGTGTCCGCCGCCGGCGCCGCGGTCGGGGCGACGTCTTTGGGCTGAATGAGCGGCTTCTGCGCCGCGGGCGCAACGGTCGCCGCGGGCGCGGGCGACACTGGCGCGGCTTTGGTCTTCTTGGCTGCGTCGGCCGCGGG
>JAHCIP010000136.1 GCA_026129165.1 Anaerolineae bacterium
GCCAGCGATGGAGGAAAGCGCCATCTTCGACCAGGTGGTGGACATCGTCGTCAAGGGCGGCTATGACTACTACATTTACGACCTCGTCCCGCTAGGCCACGCGCTGTATTACCTGAGCATGGCGAGCGTGTACGACGAGTGGATTAGCAAGATTACCAAGCTGCGCGAGGAAATGCGCGAGTACGAGATGATGGCGGCTCAGGCGCAGCGCGGCAAAGCCCTCGAAGAGGACAAAATCCTGGGCGAGTTGCAGTACATCAAGCATCGCATCAGCACCTCGTCCTCCATCCTGACGGATAAGGAAAAGACGGCCTTTTTCTTTGTCGTCGTGCCGGAGCAAATGATTCTACTCGACACGGCCAAAGCGGCCGAGATGTTCGCCAAGTTCAGCGTTCCCATCCAGGGCTATGTCGTCAACCGCGTTATCCCGGAAACCGTCGCCAATAGCGCATCCGCGCCCGCCTACCTCAAGAACCGCTTTGCCATGCAGCAGGAATACCTGAAGCAGATTGACCAGCAGTTCGGCCAGACCGTGCTAGCGCGGATTCCGGAGTTGGAGCGCGACGTGACGGGCCTGGAGATGATCGGGCGCGTCGCCGATGAGATGTTTGGCTAAGGGAGGCGCGACATGATTGAGACAACGATGGCTGAGTTCCTGGCCGCGCATCCCGGCCTGAAGTTTACCTTCTTCGGCGGCAAGGGCGGCGTGGGTAAGACGGTCATGGCGGGAGCGCTGGCGCTGGCGTTGGCCCGTAGCGGCAAGCGCACCCTGCTCGCCTCGACCAACCCGGTCCACAGCCTGAGCGGGTTGCTGGCCCAGGATGTCTACGGCGCTCAGAAGCCGGTCCAGGGCGTGCCCAACCTATGGGCGTATGAGATTGATACCAAGGAGACCATCGCCCGCTCGAAGAACGAGATCCGCGAGAAGATTGGCTGGTTCTTGAAGTACGCCGACATTCGCACGAAGGCGGATGAGTTTGTCGAGAGCGCGACGATGAACCCGGCCTTTGAAGAGAGCGCCATGTTTGAGAACATGATTGACCTCATGTTCAAGGACGAGTATGACGCCTATGTCTTCGACACCGCGCCGACAGCCAACGCCCGCCGCCTGCTCGGCATGTCGTCGGTCTACTCGCTGTGGGTCAATAAGATGATGCAGAGCCGCGAGGAGGCCAAGACCTTGAAGGAGAAGCTGTCCTACAGCAAGCAGAAGGAGGAGAAGGACCCGCTGATGGAATACCTCATCACCTTCCGTGAGCGTATGGGCCACGCCAAGGACCTGCTGACCGACCCGCAGAAGACGGCTTTCTTCTTTGTGACCCTGCCCGAGGCCCTGCCCATCGCCGTCATCAAGCGTTTCATCCACTGGTTCCACGACTTTGGCATCCCGGTGGGCGGGGTGGTCGTCAACATGCGCATTGATAAGGAGGCGCTGGCCGCCGACGCCGCCGACTTTGTCAAGAACCGCGTCGCCATGCAGGACCAGTACATGCGCGAGATTGATGACACGTTTGACGGCCTGCTGCGGGCGATTGTGCCGCTGTTCGACGACGAGGTGCGCGGCGTGCCATCGCTGTCGAAGACGGCGGATTTGCTGCTGGCGTAAGAAGGGACGGGAAGGAGTGGGAAGGGATAGGAAGACATAGGAAGAGTGGGAGGTTTATAGCTTCTCATAGCTTCTCATAGCTTCCTATGCCTTCCCCATGTCTTCCTACGCCTTCCCACGGACTTTCTATGTCTTCCTCTTTAGACTACCACGACATTTCCGCCCTCAACGCCCTGTTTGGCGCGGGGGCGTTCCTGACGCTGGCCTTGCCGGACGATTGGCGGCTGGCCCCTGGCGTGGCGCGGCCGGAGATTGCCGCCTGCCACACGCGCCGCGACCGCCGCTGGGTCGTATCGGGCGACGCCTGGTATGTCGTGCATCAGCCGGAGCGCAAGCTGGCGGCCGAGTTGGAGATTCGGATTCGGGGGCAGGACAAGCCGGTAGCGGTGCCAGAACGGGCGCTGGTGGGTGGGCATTGGGCAGGTGTGCGCCACTGGACGCAACAGCGCGGCTTCCTGCGGCGCTGGACGGTCTACTTTACGGAGTTACGTTGGGAGTGTCCCGTCACCGAGCGCGTCATCACCGTGACGCTGAGCAGCCGCGCCCCGCAGGACAACTTCGTTGAGGTGGTGGCGGGGCTAAAGGGCATCCGCTGCCACTGAGCGAACTGATGAAGCTTCTGAGGGGCTTTGGAGGAATGAATATGCCCGTCCGACTCGTCCGACTACTACTTGTCTCGCTTGTGATGGGCATGGCGCTTGTTCTGGGGTGGCTGCGTCAGTCACAACCAGATATGGAGGGCCATAGTCTACATCTGGCGCCACCCGCCTTCCTTGAAACCGCTTATGCGCAGGCCAGCGGCGTCGCGGCTCAACTCGATCAAGAGGCCGGTATCTCCGCCTACGTGCGAATTGCGAACGGCATCACCCTCAGCCGCGTTCGGGGCCAGTTTCGGACAACTGAATTAGACACGTCTGACTACATTCTCGGCTCGGTGGCCGTACCCGGCTACCCTGAGCATTACGACGTCCATGTGTACGTCCATCGCACCGGCTGGATGCTGGCGTACTATCCGCAGGGCGTGCCAGTCAGCAAAATCGTTGACGTCGTGGGACAGACGTTGAGTCCGACGAAGCTGGAAAAGGTTCTGGGCCTGCTCGCGGATGCCGCCGGGGTGGCGCTACCCAGCGTAACGTACTACCACTTTGAGTACCCGAACGCGACCCACATGATGCTAGTGGGCGAGGACGAGGCCAATGGCAATGACTTTACGATTCAATTACCGTCCAGTTATAGCTATTTCGAGCAAAGCTGGGCAGCTCGGCGGATCTGGAACAACTTCTATGGTGTTCTGACAGGCTGGTTCAGCCTGGACGGCGCCACCAACCCGAATACTGTCTATGATGAACGTAATACAGGCATATACGGCCGCATCAACCCCTCTCAAATGCCCACCGAGACAACGCATACCATTACTGTTCAGAACTATGGGGTTCTGGTGATTGTCTACAGGATGCCGTAATGAAAGCGCGCCTTATCGGGTTGACTCTGGTTGCGGCGGTAGCTGCCCTGATGGGGGCAGTACCGATACAGAGTCAGAGCGGCCGTATTACTATTAACGGCGCTGACGCGACCAGGAATCTTTCGGTTGCGTCCTCGTCGGCGCTGGTGAATGTGATAGCTGCGGTGACGCCCCATTTCACTGTGCAGTCCGCCAACAGCCTGAGGTTGTATGCCCTGCAGCCTATCGCAGATGAGCTACGCGCTCGACTGGCGCAAGTGGGGGATCGTATCATTGTGCAGGCCGCCAACTCCAATCGGCAGCTCGCGTTCGGCTATCCAACGGCCCTGGTTGGCGACACCGTATCGCCCTTACTTAGCGATATTACTGCGAGCGTGATGGATAGCAGCGTGAAGATTACCTGGGCAACGGATGAAGTGGCGACTACCACTGTCCTGTATGGTGTCCGGCCTGGTTCATACTCCCAAACGGTGAGTGACCCGCTCTATGTCAGGCAGCACAGTGTGAACTTGACCGGGCTAACGTCGGATGGCGTGTATTACTACAAAGTTCGGAGTACTGACCGCAGTGGCAATACGTCCACCAGCGTCGAGTATCGCTTTACTGTCGAGCGGGTTCCAAACTTTATCTTCCTGCCGCTGGTCCAGCGCAACCAACGCTAGAGCCACCTTCAGAGTTGGAGTTCCGCTAACTGGCTGAGCAACTCTTCCAGCGGTTTGGCCTCGATCAGTGCCGTATTCAGGGCGAGGATCAACTGCGGTTCCTGGGGGCGGACGGAGAAGGAGCGCAGGGCGGGGCCGTAGCGGTCGAGGAAGGGCGTCAGGCGGCCCACCAGGGCCGCGCCGGCCCTGTCGGTGGTCAGGTGGAGGCCGTGGGGGCCGGCAGTCGGCGTCCAGCCAGCTGGGGGGACGACGCGGGGCGCGGCATCGAGCGAGCCGGTCAGGCGGTGGCGGAGCGTGAGCTTTAGAATTAACTGGTCGCGGCGGCCCGTCAGCCGTTGGAAAACCCACAGCGGCAGCAACTCGCGCGTTTCGAGTAGCACGATGGCCTCGGCGGACTTCCAGGGTGGGAGAGCGCCGCTGACGATGGCCTGGAGACCGCTGGCCGACGAGCCGATCCACTTGTAACCCGCCTGCCCGCCCAAGCTCTTGAGGCCGGCCTGGAGCCACCGCCCGAGTGTCTGCCCGCGCCGCCGATTGTAGACTGACGCGCCAAAGTACCAGATGAGCAAGACGATGCTCAAACCGATGACGATGAGTTGACCTATGTCCATAGACACCCCCTCACCTGGCGCTGACCTGGAGCTGACCCCGCCGACGTGGCAGGGGCGCTTCCATTCTGTCACGGACTGGCTGCGCGGCTTCTTCTTCGGCATGACGATGTACGACCAGGTAATCTACTTCCGCAAGCACCGCGCCGACCTGGAACATCTCTTCGTGCTCATCTCCTTTGGCGACCTGCTCGGCGTGCCAATCCTGCCCCCCTATTATACACTCCGCCTGCTGCCGTACATCGTTCCGCTTATTCGCAACTGGCGCTACCGCATGTTGCGCGAGAAGGACCTGACCGACCTCGCGCCCGGCGGCTAGCGCATTCGACCGTCAAGGAGATAGACCATGGACCAACTAGTAACAGCTGTGATGGAGAAGACCGGCTTGCCCCGCGAGCAGGCGGAGCAGGCGGTGACCACTGTACTCGGTTTGCTCAAGGAGCGCCTGCCAGCCCCAGTCGCGGCGCAGATTGACACTGTGCTCGGCGCGGGGCAACTGGGCGATGTCGCCAAGGGGTTGGGCGGGCTGTTAGGCCGCTAGGCTACCAGTTGGTAAACGACCCATCCAGGCGGCGGAGGTGGGGCGGCTCGTGGACCTGGAACGTATGGGCGCGGGCCGCCTCGCGGTCGAACTCGATGCCCAGGCCGGGCGTGGTTGGTGGCAGCAGGTAGCCGTCCTCCCAGACCGGCTGGACAGGAACCACATCGGTCAAAAGCGTGCCCGTGCGGCGCGGCTGCTCCTGGACGCCGAAGTTGGAGGTCGCCAGGTTGAACTGGAGGCAGGCGGCCGACGCCACCGGCCCCAGCGGGTTGTGGACGGCGACCTTGATGTAGTGCGTCTCGCACCAGCCGGCGATCTTGCGCCCCTCGGTGAAGCCGCCGACGAGGCACAGGTCCAGGCGAGCGTAGTCAATTAGCTCGTCCTCGACCAGTTGGCGGAACTCCCACTTGGAACTGAACTGTTCGCCGGCCGCTAGCGGCACGCGCGTGCGCGGGCGCAGTGTCTTGAACGAGTCCGGGTTCTCGGAGCGCAGCGGGTCCTCGATGAAGTACGGCTCGAACGGCTCGACGGCCTGGCACAACCAGACGGCGTCGGCCAGGTCGAGGCGGGTGTGGACATCGAAGCACAGGTCCACCTCGTCGCCCACCGCCTGCCGAACAGCCTCGAACTGACGGATAGCAGCACGGACGGACTGGCGCGGCTCAATCAGATCGCCCGCCTGGGGCAGCCCCCACCTCACAAACTTCCAGCCCTCCTCCTTGGTCTGTAGACACGACTCGACCAGCGACGGGATGTCCATTTGGTGGCCGACATTGTGCGGGTAGCACACCACACGGTCGCGCACCCGGCCGCCCAGGAGGTCGTAGATTGGCGCGCCCAGCGCCTTGCCTTTGATGTCCCACAGGGCGATGTCAATAGCCGAGATGGCCGCGCCGAGGACGCGCTGGGCCGGGAAGAAGCCGCCGCGAAACAGGAGTTGCCATAGATGTTCGATGCGCCCGGCATCCTGGCCGATGAGCAGCGGCTTGAAGTGTTCGATGGCCCCGATGACGGCCAGTTCTCGTCCTGTCAGCCCCGACTCGCCGACGCCATAAATACCCTGGTCCGTGTCCACGACGACAAACAGGAAGTTGCGCCCGCGCGGCTCGTCCCAAATCGGATACGTCTCGATAGTGGTAATTTTCATGGAACCTCCTCCTAAATCTTCGTCTTGCGAGAGCCGCTCCGAGCGTGTATAATCCAGGATGAAGGGAGCGTGAGAGATGCACTCGACGCGGCTGGATATTCAACCCGTCCTGGACGAATTGCGGGCGGGCTTACAGGCGCTCTACGGCGACCGGCTGAAGGCCATTATTCTGTACGGCTCCTTCGCTCGTGGCGAGGCCCATCCTGAGTCGGACATTGACATCGTAGTTGTCCTGTGCGGGCCGGTCAATCTTGGCCTCGAAACGGGCCGCATGGGGGACGTGCTGGCTGAGCTTAACCTGAATTACGGTGAACTTGTCTCGGTCTTTCCTATTAGCGAAGCGGATTATCTAAAGGCAAAAGACATCTTCTGGCGGAACGTCAAGGGGGAAGGGGTAGCCGTATGAGTGCCGAGTATCCCTATCTCGAAAAGGCGGGAAGGTTCCTGTCTTCCGCTCAACTGTTAGCTGATCATGGTGATCTAGACTCAGCCGCCTCTCGCCTCTACTACGCAATGTTCTATATCGCTGAGACTTTGCTAGACACCGTAGGAAAGAGATTTTCTAGTCATCAAGCTGTTCTTGCAGCTTATGGTGTTGAGTTCGCTAACCCCCCCAAGACTAGACCCTCGATACCATCGGATGCTTCTCACAGCGTTTGACCGTCGTACAGCGGGTGACTATGCTTCGGTCTCCAATTTGGACCGCGCTACGATTGACGAGATGCTCGCCGACGCCCGCGCCTGGCTGGCGGCGCACCCCGCGCAACCTTGATCCCTCCCCTGGCGGGCGCGGCAACCGCGCCCCTACAAGATTATCGCCGCCTGCAACCTTGTGCCGTGCGCGGCCAGCCACGTCACAGTTTCCCGAATCCACTCAATCCGTCCGAACGACCGCAAAACACCCCCCTCCGCCAGACCCCGCCCCAGCCACCAGACCGTCGAGACGGCGTTGCGCAGCCGCATGAGCCAGGGCAGCGCGGCCACCTCAGCCGGCGTCAAGTGTATCCACGCGCGGTAGCCCTGACAGAAGGCGTCGGCGGCGGGCCAGGGAGTGGGGTTCTCCCAGGTCCGCATGCTGAACATGAGACCGGACGCCACGTCTATGGCGCGGGCGTCGGGCATAGCGAACTCGAAGTCGAGGATGCCCGTCACATGGTCGCCTTTGACGAGGGTATTCGACCCGTCGAAGTCACCGTGGACCACCTGGCGGGGCAGGGGGGCGTAATGGGAGGCAGTCCAAGTGCGCAGGGCAGCCACTTCGTCGCGCCACCAAGCCAGGTCGTCAGCGTAGGAGGCCGTGTCTGGTAGGCCCAGGTCAGCCGGGGTGAGTCGGTCGGGCGCGGCAAGGCGCGGGTGGACCCGTTCCAGGTCGCGGTAGGAGAACAGGCCGGGGCGGGGGTCCAGCGGATAGCGCGCCAGGACGGCTTGCAACTCGCCTAGCCCGCGTCCAATGGCCTGGACATGGACGGGGTTGGCGTCGTCGGGGCGGTGGCCGGGCAGGCGGGTGAACAGGGCGTGGTAGACGCCGGTTGTCTCTACCAGGGTCAGGCCGGTGCGGCTTGCCAGGGGGATGGGGACGCCAAACGAGAGCGTCTGATGGGTTAGCCAGGCCAGCAGGCGGTGTTCGTACAGGAGCGTCTCGGCTGGCCGTTGGGCGCGGTACTGCCGCCAGACGAAATCCCCTGCGCCGGTCTTGACGAGGCGCGTGGCGTTGTTGATGCCGCCGTCCAATGCCTCAACTGTCACCGGTGGGACGAGGTCATAAGCGGCAAGGACAAGATTAGCGGTGTCCAACGGTCAGCCCTGGGTCGGTCAAATCGGTCTCTCCCAGTCGGCCCGTGTTGAAGCGAGGCGGGAACAGCAGGGCGCGGCCATAGATTTCGACTTCGCGCACAGCGACACCGAGGGTGGCAGTGAGCGGGTCAGGCGGCGCGGGCAGAGTGTCGACTGGCTCGGCCTGGATGGACACTTGCGACAGGGTAAGCGTCTGGCTGAAGGCGAAGGTCTGGACCACGTCGTTGGTTGCTGTGAGACGCCGCTCGATAAGATTCCAGCGGGTGTTGTCGTAGCCATAGACCGACACAGCGGGTGGCAGGTGGTCGGGCGCCCAGTAGACGACGACTCGTTCGACGGCGTAGGGAGCCTGAAGATTGACAGCCAGCAGTTGAGGCAGGCCGGGCGGGGCGGTCCACTGGGTCGCCAGGTCACCGTCCACGGCGCGAGCCGGAATATCGTTGCCCTCATAGCCCTGGCTGTAGGCAGGCCGGTCGAGGGCCAGGTTGACGGCTTCGGTCTGTTGGTAAAGGGCCAGTTCAGCCACCTGATATTGCCCCGTCAGGTCCGACGATTGGAAGGTCCACAGGCGAACGTAGCGAGCGCGGACCGGGGCGAAGTTGAGCCGATCGTTGCCGCCGTTGCCGTGGTCGTTGCCGGCGACAGGTGTCCAGCGATTGCCGAGCCAGGCGAACAGGGCATAGTCCTCGGCATAGCTCGCGCCCCACTGGATGACGGCCTGGTTGAAGGTCTGCTCGCTGCCCAGGTCTACCTGGAGCCAGGCAGCGAATCCGGATGAACCGCTGGGGATGTTGGCCCAGGCGGTATCGGACCGGCCATCCACCGCCGCGCTCGGCGGATAGGCCCGCAGAGCATCCGACGCGCTGGCCGGACGGTTCAAGGCGAGGTTGGGCGCGCTGGCGATGAGGGGGGTGGGCGTGGGGCCGGGCGGGGTCGGCTGCGGACGCTCGTTGACGATGACGACGCCGCGCAGGATGCTGGGGTAGAGGTTGTCGTGGTAGGGGTATGTCCCCGGCGTGCTGAACTGGACGGCGAAGAAGCGGCCGGGGTAGATGGGGCCAGAGTAGAAGGCACCTGTGTCGCTGATAATGGTATGGACGCGGCCGCCGTCGAAATTGTACCAGCTTACCGACTCGCCAGCGTTGATCGCGATGAGCGAGGGGTGGTAGCTAAGGGCGTAGATGTCCACGGCATTGTAGGCCGCCCGCGCCGGACCGCCCTGGACCAGGACGAGCAGGGCGCAGACGACGACCAGCAGGATGGCGGCGCGGCGTGCCATAAGCCTTCTTCCTTCCTACCCTATTTCATATTCCGTAATCCGTAATCCGTAATCCCTACTCCCTATTCCCTCCCACCCTTCCCACCCTTGCTATCTTCAACGCGTGCCTATAGGCCAGGTAGAGCTGGTCCGAGGTCAGGCGCGGGTAGGCGTCGCGGATTTCTTCCAGCGTGTAGCCTAGATCCAGAGCGGCGCGGATGTAGCGGCCCAGGATGTGGATGTCCTGGCCGACGGGCGCGGGCGGCAGGGGCGGGCGTTCGGCGGTCATCGGTAGTCGGTAGTCAGTAGACCGATTACTGACTACTGACTACTTGCCTGGCGGAACTCCGCCCGGATAGCCTCCACCAGCGTCGGCTCGGTCAGCACCTCCAGGCCGGTCAGCGCCATCGCCTTGGCCGCCCTCAGCATGGCATCGCGCCCCTGGTCGGATGCCGAGCAGGCCACCACCTGCGGCGAGTGGCCGGGGATGTCCTCGTTGCTGATGGGGAAGGTGCATCCAGACGAGGGGGCGGCATAGCTGACATTGCCGAAGTCCGTGGAGTACATACCGACGGCGGTGGAGTGCGGTTCCAGCTTGAAGCCCAGGCGCTCCATGTTGGCCGCGTAACGAGCGCCCACCGCGTAGTTGGGCCGCATATCGTCGTAGGGATAGCCTGCTTCGGTAATCTTGACCTCTGCGCCGGTCATCAGTGCCGCGCCCTGGGCGATGGCGTCCACTTTCGCCGCAACCGCGTCTACGTCGGCCCGACGGGGCGCACGTATGAGGAAAGAGGCAGAGGCGTAGCGCGGCACAACATTAGGCGCGTCGCCGCCGTGGGGGATGATACCGTGGATTCTCACGTCGTCGCGGATATGCTGGCGGAGGGCGTCAATGCCGGTGAACAGGTGGATGACGGCATTCAGGGCGTTGACACCGTTCCATGGGTCGGCGGCGGCGTGGGCCGACTGGCCGAAATACTCATACTGGCGGTGGGACACGGCCAGGCAGCGCCCGCTACCCTTTTCTACCGGTACGCCCGCCCGATTGCCGCCGTGGTGAACCATCATCACCGCGTCCATGTCGCGGAACAGCCCGGCGCGGACCATGGGTACTTTGCCGCCGCCGCCCTCCTCGGCCGGCGTGCCGAAGATAATAACCCGCCCGCCTGTTTCGGCCAGGACCGGCTTGAAGCCTACTCCGGCGGCGACGGTCGAGGCGGCGATGAGATTGTGGCCGCAGCCGTGACCCAGATTGGGCAGGGCGTCGTACTCGGCCAAAAAGGCCGCCGTCGGGCCGGGCCGGCCGCTGTCCAGCCGGGCGATAAAGGCCGTTGGCATATCGCACACGCCGCGCTCCACCTGGAAGCCTTGCTCGCTGAATACCCGCGTCAGCAGGTCAGAGGCAAAGACTTCCTCGAAGCCCACCTCAGGATGGGCATGGATGGCGTCAGCGACCTCGAAAATCAGGCCGCGCTGTTCGTCAATCGCATCGAGCAAACGTTGATTGAGATGGTTGGGCATGGCTCCTCTGGGCAGGATCAGAATATCCAACGGCATCGTATGTAGGGAGGGCTGGCCTATGAGCCTGCCCTGGGCGAACACGCAGGTTTGCCCCTACTGCGCCAGGCTTTCCAGGCCATTGACGTCGTGGACGGTGATGCGGTAGTCGCGGTCAATGGAGATGAGCTTGCGACGGCGCAAATACGACATAATCTTATTGACGCTCTCGCGTGTCGAGCCGACCAGTTCCGCCACGTCGCTCTGGGTGAGACGGATGGGGATGACCAGGTCACCGTTGGGCTGCTGCTTGCCATACTTGCGGGCGTAGGCCAGGATATGACGGGCAACGCGGCCATCTACGTTCAGGGCGGCGAAGGCTTGGATGCGCTCGTTGGCGAGGCGCAGCCGGTTCGACAGGATACGGATGAGATTGATAGAGACGGTGGGCATAGTGCGCAGGGCTTCCATAAAGGAAGCGCGGTCCATCCACAGCAGGACCGACTCTTCCAGGGTCAGCGCGCTGGCCGAGCGCCCCACGCCCTCGATGACAGCCATCTCGCCCATCACGTCGCCCGGTCCGCTGATATCAATGATAACATCACTGCCGCTCATCTGCTCGACGTGGATGCGCGTCGTGCCGCTATAGACGATATAGACCACCTCGGCGGGCTGCTCGACCGAAAAGACGGTGGTGTTGGCGGGGTAGGCCGTGCGGCGTAAGCGTTCATTGACCCAGGCGAGTTGCTCACGGGTCAGATCACGAAACAGGGGGAGTTGGGCCAACTCGCGCGGGTCGGTGAAACCGGCCATGTAGAACCTCCGTGCCACACGATTATAGCCGCGTCCAGTAGCCTGTCAAACCATTTGATGCTATAATCTGCGGTGTGAAGCAATCTACGCTCCGCTGGCTGGCTCTGGTCCTATTGGCCTTTGCTCTGCGCGTCTATAGTCTACAGTCGCCCCCGTTGGCCTGGGATGAGGGCTGGAGCGTGGCGCTGAGCCAGCTTCCCTTTAGCGACCTCGCCTACCTGACAGCGGCGGACGTTCACCCCCCCGGCTACTACCTGCTCCTGCGGGGCTGGCTGGCGCTGGGGCACTCCGAGTTCGTCATCCGCTACCTGTCGTTGTTGATTGGCGTCCTCGCCGTCCCGCTGGCCTACCAGGCGGCGCGAGCGTGGCTGGGGCGGCGGGACGGGTGGGCAGAGGGTGTCGGGCTGCTGGCCGCCGGCTATGTGGCCGTCGCGCCTCTCCTGGTCTACTACTCCCAGGTGGCCCGCATGTATGCCCTGTGTGTCAGCGGCGTCCTGCTGGCGGTATGGGGCTTGCTGCGGAGCCTTGACGTGGAGCGCCCGGCCCAATGGTCCGCTTTGTTCGGCTGGGCTGTCGGCGCGCTCGTCGCGCTGTACTCGTTTTATTATAGCGCCCTGGCCCTCGTCGGGTTGGCGCTTTATGCCCTCTGGCAGGCCCGTTCCCTGTGGCCCACGGCGGCGGGCCGGCGCGGCCTGACCCGCCTCGCTCTGGCGACCGCGGCCATCGCGGTAGTCTATGTCCCCTGGCTGGTCTATGCCGTCGGGCCGGTCACCGAGCGCGTGGCCGACCGGACCGAGGGGGCGGTGACTGTGGCCCACCTGGGCGACTTGCTGGGCGCAGGTCTCTACGCGCTGGTCTTCGCCTACGGGCCGGGCTGGCCGGCGGTGTGGGCCGTGGCGCTCGTTGTCCTGGCCGGCGCGGTTGTGGGATTATCGAAAAAGGAGAAGGGAATAGGCATGAGGGATGGATCGTCAATCCTTAATCCTTATCCCCTCATCCTTCTTCCTTTTTTAGCCGTCGCCCTGACATTGGTGGGCGTCGCGCTCGGCACGCAGGCGCACATGTTCGCCGCGCGCTATACCATCGCCGCCAGCCCCTTTATCGCCCTCAGCCTGGCCTATGCTGTGGTGGCGTTGGGGGCGCGGGCGCGGCGGCTGGGGGTGGCCGCCGGCTTGCTAGTATTGGGTCTGGCTGTCTGGCCCTTGTGGGCGGGGCAGGTGTATGCCAAGGGGCTGGAGCGCAGTGGCGACTTTGAGCCGTGGGCGGATGCCCGTGCGTTACGGGCGGCCGGGGCGCGGGCCGACGATGTCGTGGTATTCAACCTGCTGAGTCTGGCTGGGGCGTATGACGTTTACCGCCAGCCCGGCGACCCGCCGTGGACCTATGCCCAGCGCTGGGACCCGGTGACGGAAGCCTGGCCCAGGGCTGAGGCGCGCCTCCAGCAGGCGACAGCTTCGCCCTGGCGGGTCTGGTCGCTGTTGTACAAAGGCTCGGTAGGGGGCAACGCCCAGTTAAAGGAGTGGCTCGACGGCCACCTGTATCCCGTACGCGCCGAGTGGCGCGGCGACACGCTCACGGCGCTGTACCTGCGGGGGGGCGAGCCGCGCGCCGATGTCTCGCTCGACGCCGCCTGGCCCGAAGGTATCACCCTCACCGAGGCGCATTACCCCGCCTCCGCTTCGCCGACTGACGGCATCACGATTGACCTGAAGTGGCAGGCGGCGCGGGAACTGGACCGCGATTATACCGTCTTCGTCCATCTCTATGACGCGAGCGGACGCCTGGTCGCGCAACACGATAGCCCGCCACGCGGCGGAAGCCGCCCCACGTCGCGTTGGTCGTCGGGCAAGCCCGTTACCGACTACCACGGCCTGCTCCTGCCGCCGGGGTCGAGCGGGGTGTTGAGCTTGCGGGTGGGATTGTATGATCCAGCTACAGACCAGCGGCTGCGCCTGACCGATGGGCGCGACATGGTCGAAATGGGGCAGATAATGGTTCAACCGTAACCTGCTCGCCCTGGGGTAAACCCCTGGGCTACTTGAACAAAGCCCAAGGGGCTAACAGATTAGCCCCTTGGGGGCTTCGCTTATCTAGCGCGGTGGCTTTAGCCCCGCGCGTACCTAAGGAGAGTTCTATGGCATCCACGATTCCGGCTCGGATTGACCTGACCATTGAAGGGGAGCAGTTTGCATCTGGCGCGACTGTCGCGTTTAACGTGACCGTCACCGCCCAGGACCGCCTCAACCGCAGCGACCTGATCGCGGAACTGGTCGCGGTCGAAGAGGTGGACCCCTATCCCACAGGGGACGAGGACTACGAGGACGAGTACGAGGAGGACGAGGAGGCGGGGGACGAGGGCGCGGAAGGCAATCTCGTCAGCGTGTCGTTCAACGGCGGCAATGGCGAGGACGACGCCGAGGACGAGGACGCGGAGGACATGGACGACGAAGAGGACTGGGTGCAGAGTACGACCTACTCCGAGGAAGTGGTGTTGGCGGAGGGTTTGGCCCTCAAGGCTGGCGAGTCGCGCTCGTTCTCCGGCTCCTTTGTCATACCCGAAGATGCCCAGCCTACCTACGATGGCGTCAACGCGACCCACACCTGGTGGATTGATATCTATCTCGAAGGCGATGTCGAGATTAACCAGAGCAAGGAATTTTACGTGCGGTGAGCGAGCTAACCCGTCTCTCCATCGAACACCTGGCCCCGCGCCTGGCGGCGGGAGAGGTCTCGCCCGTCGAGATAGTCCAGGCGTATCTGGACCGTATCGAGGCCCGCAACCCTGACCTCAACGCCTACTGCCTGGTCATGGCCGAGTCGGCGTTGGCGGAGGCTCGCGCCGCCGAGGCGGCTATCCACGCCGGCCACTACCGAGGGCCGCTCCACGGCGTCCCCATCGCCCTCAAAGACCTGTACGACGTGGCGAGCGTCCCAACCACGGCGGGGTCCAGGCTGTTCCTCGACAATATTCCCACGGAGGACGCGCCCAGTGTCGCGCGCCTCCGCGCGGCCGGCGCGATCATCCTGGGCAAGTTGAACATGCACGAGGTCGCGTACGGCGTGACCGGCGATAGTTCTTACTTCGGCCCGACCCGCAACCCCTGGGACCCGGCCCGCGTCCCCGGCGGTTCGTCGGGCGGGAGTGGAGCGGCTGTGGCGGCGGGGCTGTGCGCGGCCGCCACTGGCTCTGACACGGGTGGCTCCATCCGCATCCCCGCTGCCCTGTGTGGCATTGTCGGACTGAAACCAACCTATGGCCGGGTCCC
>JAHCIP010000137.1 GCA_026129165.1 Anaerolineae bacterium
GCATGACTGCGTTCCTCTTGCCTCGTTAGGCGGGTACCGCCGGAGCGGCTTCGGAAGCGGCTTCCGCTTCCACCGGGTACACGCTGACGCGCTTCTTGAAGCGGGTCTCGTGCTCAAACTTTACTTTGCCATCGACCAGGGCGAACAGCGTGTAGTCACGGCCTAGCCCGACGTTGTTGCCCGCTTCGAACTTGGTGCCGAGCTGGCGCACCAGGATGTTGCCCGCGCGGACCAACTCGCCGTCGAAGCGCTTCACGCCACGGCGTTGGGAATTGCTATCGCGGCCGTTCTTGCTGCTGCCGCCACCTTTTTTGTGAGCCACATCTGCCTCCTTCCATCACCACCACGTCCATACAGTAGACAGACGGCGCTAGGCCGTCGTCTCTTACGTTGGCGGGATAGAGCATGTTCCGTCGCGGCCGGTCGACGCCGCGCCGCGACTCAAGTGTCCTAGAGAACGATGTCGCCGATCTTGAGGCGGGTGTAGGTCTGGCGGTGACCCGTCTTGCGGCGATAGCGAATTTTCGGCTTGTACTTGAAGATGGTGAGCTTGGGGCCTTTGGTTTGGGCCACCACCGTCGCGCGAACCAGCGCGCCGTGGAGAGCATCACCCGTTTTTACCCCATCGTCGCCGGCCACCATGAGCACATTCGTCAGTTCCACCGTCGCGCCCGGCTCAGCCTTGAGCAACTCCACGCTGACCGTGTCGCCCGGCTGAACCTTGTACTGTTTCCCACCTGTCTGAATAATAGCGTACACAACTTCCTCCCGGGCCGGTCTCGAAGCGTGAAATAGGCAGGGGATGGCCCCTGCCGGTGAAGTCGCTCTGGCCCAACACAAAGGATAATTATACCGTCGACGGCCCGTTTGGTCAAGTTTTGATCCAGGCGGCGACGCTCCGGCCAGGGTAACCCAGTGGTAACCCACTGTCCACCACATGGCAGATTTGGCCCGCTATACTAGCAGTAGGATACAGAGAGGGGCACAAACTTACGAATGAGGGGGGGCAAATATGGACGCGTGACAAATGAAGGACGGAGGCTATCAGCATAGTCTCCGTCCCATCCGCTAGACGTGTTCAGGCCGCGAAGGTATGGACCAGCCCCAAGGCGCGATGCATCTCCAGGCTGACAACCTCAATAGATTGATCACCATCAATGTCAATCACCATGCCGCGCTGGCGGTAGAACATTTCGAGTGGCGCGGTCTGGCTGAAGTAGATCTCCAGGCGGTGGGCGACGGTCTCCGGGCGGTCGTCGTCGCGCTGGTAGAGATCCCCCTGGCAGTCATCGCACCTATTCGCCTTGGTGGGTGGGTGGTGTTTCAGGTGGAAGGAGGCGCCACATTGGCGGCACATCCAGCGGCCGCTGAGCCGCTCGACAAGGGCCTCACGGTGGACGCGCATGTTGAGGACGCAGTCAATGCGCAGCGCCCGTTCGGCCAGGGCCTTCTCCAACGCCTCCGCCTGACCCAGCGTGCGCGGGAAGCCATCCAGGAGCGCGCCTGGGGCGCAGTCAGCCTCTTCAAGGCGGCGAAGAACCATCGCCACAGTCAGACTGTCGGGAACGAGTTCGCCCGCGTCGAGATAGGACTTGGCCTGGCGGCCCAGGTCGGTTTGGTTTCGAATGTGTTCACGGAATAGGTCACCGGAGGAAATACGCGGCAGGCCGAGGTCTCGACTGAGGAGAGCCGCCTGAGTGCCTTTCCCAGCGCCCGGCGCTCCCAGGAGGATACAGTACATGGGGGTCTTTCTGTACGCAACCACGCCGTTGCTCCTCTTTAATTGGCAAATACAGCCGCCATGAATGGATAAGGGTCAAACCAGGGACAGTATAGCCCAAGTCACCTGGCCTCAACAGGGCTATGGGTCTAGTCTTAGATGGCAGAATGGATAGTCTTATGACGCAGTGCGCCTAGCTACGCGGCTAGCCAAGTATAGCCTGTTCTAGCCAGATGGCTAGTTGACGCTGACCTGCTGCTTTTGTAGGAGTATACGTATCAACCATTAGAACGATACGCCTATTGACAGTGACTTCGGTCTGCGGTAAGATAGAAGGGACACGATGCATCTTGACTGTAGTGGACTCATTTATCCAACAACAGCGATGACGAGGACGAGTAAGCGGGCCTGACCCTGCTCCAGAGAGCCGCCCCTGGCTGAAAGGCGGCGCAGTGGACACCCGCTGAAAATGACCTCCGAGCTGCCCCTGAACGGCTATTCCGTAGTTCGTAATCCGTATTTCGTATTTCAGAGATACGAAATACGCACTACGCAATAGGCTAGTAGGTTCGGCCGGTTGCCCCCGTTAGCGGGCTAGAGCCTCAGGCCCTGCGCCTGGCGCTCGATGGAGGCTGTCGCGTGAGACAGGTGGGCCTATCCAAGACATTGGTAAGCCAGGACCTAAGCGGCAGTAGTCCAGGGTGGTACCGCGAGTGGACCCTCGCCCCTGCATGGGGTGGGGGCTTTTTTATTGGAGAAGTACTCATGAGCAAGTTCTACATCACGACGGCGATTCCCTATGTCAACGCGCGGCCGCACATCGGCTTCGCCCTGGAGATTGTGCTAACCGATGCCGTTGCCCGCTACCACCGCCTCAAGGGCGACGATACCTGGTTCCTGACCGGCACCGACGAGAACAGCCTCAAGAACGTGCAGGCCGCCGAGAAGGAAGGCATCTCGACGGCCCAACTGGTCGAGCGCAACGCCCAGTACTTCCACGACCTGCGCGACCTGCTCAACCTGTCCTTCGATGACTTCATTCGCACGGCGGCCGAGGCGCGTCACTTCGAGGGCGTGGCGAAGCTGTGGCAGGCGGCGGACCACAACGGCGACCTCTACAAGAAGACCTATCGCGGACTGTACTGCGTCGGCTGCGAGCAGTTCTACACCGAGGATGAGCTAATCAACGGCCTGTGCCCCGAACACCTGACGCGGCCCGACCTGGTCGAGGAGGACAACTACTTCTTCCGCCTGTCGCGCTACGGTGACAAGCTGCTCGAACTCATCGAGAGCGACCAGTTGCGTATCGAGCCGAGGACGCGCAAAAATGAGGTGGTCAGCTTTATCCGGCGCGGCCTGGAGGACTTCAGCGTGTCGCGCTCGACGCGCCGGGCGAAGGGTTGGGGCGTGCCGGTGCCGGGCGACCCGGACCAGGTGATGTACGTCTGGTTCGACGCGCTGGGCAACTACATCACGGCCCTGGACTACGCCAGTGAGGGGCCGCTCTACGAGCGCTACTGGCTCGACAATCCGAACCGCGTCCACGTCATTGGCAAGGGCATCATCCGCTTCCACGCCGTCTACTGGCCGGCTATGCTGCTCGCGGCGGGCGTGCCGCTGCCCACGACCATCTTCGTCCACGGCTACGTGACGGTCGAGGGCGAGAAGATTAGCAAGTCGCTGGGGAATGTGATTGACCCGCGCGACGTGGTCCAGAAGTACGGCGTCGACGCCGTGCGCTATTACCTGCTGCGCGAGATTCCGGCCACCGAGGACGGCGACTTCTCGACCGAGCGCTTCATCCGCACCTACAACTCGTATCTGGCGGACCAGCTAGGCAACCTGCTTAATCGGGTCGTCAATATGGTCGGCCGCTATTACGACGGCGTCATCCCGGCCCCGCGGGACTACACGCCAGCCGAGCAAGGGCTGCTCGATCTGGCCGCAAGCCTGCCCGGTCGCGTGGACGTCGCCTTCGAGCGTTTCCGTCCCGACGAGGCCATCACGGCGATCTGGGAATTGGTCAGCGCGGCCAATAAGTACGTTGTGGAAGTGGCGCCCTGGACGCTGGCGAAGACGCGGGCGGCTGGCGGCCCGGACGGTGCGGCGGCTGAGGCGCGGCTGGCGACAAGCCTCTACTCCCTGGCGGAGGCGCTACGGCTGGTGGCGCACTATGCCACGCCCTTTATCCCGGCCTCGGCCGAGGGGGTCTGCCGCCAGTTGGGCATCGAGTTGGACCCATCCGGCGACTGGGCGCACATCACGCAGTGGGGCGGCCTGGCGCCAGGTGCGCGTGTCCAGCCGGGCGGCGTCCTGTTCCCGAAGCTGGAAGCGCCGAAGGCGTAAGACTAAAGACTGAAGATTAAAGACTGAAGATTGATGACTGAAGACTGAAGATTGAGGAGAGGGATTAGGGAGTGCAGGCGAGCGCTTCCTTCCTTCCCCCAATCCCCCTGTTCAGTCATTAATCTTCAATCTTTTTCCTAAACCTCCCCATCAACCACACGCATAGGCCGCCCAGGTAGACCAGCCCGACCAGCAGATACGGCCAGAAGGGGCCGCCCGCCCAGGCCGTCCAGAAGGCTTTGACCGGCCAGTAGCTCGGCAGCACGCCCAGCAGCAGTTGCCAGTTCGACGGGATAAAGTAGGCGACGAGAGGCCCCACCAGGAACAGGCCGATGCCCTTCATCAGCGCGATACCCTCGACCTTATTACCCGCGAACGTCGCCAGGGTGAGGGCTGAGGCGGCCCCCAGCAATCCGGCGCAGATGGCAATAGGCACGGTGGCGGGCCAAACAGCCAGGGGCATGACGCCGGTCAGTAGCGGGGCAACCAGGACAAAGGCGATGCCCAGCGCCGCCGCCAGGGCAATACGGTACAAGGCGTAGTGGGTCACCGGAAAGGGCGTCACGCGCAGCGCGGTGAGCGTGTCCTCGTCGCGCTCGTCAAGCATCATTAGCCCGATGACGATGCCGAACATCATCGGCCCCTGGAGGACGAACATAAAGCCTACCACCAGCGGATACAGAGGTACGACGTCGAAGGCGAAGCGGTCCTGGAGCCACCCTGTCAGCACAGGGATGAACCAGCGCCCCAGCAAGACCAGCGCATAGGGCATGACGAGGATGTAGGCCAGGAAGGCATCGCGCAGCAGGTTCAGCGCGTCGTTGCGCGCGAAAGCCGTCAGGGTACGCATGTCACCGACCTCCTTGCCGCCCGACCACGTAGCGGTCAAACCGCCGCTGGGCGACCCAGGCGAGCAGACCAATCCACAGCGCCTGATAGACAATGCCATACCCGACCTGCCACGCCGCGATGGGGATGAAGGCACTCCGTAGCAGCAGTAGCGAAGCCCAGGTCGGCCACAGGTAGAAGACGGGATGCTCGAAGAAGCCGAGGAACGCAACTAGCGGCACGGCCATCACCAGGCTGTAGACTTGGGCAGGCAGGACGAAGGCGCTGACCGTATCATGCGGCGCCACGGCGATGAGGCCCACCAATAGCCCGAGGCACGATAGCAGGCTGACGGCGACGATGAGCAGCAGCCAGTTGAACCCCACGCCGTAGCAGACCAGCGTGACTAGCAGCGAGATGACCACCGCCAGGGCCGTCAGCGTTGTCAACTTCGAGGCCAGGTACTCACCGAAGCGGAGCGGCGACACGACGAGGGCCAGCAGCGTCCCCTCCGCCTTCTCGAACAGGACGAGCGCGGCGATGAAGTAGAACCCGACGAGCGCCAGGTCGGAGAACATCACAAATGGCAGCGCCAGGTCCAGGACTGAAGCGGGTAATTGCTTGACAATGATGAGGACCACCAGGGTCGAAACGGCGGTCGCTAAGTATAGTCCATAGCGTAGCTGGAACACCATGTCCCAGCGCATGGCGCGGAGCAGGCGTGTCATGTCAGTCTCCTGCCCGTGACGCGGATGAAGATGTCCTCCAGCGTCGCCTCCTGGGTGTGGATCGTCTCGACCGGATACGCCTGCAAGAGGGCCAGGAAGTCCTCATTCTGACCCAGCCCCGCCAATGGATACTCGCGCCACTCGGTATGCTGATTGACGGAGTATTCGACGCGCACGCCTCGCTGGCCGTGCTGCAGCTTGAGGGTGCGGGGCGCGTCAATGAGCTGGATCTGGCCGTCCACGATAAACGCCACGCGGTCGCACACCTCGTCGGCGACGACCATGTTGTGCGTCGTTAGAAAGATGGTGCGGCCCTCGCCGCCCAGCCGCCGCAGCAGGTCTTTGATGTGGCGGGCGCTGACCGGGTCCAGGCCCGATGTTGGCTCGTCCATAAAGACCAGTTCCGGCTGGTTGAGCAGGGCGCGGGCTACATTGAGCCGCATCTGCATGCCTTTGGAATACTGCGCCACGCGCACATTCGCCGCGTCGGCCAGGTCTACCAGGGCCAGCAGCGCCTGAGGGTCTTCGGTCGGACCCGTGTACAGGTCGCGGAAGAACTGGAGATTCTCCCGCCCGGTCAGCTTCGAGTAGTGGTTGGGCAGCTCGAACGAGACGCCGATATGCTCGTACAGGTCCGACCCCCAGGCGCGGATGTCCTTGCCTAGCACCTGTGCGCCCCCCTGGTGGCCCGTCAGCAGCCCGATCAGAATCTTCTGCGTCGTGCTCTTGCCGGCGCCATTCGGCCCCAGAAACCCGAAAACCTCGCCCGCCTGCACCTGGAAGCTGACTCCGTTCACGGCGGGTGTCTTCCGCCCGGCATAGGTGTACGTCAACCCCTGGACGTCAATCATGGTCCACCTCGCTCTCACACAAAGACGCGCCCCATCGAGCGCGTCCCATCACCTCTCGCATTATCCTCTTTTGGGGCCTCTTCTTCCCGACGCCCTGCCGACACTCAGCCCCCGCAGCCGACACTCACCCCGGCATCCTCGACAGCGTCCGCCGTCCACGCAGCCACTGCGCCGCCAGGAGAATGACCGCGTTACAGATGACCAGGCCGATCAGGGCCGGCGCAGCGACGGCCAACCCACCGCCCACATCGCCAAAGACGAAGCTCCAAACGATTTTGCCCAGCGCCATCGCGTTGATGACCACCAGCCCCCACAGAAGCGAGCGCTTCCAGAAGGCGAGCGCCAGCGCAATAAAGCTCAACGGGATGGTCAGGCTGAGAGCAATCTTCCACCACGTCCACTCGCCTATCAGGTACTCCTTCTCCATCGCCAGAAACTCCACCGCACGCGGGTCAGGCTCGGCGGGCGCCGGGAACCAGAACATGCTGGTCGCCAGCGCGACGAGAGTGAGGACGATGCCCCTCAGGCTGCGCCGGTACGCGAACAGGACAAACGGTAACAGGAATAGGGGGCGGATGTACCAGCTTAACATATTGTGATGCCGCGCCCAGGCCCAGGCCGCAAAATCAGTGAGCCACTCCATTGTATCCTCCTACACAGTTTCTCGACTCATGCATTTCGACTCCGCGCTTCATATATCGTCAAGCGTCTGCTTGTCCGCCTGCCACTCGGCCAACGCTCGTCTGTCCGAAGCAATCATGCGCTCGGTCCAGCGAACCAACCCTTCGACGTTTCGGCGGGCGGGGTCGTCCGTCGGTAGGGCAGCCAGCCCCTGGTGGGCAATCGCCTGTAGCCCTTGCATCCCCTGGATGCGCGCCTGTGTCGCCCGGTCCCATGCCGAAGGCGAAAAGACAAAGAAATCGCGTCGGTCGCCCGGAAAAGTGGTCTGGTCTACCAGGTTCAGCATACCTAGCGTTCGTAGGTTGGTGGACACGCTGCCCCGGCTAATGCGGAGTGTCGTGGCGATCTGCTCCGCGGTGAGCGGTTCGCTCACCAGGAGCAGTAGGCCCAGGATACGCCCCCCAATGCGAGGGACGCTGTAGCTTTCGTAGAACAGGCCCATGCTCTCGACAAAGCGAACCATCTCAGGCGATAGACGAACTTCGGCCTGTGGCGGTCCACTGTTACGCTTACTATTCGTCATACCTTCCTCTTGATGCCCTCCGCAGGAGTCTCTCTGTCTATTGTTGTTGTTGTGTCTATAATTTCAGTAAATACTGAAAGATATGACATGATTGTACGGGGGTTAGTAGCCGCTGTCATCAGTCGAAAGGATGATTTGTGGGGGGAGGTCAACGACTCGTAAGGAAGACTAGATGGGCAGATGTTGCTTGAGCCAAGCCACGAAATCTTGAAGGGTCAACTCGTCGGTCAGGTGGAGGGTCGTTTTGTTTGCTAGATGCATATGAGGGATAAGCTCTCCCACATGTTGCTCGCCGATGCGCCCGTACTTCAACCGTAGAGCGCGAGGGTCTGGGCTGTTATCGAAGCCCACCTCAACGATATGATCGCGGAGGGCGTAGTAGCGATATTTGCGAACGCTGCTGTCCAGCAACTCGGTAACGATGATGCGGTAGATGCCGTAGCGAGCTTCTAGCCGCAAAATCGCTCGCGCTGGCGTGGCATCCACCGTGGCATCCACCTGCTCGAAGGCCTGCCGCGCCGCCTGAACTATGTCAGCAAAATAGTCTGGAGGGTGCGCGTCCAATCCTCGATGCCTTTCACACAGAATTCCCAGTCGGCTAGATCATTCTCCCACAAGGGATTTGTCTTGGTCTCGACCTGACGGACAAAAGCTTCATCCTGTGCAGTACGCTGTGCGAAACTGGGATAGTCCATGCCGTACTTCGCCTGATAAGCCTGGTCGCGCTCCCGGAGACGCGCAATGCGGCTGGTAATCTGGTCAATCGTATAGCGTTGGAGGGCGAGGTCTACGGCTGTTTGGACGTCGCCTAGCGCGTTTAATGCCTCGGCATATTTGTCCGGAATCGTGACTGTAATCATATCGACCTATTCGCTCTTGTCTCTAGATTTGCCGAGCTAAGCACTATTCTCATTATAAGAGTAGGGCGTCCTTGGGTCAATGGCTTAACCAACGCTACCTGATGCGGAACTCAAACGTCGCCGTCCAGAACTCGTCTTGCTTGCCGCTGATGTTGACCTGGAGAGTGTGGACGCCGTTGGACATACGCTGGCCGGCGCTGGCGTTGTCGCTGGCCCGCCAGGTCAGACCGGCGCGGGCGGGCAGGGTGCGGCAGGTCGTGCCACTCGACTCCTGGAAAGCGCAGTAGGGCGGGCTATTCTCGGTATGCTCGTAGACCGACTGTCCCTGCGCATCATTGATGAGAAAGGTGACACTCTGGATGCCATCCCCATCCTTGGGTTGACCGCGCAGGCGAGCCAGGACCTGGAAGGTCAGCGCGGTCATGCCCGTTGGCTGGAAGCCTCGGTCCACCAGCGACGCCTGAATGAGGAGGCGACCCTGGTTGTCCTTCGGATTGCCGTCCGGTGGAAACTTGCTGGGGATGTCGGGCGCCCCAGCGGCGGGTGTGGCGGTTCGGGTGGGAGCGCGCGTCGTCGCGGTGGGTGGTGGGTTCGTGGGTACGGTGGTAGGGGGGATACGAGTGCGGGTCGCTGTGGGAGGGCTACTCACAGTCGTGGCGGTTGGAGGGAGTGAGGTGGGGCGCAGCGTCGCGCTCGGTGCGGTTGTTGGTGAAGGCGGCGCCGTCGTCGGCGTAGGTGGGACAGGCGTGGGCGGCGCGGGGGGTGTCCCCGACCCACACGCTGTCAACATAAAGAGCAACCCGACCACCACCCACCACCCACTCCTCTTTTTTTGACTTGCCATAGCTCCCTCACTCCAGACCCTTGAGCGCTTGCTCCACGGCCGCCTGACGCGGTTTACAGATTTCCGGGATGATACCTTGCGGCCCCGTCAGAATGGCGTCGCTAGGGCTGTGGTCTGCCTGGGTCAAGCAGTCGCCATAGGCCCCATTCGCCTTCGTATAGAGCGCACGAGCCTCCGCTGTGTCGCCCTGCTGCTGCCGACTGTAGGCGTGCTCCTCATAGGCGATGCCTAGCACCGAGTGGGCCTGCGCCAGCAGCCGAGACTGATCCTTCAGGGCGGGGACGACCTGGAGAATGAGACGGCCGGCCGCGTCGAAGTCGTGGTCGGCGGCGGGGTAGTCCGGCGGGTCCACGTGCAGATAGCCCTCGCCCCGAATGCGATACACATAGGCCAGACCAAGCTGGGCCTTGGCGGCCACCTGCGCGTCAGAGGCGGCCTGCGCCCGATCCAGGGCCGTCTGGTAGTGCTGGAGGGCGGTCTGCCACGCTTCGGGGTGGGCCAGGCGCTGCGCGGGCGCCTGAGCCTGCGCCCGCTGGAAGTAGACGCCGCCCAACCCAATGTAGGCGCGGGCGTAGTCCGGTTCGGCGGCTAGGGCCGCCTGGAAGGCCGTTTCGGCCTCGGCCGGGCGTTGGAGAAAGAGGTTGGCGCGGCCGATAAAGTAGAGCAGGACTTCTCGCCCCTCGGTTTCGGGCCGCGTCTTCAACTCATCCAGCGTCTGATTATAGATGTCGAGGGCCTGTTCCGGCCGCCCCAGCAGGTCATACATCAAGCCCAGCGTGAAGCGCGATAGAAGCTTCTGGCGGTAATTGAGGGCCTGGTTGAGGGCCAGCGCCTCGCGGTTGTCAAGGGGCAGGCGGAATGGGATGGGTGCGCCCAACTCGTAGCGGCCCACAATCTCATCCGCCTCGTTGCGCAGCGGCGAGACATAGAACTGTGGAGCGAGAGCGGCCGCGTTCTGGCTCGGCGTCAGGTTGGCGTAGATGACGACGTCCGCCCCGACTCGTTTGGCGAGCGCCTCCGCCTCGGTGTCGTCGCGCACGAGGCCCAGGCCGCCATAGCGGACCTGCGGCTTGAAGTCCTGGGCGACATTCGTGGGCAGGCTCTTGAACTCCTGGTCAAGAGACTCGAATAGGAGTTGGGCGAGTTTCTGGCCGTCCTCGGAAGGGCGCACCTTGCCGTCGGCATCCTGCTGACCGAAGTCGGCTACCGCTACGTTGAACAGACCACCCATACGAGACGGCGTCGGCGGGGGACGCAGCGCCGTTGCTCCACTTGCGCCTCTCATGATCGCGATGAGCAGGACGACCGCGACGACGCCGACCAGGGCCAGCGGCCAGGCGGGAATATTGAGCGTCCCGATCTGGACCACGTTCTTGCCGACGGCGACGTTGCCTGTCACATCCCCTGTTCGGGCCGTAATCACGTCGCCGCGTGTCGCCGGCGTCTCGTCGTCCAGGTCGCTCTCATCCTCGCCTGGTGTGTAGGTCCACGTCACGGCGGGGCGCAATTCGCTCAGGCGCTTGAGCAGGTCGGGCATCCGCCCCGCGCGCTCGAAATAGCGGATGATCTGGGCCGCCCAGTACGACTTGCCGTGGTCCTTGCCAGGAATGTTCTCGGCGTCTACGCCCAGGTCATCGCACAGCAGCGCCAGGTCATCGAGGCTGAAGGACTCGACAAGGTTTTGGCGCAGTGAGGCGCGAGGTGCAGTAGGCGTGCGGCTCGGTTCCGTGGTGTCCCTCCCTACCATCCCGACTGTACAACTCCAGCATAGGGCAGCATATCAGAGGAGGCTATGAGATACTTCACGATAATACTGTGGATTATCTCACCTAATCATTCGGTTTCCTTAAAGACAACAGCCTCGGTCGGTTGCGTATTGACCCGCAACTGGAAAAGGTCGGGGCGAGCGTAGTGGCCGACCACGTCCAGGTCGAGCGTGGCGCGGGGGATGTCGTTCAGGTCGAGGTCAGCCGTCACGATGGCCGGCTGGTCGTAGACCGGCCCCGCGAGCACCTGGCCCAGCGGGTTGACGACGCAGCTTCCGCCCCGAATCAGAACCGTGTCAGGCGCATCGCCCTGGACGGGGTGATAATCGGCGGGATAGTCGGCGCGGCGGGCGAACTGGCAGGTGGACAGGACGAAGCAGCGGCCTTCGAGGGCGATGTGGCGCATGGTGGGCAGCCAGGTCTCGCGGTCGTCCACCGTCGGCGCGCAGTAGAGTTGAATCCCCTGGGCGTACATGGCCGTGCGGAGCAGCGGCATGTAGTTCTCCCAGCAGATGACCGCGCCAATGCGTCCAACGGGCGTCTCAAACACGGGTAGCGTCGAGCCGTCGCCATAGCCCCAGATAAGCCGTTCCAGCGCCGTTGGCATGACCTTGCGGTGCTTGCCGAGCAGCGCACCGTCGGGCGCGAAGAACAGGATGGTGCAATAAAGGGTGCCGCGCTCGCGCTCGATGACGCCGATGACCACGTGGACGTGGTGCTGGCGGGCGAGCGCGCCGAGACGAGCCGTATCCGGCCCAGGCACGTCTACCGCGCTCTCCCAGTAACGGCGAAACAGGTCGCGGCCTTCGGGCGTGCGCATCCCCACCCGCGCGCCAAAGTCAACGCCCTTGGGGTAGCCCGACACAAACGCCTCAGGGAAGACGACGAGGTGCGCCCCCTGGCTCGCGGCGTTGGCGGTCAGCGCGTCGACCTTGTCGAGTGTCCCTTCACGGTCGAAGGCGGCCGGCGCGTCTTGAACCAGGGCAACCCGAGGGCAGGAGTTCCTATTCATTCTTCTCTATTCTTATCCATTCGTGGGTTCGGTTTCTGCCTGCGTCAACGCCCACAACTGCCGCGTCAACTGAGCGTGGCCGATGTGCTGGCTCAGGTGCTCGATGGCGTGCTGAATATTGTAGCGCACGGTCAGCACGCGGTCGGAACGGCGCGGGTGGGGACGGCTGCCGTCGAGGTCGGATTGGCTCAGGCTGTCCAGGAACTCATGGACGTAGCCGTGAGTGCGCTGGGCGCGGGCGCGGAGGTAGGCCGGGTCGTGGTTGGCGGGGCCAAACTCCTGCGGCCCCTCGTCGCCGTCCACCTGCGCCCACTCGATCCGCCCCAGGACCCACTCGGCCTGGCGCAGCAGGTACACCGTTGAGGAGATGGCATGGGCGATGATGAGGCCCAGTTCGTTGCTCGCGCCCTGCCACGGGCTACGCTCGAACGGCTTCCAGAGCAACGCTGGCGCAGGTAAATCGGCCAGGAGTTGCTCAATCTCCCTGTATTTCTCGTCATAGAGGCGGCGGTAGGTGGCGAGTTCGGTGGTGGATGACATCATGGACCTTTCGGTTAAGCCGTTGTTCCTGGCAGGGTGCGATGAGCATAATGCGATTATAGGTCTAGACTAACACCTCGTCAACCAGCCATCCGTTCCATCCGCTCCCCGCATCCGTTGACAGCGCGCGGCTTCCCCAAAACATCAGACTGTGAATCAGCCCTACAGCAGGGCAGAGACATGCCCGAGGAAGGCGGCGCAGGTGGCGGCGAAGTCGGCGGGGACCACACCCAGGTCAAGGGCGAGGGCGTGGACGGTGAGACCACTCTGGCGGACGATGAGGGGCGGGGTGGAGGTAGGCGCGGGGTAGATCAGGCCGCCGTGCGCTGCGCCAAGAGCCTGGCAGTAGGTCAGCAACTGGTAGAGGTCGCCCGGCTGCGGCAGGCCGGGGAGCTTGTACTTGGTGTCGAGCACCAGGGGCAGACCCCCGCGCCGCTGAACGACCACGTCGGGCCGCAGGGACACCTGCTCGGCCTGGTCGAGCGGTAGCGCGCGCTGCACCGTCACCTGCGCGTCAAGCTCGTCGCGGAGCAGGCGGGCCACAAACGCCTCGAATAGCCGCGCCACGTCGAGCCAGAAGACGGGGAAGGGACGGTCGCCAGGGTCCAGGGCGGGCGCGCAGCCGGCGACCAGCCAACGCGCCAGGACGAGCGCTGGCGCGGCGTCCGTTTCGAGGCGAGTCAGATGGACGTGGTCGAAGGCCGATTCCGGATGGGTTGTGTCGGCCACGACGTGGAGGTGGTCGAGAGCCAGGTCCAGGCGGCGGGCAAGGGCAGACGGTGGGCGGTGGGTGGTGAAGATGGTTTGCAGGGCAACTCGCGCGGCCTGCTTGAGCAACTGGTTGACCAGTGTATCCGCGCTCCACTCGGTACGCTGAGTGACGGGCCGGTGCCGGCGGGCCGGCGGCTGGCGCAGCGTCGGCGTCAGCAGGAGCTTGCCGCGCACGAAGGGCGTCGCCTCGGTGACGGGCGTAGGGCGGCGACGCAGCCCGGCGGCCAGATAGGCGTCGAGAGCCTGGAGGTAGAGGTCCACCAGGCCAAGCGGGGCCGCGTCGCCCTCGGCGTAGCCGGCCAGGGCGTCGTCGCTGACGTGGAGATGCGACTGGCCGGCGAGCCGGCCCAGCATGGTGAACAAGTTGGCGAGGGGGGCCTTGGGCTGGAGAACCACCGAACGGCGCGGCAGGGCGACCCGACCTACGACCGGGCGGGCCGTCAGACTGTAGTGGCCTGGCTCCCAGGCCGGCGCAATCTCCACCAGCCCCGACCGCCGCAGCAAATCGGCCTCGACTGCGTCCAGCGCGATGCCGTCCCGGCGGCTGTTCTCGGTCAGGATGATGTCAATCGGCGGCATGGCGGGCGAAGAACTGGGCGGCGAGTTGGTCGTAGGCGTCCAGCCGCAGGGGATGGGCGTAGAAGATTTCGGCCAGGGTGGGGCGAATGGCGAAGGTCCAGGCGCGTTCCACCGCCGCCCGGTCCAGGTCCGGGCGCATGAAGTAGCTGTGGCCGATGTGGTAGTCGTAGCCTACCCCGTCGTCGGCCAGGCGGTCGTTGAGGGCCACCAGGAAGTCGGCCGGCCACAGGGGCGCCGGCGGGTGGGCGGCCAGGTAGCGGCGCAGCAGGTCGGGGCCGGGCGCGAAGTGGACGAAGGCGAAGCGGCGGCGGAGCGCCTGGTCCAGAATTGCCACGGCGCGGTCGGCGCTGTTCATCGTGCCGATGAGAACCAGGTTCGGCGGGACGCGCAGGGCCGCCCCGGAGTAGGGCAACTCGACGGCCTGGCCCCTATACTCCAGGGCATAGAGCAACTCACCAAAGACCTGGGGCAGGTTGGCGCGGTTGATTTCGTCCACAACCAGGACGCTCCGTGCCTGGGGGTGGGCCTCCGCGTCGCGGCACAGACGCTGGAACAGGCCCGGCTGGATGGTGTAGACGAGGTCGCCGCCTT
>JAHCIP010000138.1 GCA_026129165.1 Anaerolineae bacterium
TCGGAAATTTCGTCGGCCAGGCTGGCCCACCGCGCCTCGCTCAGACCCAGGCGCGGCTGGGTCAGGTCGCCGGCCAGGGCGATGGGACGCTGGGCGACATCGGGCAGGCGGGCCGCCAGGCGCTGCTCAGCCTCGGCGTCTGAGTTGGCCCGCACCAGGGCGTAGACCTTGACGCCTCGCGCCGCGTAGCGTTGGGCCACATCGCCGCCCACCAAACCTGTCGCTCCGGTCAAGAGGATGACTCGGTCCATGGTCACCGACCCTCCAGAGTGAAATTAGCGTTTCTGGAACGGCAGCGTCAATAGCAGAACTGCTGTCACAACGAGCGCTGCGCCAACCAACTGGGGAACGGCCAGCCGTTCGCCCAGCACGACCACCGCCAGCACCGTCGCCACGACCGGCTCCAGGGTCGCAGTGATACTGGCGACGCCAGCCGGCACCCGCTGTAGCCCCGCTGTGTACAGCGTCAACGCGCCGACAGTCGGTCCGAGGGCCAGGCCGAGCAGCCAGAGCCACAGGGGCGAGGGCATCAGCGCGGGGGCGAGCGTCGCCCAGCCTTGCCAGGCGACGACTGGGGCCAGCAGGAGGGCGCCAAAGGCAACGGCCCAGGTCACCACGGTCAGCGGGGGATAGCGGCGCAGCAGCGGCACGCTCAGGATTGAGTATAGGGCGTAAGTCAGGCCCGCCGCCAGCCCCGCCAGGACGCCGACACCGTTGACCCTGAGTTGTTGCAGGTCGTAGGTGCGGGCGACAAGGGCGCAACCGATAAATGCCAGCGCCAGCGCGGCCAGCTTGCGCCGCCCAAGGGGTTCGCCGAATAGCCAGTGCGCCAGCAGCGTTACCCAGGCCGGAGCCGTATAGAGCAGCACCGCGCCGGTCGCCACACTCGTCAGGTCCACAGCCAGGATGTAGACCCAGTAGAACACGGCCACCGAGATACCACCCAGCAGCAAAAAGCCGGGCAGATGGCGCGGGGCGACACTTAGGAGGCGCGGGCGGGTGAGCGCCAGGCCCACGACCAGCAGGACCAAGGTGAGGAGGGAACGCAAAAAAGCCAAGCCCAGGGACGTCAGTCCATAGGCCAGGCTTGCCTTAAAGAATAGTCCGAGTGTACCCCACAGCCCGGCCGCTAGCGCGATGAGCAGCAGACCTCTTGTGTGAGCCATGTCTAGTTAGATGGAGATGCTCTATGGCAATGAGGGTTACGACTGTCACCCTGAACGAAGTGAAGGGTCTCGTCTTCCACCGCGAGATACTTCGCTTCGCTCAGCATGACAGTCTTAACGATCCCGGCCGTAGAGCAAGACATGGTTTACAGAAGTCACGGAGGGTGCTGCCCAAGGCTTAGTGCTCGCCCAGGTACGCCTTGCGCACCGTCTCACTGCGCAGCAGGTTAGGGCCAGTATCTTCGAGGACGATGCGGCCCGTCTGGAGGACGTAGCCCCGGTCGGCGACAGCCAGCGCCATGCGAGCGTTCTGCTCAACGAGCAAGACCGTTGTTCCCTGCTCGTTGATCTCGATGACGGTCTGAAAGATCTGCTCGACCAGCATCGGCGCCAGGCCCATGCTCGGCTCGTCGAGCAGGAGCAGGCGCGGCCGGGCCATGAGGGCGCGGCCAATCGCCAGCATCTGCTGCTCGCCGCCGGACAGCGTCCCCGCCTTCTGCGCCAGACGCTCGCGCAGGCGAGGGAACAGGTTCAGGGCGCGCTCCATGTCCTGCGCGATGCCCTCTTTGTCGCTGCGGGAAAACGCGCCCATCTCCAGGTTCTCGCGCACCGTCATGCGCGGGAAGACGAGCCGTCCCTCGGGGGACTGTGAGATGCCCAGCCGGACAATGGTGTCGGTAGGCAAGGTCTCCAGCGCCTTGCCTTCGAAGAGGATAGTACCGTAGCGGGGGCGGTTCAGCCCCTGGATAGTACGCAACGTCGTGGTCTTGCCGGCCCCGTTGGAGCCAATGAGCGTCACCACCTCGCCCTGGTTCACTTTGAGCGAGATGCCTTTGAGCGCCTGGATATTGCCGTAGTAGGTCTGGACATCACGCAGTTCGAGCATGGCTTCGTTCCTTCATCTGCGCGAGCTTCTCTTCCGCGCCGCCCTGACCGAGATAGGCTTCGATCACCTGGGGACTGCTCTGGACCTCGCGCGGTGTCCCCTCGGCGATCTTGGTGCCGTGGTCGAGGACGCTGACTCGGTCGGAGATGCCCATGACCACAAGCATGTCGTGCTCGATGAGCAGGATGGTCAGGCCAAGTTCGTCGCGCAGGCGGCGGATGAAGGTCGTCATCCCCGCGGTTTCAAGCGGGTTCATACCGGCCGTCGGCTCGTCGAGTAGGAGCAGTTTGGGTTCGGTCGCCAGCGCGCGCGCCACTTCCAGGCGGCGCTGGTCACCGTAGGAGAGGTTGCGCGCGGCCGCCGGGGCGATGCGCCGCCCCAGGCCGACATAGTCCAGCAGTTGCAAGGCGCGTTCGCGGGCACGTACTTCCTCATGGACCACGGCGGGCGTCTGGAGGAGAATCGGCGCCAGGCCGGCTTTAAGTCGCGTGTGCATCCCGACCAGGACATTCTCCAGCGCCGTCATGTTGGCGAACAGGCGGATGTTCTGGAACGTGCGCCCGATGCCCGCGGCGGTGATCTGGTTCGGCTTCAGGCCGGCAATGGAAGACCCGTTGAAGGTCAGCGTGCCTTCCGTCGGCGTATAGATGCCGGTGATCATGTTGAAGAAGGTCGTCTTGCCGGCGCCGTTGGGGCCGATAACGCTGGCAATCTGACCCTGGGTGATGGTGAAGTCAACGTTGTTGACGGCGACGAGGCCGCCAAAACGTTTGGTGACGCCCTTGGCTTCGAGGAGAACGTTACCATTGACGCTACCGTTGGAAGGGATGGAGGGAACTTGAGCGCTCATGCACTCTCCTACTTAGCTGGAGCCTTGGCTTCCGTCGCCACCGTCGCCTCGGCGCCCGCTTCCGCCTCGTGGAACTCAGCACGGCGGCGCACATTCGGGATGAGGCCCTCGGGCCGCACCAGCATCATGATGACCAGCGTCAGGCCGAAGAGCAACAGGCGGAACTGGGACGGGTCCACGGATGTCGCCACGAAATCTTTCATGGCGGGGTCGGCGATAGTGGGCAGCACACTCGTATTGAGGATGTTCTTGACCAGTGTCGCCAGTTGGGGCAGGAACAGGCGGTCGGACATCATGATGATCAGGCCGCCCAGAATGACACCGGTGATATTGCCGAGACCGCCCAGGATGACCATACACAGGATAATAACGGACACCGAGAAGTCGAAGACGCCGGGGAAGATAGCGCTGATATAGCTGGCGAAGAACGCGCCGCCGAAGCCAGAGAATGTCGCGCCCATAGCGAACGCGAGCAGCTTAGTGCGCACAATGTCGATGCCCATGGAGGACGCCGCCAGCTCATCCTCGCGCATGGCTGTCCACGCCCGACCCAACCGCGAGTTGCGCAGGCGGCTGATGAGGAAAATCGTGAGGGCAATAATGGCGACGATGAGGAAGTACCAGGGCAAGTCCTGGCCGGTGCGGAACTGCCCCACGAGCGGCAGCCACGGGTGGCTAATGGGGTTGATGCCGGCTTCGCCGCCAGTCAGGTTGATAGCCTTGTCACAGCCAATCAGACATGTGCCCGTGAAAGGCTCCTTGATCTCGACGCGGGTCAAGTTGCGGAAGACAATGGGCACAATTTCGCCGAAGCCGAGCGTCACGATAGCGAGGTAGTCGCCGCGCAGCGGCAGGGTGGGCGCGCCTAGAATCAAGCCGAACAGACCGGCCACCGCCGCCGCGATCCAGATGACGAGCCAGAACGACAGCGGGTGATCCCAGTTGATCCCAATCTGGGGTGACAACAACAGTCCCGTCGTGTACGCGCCGATAGCGAAGAAGGCGGCATAGCCCAGGTCGAGCAGGCCGGCGTAGCCCACGACGATATTCAGACCCAGGGCCAGCACGACATAGATCAGGACGGAGATGACCGTCGGCGTCCACCCGAGTTGGATTTGCTGGTCCAGGAAGGGGAAGAGGATGACAAAGGCGACCAGCAAGCCCAGCAAGCCCAGTTGGCGCGGCCGCTCGGCCTGGGTGACGATAGCTCCCACCGCCGCACCGGCTAGCGCCGCAAGGACGACCGCGATGAGTCCGGCCTGTAGCGTCGAACCGGGCGCCGTGGCGACGGGCTGGCCCGCTAGCGGCATGAGGAACAGGTCGTGGATGAATTGGCCCACCAGGATGAGCAGACCGGCGACGGCGCCGGCCGTCGCGCCACCGACGATGGCGGCGTTGCGGTTCGGCCACTCGACCCGACTATCGAGCAGAATCGCGGCCCCCGCGCCGGCCAGCAGCCCCAGGACGACGCCCGACAGGTTGCCAAAGAGCAGAACAACGACTACGGCCAGGAGACCGGCTGAGATACCCGTTCGTACAGCTGGGGACATATGTCCTCCGGAAGGCGTGCTTATGCCTTCTCTCCACCGGCCTCGCCAAGTAGACCCAGTGGCCGGAAAATAAGGATGACGACCAGAATGGCGAACACCCAGGCGTTCGTCCAGCGGGAGGAGAAATAGACATCGCTGAACGCGGCCAGCAGGCCAATCAGGAAACCGCCGAGCATGGCGCCGGTGATATTGCCGATGCCGCCCAGCACGGCGGCGGTGAAGGCGCGCAGGCCGGCCGTCAGGCCCATGTTGAAGACAATGGTGCCGTTATAGAGACCCACCAACAGGCCCGCCACGCCGGCCAGCCCACCCCCCAGCAAGAACGTAAACGCGATCACCGTGTCCACATTGATGCCCATGATCTTGGCGGCGTCGCGGTTTTGCGCCGTGGCGCGCATGGCTTTCCCCAGACGGGTGTACTGGACGAACAGGCGGAGGGCGATCATAAACGCGACACTGGCGAGGATGATGATGAGGTCTTTCTGGCGGAAGATGATGGGGCCATCCTGAAACAGGATGCCTTCCGGCAAGAGTTGGGGGAAGGTCTTGGGCGCGGCGGCGTTGACGCCCATGACGGGGAAGATAATGCGCAGGCCGCCCCAGAACAGGCCCAGGTTCTGCAGAATAAAGGAGACGCCGATGGCGGAGATCAGGGGGGCGAGACGAGGGGCGTTGCGGAGCCGTCGATAGGCCAGGCGTTCGATGCTGGCGTTGAGCAGCGCCCCGAAGAGGACCGCCACGACGAGTGCGACCAGGACGCCGACGAAAATCTGGCCTGAGCTGCTCTTCTGGTCCACCCCTATGGCGCCTAACACCGTCAGCGACATAAACGCGGTCAACATGAACACGTCGGCATGCGCGAAGTTGATCAGTTCGATAATACCGTAGACAAGGGTGTAACCGAGCGCGATGATGGCAATGATGGAGCCGTTGGCCAGACCGACCAGCGCCACCTGCACCAGGGTCTTTGGCTCAGCCGCGATACTCTGCCAGATACGAGGGGCGTCCAGGCCCGCAATGGGTCCAACCAGGAGAACAATATAGAGAATGAGGAGGGTGAGGGCGAGATTACGCGCCCACCGCGGCAGCGCGGAACCTGTGCGGACGGTCGGACTGGTGGTGGCCATAGGGCTTCCTCAACAAGCTGATGCCGGGAAACGGATGACATGCTCGCGCCACCCGTTTCTGGGTTAGCCGGGAACAATGGCGGGCGTGAGAAGGTCTCACGCCCGCCCTCACACTCCGATTACTGAGACTTCAGCGTGCTGACGAACTCGAATTTGCCGGCCTTGACCTGCGAACCGGACATGTCGGTCAGCGTCGTGTCGCCGTTCTCGTCAAAACTCCAGGTGCCCAGGACGCCCTTGTAGTCCTTGGTGGCGAAGACGGCGTCGCGGATGGCCTTACGGTCGGTCGGGTTGGCGCAACTCTTGTTGATGGCCGCCAGCACAACCTTAGCCGCCTCGTAGCCGTAGACAGCGTAGGCCTCCGGCTCAGCGTTGAACTTAGCCTTATAGGCGTCATACCACTTCTTAGCGTCGCCTTCCAACTTCGCTGGCGGGATACCGCCGAACGTCACGTACACGCCCTCGGCCGCATCCTTGCCCGCCGCGTCAATGAACGCCTGCTCGAAGATACCGTCAGGTCCCATGAACTTCGTCGTGGCGGCTGCCATACCCGCCGCGCGCATATCCTTGACGAGCTGGCCGGCGTTGTTCTGGGTGATACCACCGTAATAGATCAGGTCGGGGTTGAGGCCCTTGATCTTGGTCATGAGGGCGCGGTAGTCCTGCGCCTTGCCGTCAATACCGTCGCGGCCCAGCACCTGCAGGCCGATCTTCTTGGCTGACGCCTCGAACACGTCGGCCAGACCCTTACCGTACAGTTCCTGGTCGTCCAGGATGTAGACCTTGGTGGCGCCCAACTGCTTGGCCCAGCTCGCGCCCACCGCGCCCTGCAGGTCGTCGGCGGGGACGACGCGGGTGTAGTTGCGGACCTTGGTCGGATAATACTTGTCCGGCTCACCCGCTTCGCCCTTGCCAGGCTTGGTCAGGCCGGGGTAGGTGTTGGCGGGGGAGATCATGACCAGCGGGCCGGCCTGGTTGAGAATCGGGATCGAAAGCTTGGCGGCGCCTGAGTTGAACGTGCCGATGTAAGCCACGATGCTCTTATCGGCGGCCGCCTTGTTGGCGTTCTGGGTCTCCTGGTCCGGGTCCCACGCGCCGCGCGCGGCGGTCGCGTCGTCCCACGCCTCAAAGGTGATGGTCACCGCGCCGTTGCACGCCTTGCTCTGGGCCTCGTCCAGGGCCTGCTTGATGGCGTTGACCACGGTCTGCGTCTGACCGAGGGAGCTACCCGTCATGGGCAGGCTGGACACGATCTTGATCGTGGCGCTGGGGCCAGCCTTAGCCGCCGCCTCGGTGGGCTTCGCGGCCGCGGGGGCCTGGGTGGGGGCGGGGGCCGCTGTGGCGGCCGCCTTGGCTGGCGCTTCAGTGGGCTTGGCGGCCGCGGGGGCCGTGGTCGGAGCGGCGGCGGGCGCGGCCGTCTGGCCGCCACCACAAGCAACGGTCACGGCGAGCATCAGGAGCGCCGTCAACAGGACGAGCCACTGCGTTCGTTTCATAACTCTTCTCCTCCTCAGGACAAGACTATACTCGGGCGGGATGGGGCGCCACCCGGCGTGATTGGAAGTGCCGCGCATTGTAATAAGAAATGGGGAGATTGTCAAGGCGCGGCCCAGGGTGAGGTGGTCACTTACCTTAGCGTACCTCAGGCAGTTGAAAAACGTTGTAGTGTGCGGCCTGATTTTGGCACTGGCCGAGAGCCGGTGCTATAATTTGGCTTAATCTGATCAGGAGGTATTGAGCTATGGCGCGTCGAACGGAGACCCGCAAGCGTTCGCGGAACGAGAAGATTCTCATCACTGTCGGCTTGATCGTCGTGATTGGCATGGTCCTGGGCACCCTGCTCCAGGCTTGCAGCTCTGGCGCGTTCTAAGAATCAGGCCTTACACCACGACCGTTCCCTGTTTCACCACACGCTGGACCACATTCCCCCCGAACCGATAGGCCAGGTCGCGGTAGTCGGTGGTATCCAACACGAGCAGGTCAGCCTGTTTGCCGACGGCCAGGCTGCCTACGCGGTCGCCGCGCCCCATGGCCCACGCGGCGTTGAGGGTAGCGGCCACCACGGCTTCGGCCGGGCTGAGGCGTAGACCCCGGCAGGCCAGGGCAATCATGAAGGGCATGGACTCGCACGGACAGGTGCCAGGGTTCAGGTCGGTTGCCAGCGCGACGGCCACCCCTTGCTCGACCATCGCCCGGCCATCGGCGTAGTGCGTGTGACCCAGGCCGAAGCTAGTCCCCGGCAGGAGCACGCCCATCACACCCGCTTCCGCCAGCCGCCGCATTTCCTCCGGCGGCGTGACGGCCAGGTGGTCGGCTGAGACGGCCCCTAGCCGCCCCGCTAGGCTGGCCCCGCCCAGGTGGGCGAACTCGTCGGCATGGATTTTTAGCTTATATCCCAATGCCAATGCCTGCGTCAGGACGGCCTCGCTCTGCTCGACGGTAAAGGCTCCGGCGTCACAGAACACGTCCACAAACTCAATCGGCTGTCCCTCGGCCTTGAGTTGGGCTAGCTCCCCCACCACAAAATCCACAAACTCGTCGGCGCGCCCGCTGTACTCGGCCGGAACCGCGTGCGCCCCCAGGTAGGTCGGAACTAGATCTAGCGGGTGTGTCCGGTCCAGGGCGGCGATGACCTGGAGCATCTTGCGCTCGGTCTCGGCATCCAGGCCATAGCCTGTCTTGGCCTCGACCGTCGTCGTCCCCAGTCGGAGCATGCGGTCCAGCCGGGCGCGGGTCTGATCCATGAGTTGGTCCAGGCTGGCGGCGCGGGTGGCGCGGACGGTGGACATAATGCCCCCGCCCGCCGCCATGATTTCCAGGTAGGTCGCGCCCTGGACGCGCTGTTCGAACTCTGCGGCGCGGTCGCCGGCGTAGACGACGTGGGTATGGGCGTCCACAAAGCCGGGCATGACGACGCGCCCCCGGGCGTCCAGGGTTTCGGCGGCGCTGTCTACCTGGGCCAGCACCTCTCGCGTCGGCCCGACGGCGACAATGCGCCCATCTCGGCAGGCGACCGCCCCATCCTCCACCAGTCCCAGGTCAGCCAGCGCACGGCCAGTGCGGGGACCAGGCGCGGCCAGCGTCAGCAGTTGGGCGGCGTGGGTGATGAGCAGGTCAACGTGCATGGGGGCGTCCTATTACCACGGAGGGCGGGGAGGGCGCAGAGAATTTTATGTATCCTCCGCGCCGTCTGCGTCCTCTGCGGTTAGTCCTGACTGGATTGAGAGAGGTAGGCCAGGTAGGCGCGGCTGTTGGCGACATAGCGCGCCGCCGAAGCCACGTTCTCCTGGACCTGCGCGTCGGTCAGTTGGCGGACGACCTTGGCCGGAATGCCGACAACGAGGGATCGCGGCGGGATAATCTCCCTTTCGCGGACGACCGCCCCCGCGCCGACGATGGATCCCGCGCCCACGACCGCGCTGTTGAGGACAATGGCGCCCATGCCGATGAGACAGCCGTCCTCGACTGTCGCGCCGTGGATGATGGCGCGGTGGCCGACGGTGACATCCGCACCGATGGTCACGGGGGCGTCGGGGTCCACATGGATGATGGCTTGGTCTTGGATATTGGTGCGGGCGCCGACGCGGATGGCGTCGTTGTCGCCGCGCAGGACGGCGCCAAACCAGACGCTTGCCTCCTCGGCCAGGGCGACATCGCCGAGGACGGTGGCCGTCGGCGCGACGAAGGCGGTCGGATCAATTTGGGGGGTATAGTGGAGACGGCGGGACATAGGAAAGCCTCGAAGGAAGGGGTAGGAATGACGAGAACCGCTATGGTCGGTGTGAGTATACATCACAAGCATGAGGGACGCCAATGCCCTAAAAACACAGCCGGTGGGAGAGCGTCTCCCCCACCGGCTGCCTCAAGCGGCGCGGCTAGGCCGTAGGCGGGATGGCGGTCAGCATGTAGACGACGGTGAAGAGGGCCAGCAGAACCAGGGCGCTCGCGCCGACCCAGACCGCGCGCGGACTGAGCGCCGCCACCCTCTCCTGGCCGGCGCCGAGACGGCTGAGCCAGCGCCCCACACCGCTGCCGGTCCAGGCGAACCACAACCCCATCAGCAGCCCCCACAGAATCATCGCCGGGACTGTGCTGGCATTGACGCGCGGAAAGACCATGGTCGTGGCGATGAGGGGCAGGATGGTCAGCAGCCCGAACGTGTTCGAGACGAGCGCCCCGCCCATGAGGGTGGTGTTGCTCTCAGGGTCGCGCCGCCGCAGCCAGTACCAACCATCCAGGGCCAGGGCGGGCAGGAGCAGGAGGAGATGCGCGGTGACGGGGACATCCCGCTGCCCCACCGTGAGGCCGCCAAGACTCATCAACCCCCAGCGCAGGCCGAGGGCCACCAGCATCACCAAGGTGGCAAAGCCCACTCGCCTGGCCGCGTAGAGCGCGACATGGCCGTAGAGCGACGCGATGGACAGGACGACAACAGGATAGAGCCACTCCGGCCGCGTCCAGAACGCGGCCGGGAGGCCGGCGCCTATCGCGGTAATGGACTCCCATTCCGTCGCGGCGATGAGGGTGAACAGCACAACGGAGGCGCCCAGCATCAGGGCGGCCAGCGCCTCTGGCAGGCTCAATGCGCCGAGACCTCGCCACGCCGCTGCGGGCCGCTGCGACAGATGCATGGCCGCCGTCGTCAGCATGACGAGAGCGATGCTCGTCGAGAGCATGACATGCGGCAGGCTCCAGGCGGTAATATCGAGGCCGTAGACCTGATGCCAGACGGCGTCGGAGGGCGCGGAAAACGCCGCGAAGGCCGAGGTGAGGGCCAGCAGGCCAATCATTGGCTCGGCGCGAAAGCGCAGCCGAACATCGCCCCGCCCGCGCAAGAGCAGGAGCAAGCCGCCCATAGCGAACAGTGATGTCAGGGCCATACTGCCATAGATCATCAGGTGGGGCTGCCAGAAGAAGTCATTGATGGCCGCCCCTACCCCGAAGCGGCGATGCCAGGCTTCGTCCCACGTCCCACCGGCCACCAGCATGAGGTTGCTGATGGTCGCCAGAAAGGCGACAGCCTGGCGAACGGCGAGGCTAAGGGATGGCAGGCGTACCTTTTTGCCCGCCGGCACGGGGCTGAGGAACAGCCACCATGTGACCGCGCCGAAGGCGAGGATCAGCGCGGACAGGATTACGACGCCGGTCCAGAACCGGGCGTCAATCTTGGCCGCGCCGCCCCAGTAGGCGACGAGGCAGAGGATGGCAAAGGTGACGCTGGCGATGAGCCAGGGCCGAGCCTTCGCCCATAGAGCGGGCTGAGTCAAGGGTAGAGAGGTCATAGCCTGGTGCGTATCCTTATCATTGGGGAAGTGGGTCGAACGCTATGACAAGTCTAACGCGGTGCGTCGTCAGCAGCAATAAATGACTTGTCATATCTAGTTCAGCGCCCCATCGGCCAGGCGGTGCGCCCAGGTGATGAGGCGGCCTAGCTCGTCGAAGCCCTTCTGCCAGAACTGCGGGTCCTGGAGATCAATGCCGAGCGGCTTGACCAGGTCGGCCGGGGCGGCGCTGCCGCCGCTCTCGAGCAGCCGGATAAAGCCCGGCACAAACGATGCTCCCTGCTCGCGGTACAGGGTATACAGCGCCAGGACGAGCAACTCGCCAAACACGTAGGCATAGGTGTAGAAGCGCGTCCCGATGAAGTGGGGGATGTACGACCAGCCCCAGCGATAGCCCTCGGTCATCTGGAGCGCGTCGCCATAGTAGGGCGCGTTGGCATCCCACCAGAACTGCTTGAGCAGGTCGGGCGAGAGGCGCTGGCTCGCGCGGGCGGCGTAGGCCTGCTGCTCGTAGCGCGTCAGCACGTTCTGGCGGAACACGGTCGCCATCATGTCTTCGATGGTCCCGCACAGCAGGGCCAACTGGTCGGACGGGCTGGCCTGGCGCTGCACCAGGTGGTCAAAGACGGTGATCTCGGCGAAGACCGAGGCCGTCTCGGCGACAGGCAGGCTGGGGTGGTAGTGGAAGACGTTCTGCCGGCGGGCCGAGAGGACATCGTGGATGCCGTGGCCCAGTTCGTGGGCGACGGTCAGGCAGTCGCGCAGGTTGTCGTTGTAGTTGCACAGGATGTAGGGGTGGAGGGACGGCGTGACGCCAGCGCAGAACGCGCCGCCGCTCTTGGCCTGCCTCACCTCGGCGTCAATCCAGCTTTGGTCAAAAAATTGACGGGCGATGGCGGCGAACTCCGGCGTAAAGCCGGCCAGCGCGTCCAGGATGATGGCCTGCGACTCGGTGTAGCTCAGCTTGTGCGAGGTCTGCCCGATGGGCGCGTACTGGTCGTAGATGGTGGGCTTGTCCAGGCCGAGCAGCCGACCCTTGAGCCGCCAGTACTGGTGGGCCAGGCCATAATTGGCCTCTACCACGGCCATCATCGTCTCGACGGCTTGCGGTTCAATCTGGTTGCTCAGGTGCTGCGCCGCCATCGGGTCGGGGTAGTGGCGCAGGCGGTCCATGGTCAGGCGGTCCTGGACGATGGAGTCGTAGATGTAGGCGCGCAGGTGCTCCTGGGTCGCCAGGGTCTCGTACAGGGCATCATGGGCGGCCTGGCGGGTCGGCCGGTCCAGGTCGCGCATGAGGGCCAGCGTCGCATCGAGCGTCAGCTTCTCCGTCTGGCCGTGCTTGAGGACAGGAATCATGAGCGCCGACGTGGTCTCGGTGAACAGCCGCCGCCACGCCTGCGTGCCGCTGATATCCTTCTCGTTGACGATTTTTTCCTCGGCCTCGCTGAGAGTGTGGGGCTTGTAGAGCCGTTCGACGCGCAGGCTGTGGGCGTAGTCGGCCAGGCGCGGGTCGGCCAGCAGGCGCTCGGCCGCCTCGTCTTCGACGGCCTGCCACTCCAGGTCGAAGAACAGAATACGGTTACGCACGGCAGTCAGCCGCTGCTGGACGCGCTGCTGGGCGTTGAGGATGGCCGGGTCCTGGGTGTTGGCGGCGAAGGCCAGGCTGGTGTAGCCGCCCGCCCGTGACATGAGATCATACAACTGTTCCAAGTCGCGCAGGGCCGCAAGCAGCGTTTCGACCGACGGCCCGCCGGGGACGTTGACCTGCCCGCGATAGGCGGTCTCGAAGTCGGCGGCGAGGCCGTCGGCGCGGTCCAGCCCCTCGGCTAGTTTGGGGTCATCCGGGCCAGAGTACAGGTCATTCAGGTTCCAGCGCACGCCCTCGGAGCTGTTGGTGGGGGTGACTACGGTGGTCACAGGCTCTCCTATCGTCGGACTGAGGTGAATTAGTGTAATTATACTTAGTTTCTTATGGGAGATAGGTTCGTGGCGGTGCGGAGGCAGAGGCTTGTCAAAGTCCCCACGTCTAGAGCACGGATGAAGAGGATGGACGGATCAAGCCGCCGCGCTTACCTCGCTGAGGGTGCGGCGTCCACAGTCAGACGCCTCATCCGTTCATTCTCCCCATCCGTGCTCTATCATGGGCGACTTTGCAACAACCCTGTAATCTTGTCCATTAGAAGTTGCTATAAGCACGCAAAAGCCACCCGTCGGCGGGTGGCTGCGCGGGTCTATTCAGTTGTGGTGTGACCAGGTCTTAGTTCAGGCTGTCGAGGGCGACCTTGGGGCGGGCGAAGAAGCGGTTGGCGTCCAGCGATTGCATGAACGCGTCGCGGGCGGCGGCCTTGTTGCCCATGTTCTGGTAGGCCACGCCCCGGTAGTAGAACATCTCCTCGTGGACAGGCGCGCGGGCCAGGACCGGTTCCGACAGTTGGATCAGCCGCTGCCAGCGGCCGAGCTTGGTCGCCGCCTCGAAGTGGCCGAACTGATACCAGTAGTAGCGGAACGGCAGACCCACCGCATACGCCTTCTCATACGCCTGGTACGCCTCTTCGACGCGGTTCTGGTTCAGCAGCGCGTCGCCTAGCGCGAACCAGTTGCGGCCCTCGCCCGGGTTGTCCTGGATAAGCTGGCGGGCATTGGCCTCGGCCCGCTGCCACATCTGGCTGTCGCTGGCGTCGGGGCCGAGCAAGGCGCGGACGAGGGCGGCCTGCTCCGGCTTGTAGACCGGGATGAAGATGTGGTTGGGGTTGAATTCGCTCCAGCGGGCATCCCAGTCTTCCCACGTCCAGCGTTGGTCGGGACCGAGATACGAGTCGTCGAAGGTCATGGTCTGGCGCTCGCGGTTGTAGCCGGTCGCCAGGCGGTAGTGGCCCATGCCGCCGTCTTCGGGCAGCCACTGCTCGACAATGACGGGAATATCGTTACTCAAGAACCACATCAGCGTGTCAATCGTGCCGTTGACGCGCATCTGGGCGTCAAGCCCCTGAGCGCGGACGTAGTCCACAATCTGGTACGGGCTGACGTTGACGTCCTTGGGGTTGGGCTTCAGGACGTTGACGGCTTCGGTCTGCGTCCGCATGACCCCGTAGTTGCTCAGGGCGATGGCCGTGGTGGTTGGGCCACAGTTGTTCCAGCCCTGGTACTGGTGCTTGGGGTTGGGCAGATACACTTTGGGTAAGATGGACTTCAGCTCAAAGCCCGCCCGGGGAGGCGGCAGCGTCGCCAGCGGCTCGCCGTCGGGGCTAGGCTCGGCGTGGGCGGGTGTTGCCGCCCATACGACAAGCAGCGCAGCGATCAGGAGCGACCAGGGCAGATGGCGCTTCATGGCGAGAGGTCCTCGTGGGTCTCGGCTCATGGATGGACGTACACCCACGTTCCCAGGTTATCCGGCGAGGCCAGCGCGCGGTTCTTGTCCGGCGGAACAACGGGGCCTGACCAGGTAAACAGGAACTTGGCGTCTTCAGGCGACAGATTCACGCAGCCGTGGCTGAGAACTTCCCCGAACTTATCGTGCCAGTACGCGCCATGCAGCGCGTAGCGCTCAGTAAAATACATGGTCCAGGGAACTTCCTCCAGCCAGTACGGATCGTTGTCCTTCCAGCCACCGGCCATGAAC